>NZ_QRGQ01000040.1:221644-327850 GCF_003367205.1 Arthrobacter sp. RT-1
CGGCGTAGGCCACGCGCATGTCCTCGAGGTACTCCTCCTGGCGGGCGGGGGAACCGGCGAAAGCGCGTCCGCTCAGGGACCGCACCTTGTAGGTCTTCAGGCCGCGGCGCCAGAGCAGCGGCACCTCGGTCTTCAGCAGCAGGTTGGCCAGGCGGTTGGCTTCGGTGCCGTGGGCCACGATCACCGAGGCGCGCGGGACCAGTGCCAGGAACTTCAGCAGCGGCTTCAGGCCGGCCTGGATCTGGTCCGGGGTGAACTTCCCGTTGACCTCGCCCGGGACGTGCCAGGGGTGCACGTTCCAGGGCATGACGAACTCGGGGCGAAGGCCCAGCTTCCACTGGATGCCGAGCATGCGGGTAGCGGCGTCCTGGTCTCCCGGGGTGATGAAGCCGGACTCGTCGGCCGCGCCGATGTTCGAGAACAGGCTGATAATGCGGCATTCGTCCACGTCATGCATGGGGTCGACGTAGGGCACTACCGTGCCGGGCCGGGTCTCCTGCAGGGAATCGCACAGTTCATTGACGGCGGCAACATTGGGTTCGTAGCGGCGGCTCAGGAGCTGCTCATGGAAAGATTCGGGGGCCAGGGCTGTCATGTAGTGCTGGATCTCCTGCGGGGATTGGCGGTGCTGCCGCCGGCGGATATGGGCGCACGAAGGCGCCACATATGAGCGGCGGTTGAGATGGGGTGGACCGATTCCGGGTCGGCCTGTTCCAGTTTAGCAAGCCCGGAGAAACGAAACGCCGGTCCCCTGCATCCAATACTGTGGAGCAGGGAACCGGCGGTCCTGGCTGGCGGAGAAGGGGCGGCTGTTACCAGAGCCGCTTGGTTGCCCGGCGGGCGCCTTCTCCCAGTGCTTCAAGCTTGGCGACGGCGATCTGGGGGTGGACGCGCCCGCCCAGGCCGCAGTCCGTGGAGGCAATGACGTTCTGGCGGCCCACTACCTCGGCGAAACGGACAATGCGGTCTGCCACGAGGTCCGGGTGCTCCACCACGTTGGTGGCGTGCGAGACGATGCCGGGGATGATGACCTTGCCCTCGGGGAGCTTGGTGTCCTCCCACACCCGCCACTCGTGTTCGTGGCGAACGTTGGCGGCCTCAAAGGAGTACCCGCCGGCGTTGATCTGCAGCATTGTGTCCACGAGGTCCGCGAACGGGAGGTCGGTGGTGTGGGGGCCGTGCCAGGAGCCCCAGCAGAGGTGGAAGCGCACCTGCTCCTCGGGAAGGCCGCGGAGGGCGTAGTTCAGCGCTTCCACCCGGATCTGCGTGAACTTGAGGTAGTCCTCAACGGTGGGTTCCGGACTGATCTGGTCCCAGTTCTCAGCAATGGAGGGATCATCGATCTGCAAAATGAGGCCGGCGTCCACGATGGCCTTGTACTCCTCGCGGAGTACGTCCGCGCAGGCGTAGATATACTCCTCCTCCGTGGCGTAGTACTCGTTGGTGATCCGTGATGCGCTGCCGGGGGAGAGCGCTGCCACGAATCCTTCTTTTAATCCGGTTGCGGCAAGGCCTGCCTTGAGGTTGGCAGCGTCCGAGGCCACCGCGTCCTGGCCCGTGTACACCAGCGGTCCCGTGACCTTCGGGAACGGCTTGGCGCCGCCAGTGAAGATGCCGCTGGTGGGATCGTTGTAGGCCTCGGCAAAAAGGACGCGGTCGCGGCGGTGGATGAATCCCGTCAGCTGGACGTTGCCGGGGGCGGATTCCTTCGGCTCAACGGCCCATGTGGCGTCATTGTCCAGTTCCAGGCCGCCCATCCGGGCAAATGAGTAGGACCACCATGCGCCGTAGTCCACAGCGGCGGACATCGCGTGGCCGTACTCGCCGTCGTTCGGGATATCGATGCCCAGGCTTTGCTGACGCTGGACCAGGTCCACAACGGAAGCGGTGAGGAGTTCGTTGTATCCCTCCACGTCGGCCGGGTTTTCCTCGCGCGCCGCGTTGGCGGCGATGAGCTCGGGCGTGCGCGGCAACGAACCTGCGTGGGTAACGCGGATGTGGTCGGTGTTCAGGGACATGCTGGATTTTCCTTTCCATCGGTCCTGGCAGTAGCACCTTCTGCAGGCAGGACGTGTCCTGCCCTGACGGGTTGCTGCGGCGTCATTGAGCCAGGTCTCTTGGCCGCTCCGGATGGTTCACTGTCACTTAAATCCACCATCGCGGGCGGGGGCAAATTCGCTTCGCCATATGTCGCGCCGCGTTAACAGCTTTCGATTCGTAATAACTGGGTGCGGACACCAGTCATGTCCATTGACAGGTTCTGTCCAGCTTGGTTGGCTGATGTCACAGCCGGCAATGGGGGACATAGCGGGCTGGACGCACCTAATGCACTCGAAAGAGGTAACGCACCGTGAGAAAAACCGTGGCAACTTTCAGGACCCTGGCCGCCGGAGCCCTTGCTCTTGCCGTTGTGGCAGGACCGGCACCGCTCGCCCATTCAGTGGGTGAAGGTCCGAACTACGACGGTAACGGCCAAATCACCACCTCGAAGCTGGCCAGCTATGACCAGATGGTTTCCTTCCTGAAGGACCAGGATGCCCGCCAGTCCGCCATGGAGCTTGAGGTCATCGGGCAGACCGTCAAGGGACGCGACATCCACCTGGTCAAGTACATTTCGGACCCGGCGAAACCCACCATCCTGTACCTCACGCAGCAGCACGGCAATGAGCAGCTCACCACCGAAGGCGCCCTGGAATTCGTCAAGCACCTCGGGACGGGCAAGTCGGAGGACATCCTGGACGGCGTGAACATCCTGATCGTTCCCATGCTGAACGCCGACGGCGCCATGGGGGACGTGAACTTCCCGCTGGATGACTACCTGGCCAAGGGTGACCGCAACATGACCCGCTACAACGCCGAGGAAGTGGACCTCAACCGCGACCACGTGGACAAGATCCAGCCGGAAACGCAGGCGCTGCACAACAATGTGATGCGCCAGCACAAGATCGACTACATGATCGACCTGCACCACCAGGGCACACGCAGCGAACGCGACGGAAAGCTGGTCTCGGGGTCCATCCTTTACCCAACCACACCCAACGCCGATCCTGCCGTGGTGGAAAAGTCCAAGCAGCTGGGCGCCGTGGTGTTCAACAACGTCGACTCCACCGGCTGGGGCCACCTGGGCAAGTATGTGGGCGGCAGCGCCGAAACCATCAGCCGCAATGGGATTGCCGTTGAGTACGGCATCGCAACCTTGCTCTTCGAAATGCGTGGCATGTCCGACCACTACGCGGACGGCGTCGCCCTGGGCCTGCGCAGCAACGGTTACCTGATCCAGCAGACCGTGACCACGCTGACTGCAACCGCGGCAGCAATTGCGGACGGCTCCATCGCCGACGCCGACACCTCCTTCTGGGACAGCCTTGCCACCCAGACGTCCCGGCCGGGCGAGGAAGCCGACGGCGAGTAGCCATAACGCCCACCCGCCGCGGTCCTTGCCTGCAGGAGTCCTTTACCCTGCAAGAAGGACCGCGGCGGCCCAACGAGTGGACAAAGTCGCTCATCGGCTAAACTTGGGTGGTAAGAGCCCCGGAACTCTTGCATCGCTGCCCCGTCCCGCGGACCAGCGACGGCCGGTCCATTCGGGGCATTCTCATGAACGGCGCCGCACCGGGCAAGCCACCTCCATGGCCGGACCCGGGCAGCCCGAACGAATGGGGGAGGATCCCATGCCAGCAATTGTGATCGTAGGAGCCCAGTGGGGCGACGAAGGAAAAGGCAAGGCCACTGACCTTCTGGGCGGCCGCGTGGACTACGTCGTCAAGCCCAACGGCGGCAACAACGCCGGGCACACCGTCGTCGTAGGCGGTGAAAAGTACGAACTCAAGCTGCTGCCGGCAGGCATTCTCAGCCCCAACGCGGTTCCCATTATCGGCAACGGCTGCGTGGTGAACCTCGAAGCACTCTTCCAGGAAATCGAAGGGCTGCAGGCTCGCGGCGCAGACACCTCCAAGCTCCGGGTTTCCGCCAACGCCCACCTCGTGGCCCCGTACCACCAGGTCCTGGACAAGGTGACCGAGCGGTTCCTGGGAAGCCGCGCCATCGGAACCACCGGACGCGGCATCGGCCCGGCCTACATGGATAAAGTGGCCCGGCTGGGCATCCGCGTGCAGGACGTCTTTGACGAGTCCATCCTCCGGCAGAAGGTGGAGGGCTCCCTGCGCCAGAAGAACGAACTGCTGGTGAAGGTCTACAACCGCCGCAGCGTCCTGGTGGAGGAAATCGTGGAGTACTTCCTCTCCTTCGCCGAGCGGCTCCGTCCGCTGGTCATCGACAGCACCCTGGTCCTGAACACGGCGCTCGATGAGGGCAAGGTGGTCCTGATGGAAGGCGGCCAGGCAACATTCCTGGACGTGGACCACGGAACCTACCCGTTCGTCACCTCCTCCAACCCCACTGCCGGCGGCGCCTCGGTGGGTTCCGGCATCGGCCCAACCCGCATTTCCCGCTCCATCGGCATCATCAAGGCGTACACCACACGCGTGGGCGCCGGTCCGTTCCCCACCGAGCTTTTCGACGAGATGGGCATGTACCTGCAGAAGACCGGCGGGGAATTCGGCGTCAACACCGGGCGCCCGCGCCGCTGCGGCTGGTACGACGCCGTCCTGGCCCGCCATGCATCCAGGGTCAACGGCTTCACGGACTACTTCGTCACCAAGCTGGACGTCCTCACCGGCATCGAGCAGATCCCCGTGTGCGTGGCCTACGACGTGGACGGCGTGCGCCATGACGAGATGCCCATGACGCAGACCGAGTTCCACCACGCCAAGCCCATCTTCGAATACTTCGAAGGCTGGACCGAGGACATCACGGGTGCCCGCACCCTTGCTGACCTGCCCGAGAACGCCCGCAACTACGTGCTGGCCCTGGAAAAGCTGTCCGGCACGCGGTTCTCCGCCATCGGCGTGGGCCCGGACCGTGACCAGACCATCGTGGTGAACGACCTTATCAACGACTGACGTGTGGGCCCACGCCCGCAGGGTTCCCTGGCCGAGCTTGCGAGGCTAGGGAGTGGGTGGGGACGACGACGGCGGGTCACCCGAGTGGGTGGCCCGCCGTTTGTCTTCCCAAAAGTATGGCAATTTACATAGGGTTAACCCGGCTGGTCTTGTGAGGCTGCGTCATTGGACGACAGACTTATCAACACCACGTGATGCAATCACCAATTCGTTCGACCAAACCCGCGGGAACATGCGCAGCACCGCGCACAGACCAGCTGGCGACAAGGATGTCGCCGGGCAGGATCCCGCAGACCGGAAGGATTTCTTATGGCCGGAAAGTTCGAAGCTTTTGTCGACTCAGATTCGTTTTTCAGGTTCCGGCTTCTGGCCCCCGATGGCACGGTGATGGCGGTGTCCGGGCCTTTTGAGGACAAGTCCGCACTCGCCGCCGGGATCGCCGCCGTCCGTGAATGCGCAGGTACCGGTCTGGTCACCGATCTCTGCCCTGCCGGGGCAGTAACCAGGAGCTCCGCCGCGGCTCCCGCTGTTGCTCCAATGAGGCCCCAGGCTGACTGCGATGACCAGCGCGTCCCCGCCAGGGTGCACGCTTTTACGATCGCCAAGGAACCGCGCCGGCAGGGGAGTGCACCGCGCTGGATCCCGGCCGCGGCCCGCTGAACCTCCTCCAAAAAGTTTTGGAAAGTTTTTTCAGGAACGCGTAACCCTTTCGCCGTCGTCAGCGATTACCCCTATGTAGCGCCGGTCTGGAACTTGTCCCCCATCACGTTCCAGACCGGCTCTTTCATTGATCCGGTGGCAGGGGCAGCTGCCTCATGCCGGAACCGGTGACGCCCGTGGCGGTCCCGGCGCAGTGGTTACCGAGGGGTAAAGTAATGCGGGGAAAAGCCGTTCCACCCCTGTGGAAGGCCTTCCCGGGCAAACAAACCCCTCTTTGACTGGAAGCACTACGTCCGTGACCGATGCACTGACCGACGAGGCTTTGCGGGATGAATCCCGCCAGGCTGACGTGTTCAGCCTCGTCTACCGGACGTATGCATCACAGGTTCTGGGCTATCTCACAGCCCGGGGAGTCGAGGATCCGGAGGCGGCAATGCAGGAGGTGTTCCTCTCCGTCCTGCCCCGGCTTGCCACTATGCACGGTGGTGCCGCAGGACTTCGCACATTTATTTTCTCTGTAGCCCACGCCCGCATGGTCGATGACCACCGCCGGCAGAACCGCACCCCCGCAAAACTGCCGTTCGAGCCCGAACTGGACCGGCGGGAAGACTCATCGGCCGAAGACGTGGCGCTGGAGCGCATCTCCCCGCAGGAGGTCCTCCGGCTGCTGGACGGACTTCCCGGTGACCAGCGGGAAGTGCTGTCGCTTCGCCTGGTGGCCGGGCTCACCGTTGAGCAGGCGGCCGAGGCCATGGGCAAAACGGCGGGGGCCGTGAAGCAGCTTCAGCGGCGCGCGCTCCTCAAGCTGCGGGAGCTGTCCGGCGTGAAGGAGTACCTCACACCATGACGCGCTCCCCGGACAGCCTGCACCACCTGGTGGATGACATGCTCAGTGACGCTGGCCAGGCCGGCGATTCCGATCTCCGTAGCATCCTCCTTTCACTCGGATCTTTGGCGTCCCTTCCCGTGCCCGCTCCCTCCGGCCCGCTTGCCCGGTTGATGGCGGGTTCCGCGACGGAAGCCGTGGAACCTGCGGCAGCGGGCTTAAACGTGCTGAAGGATGTCCAGGATGCTGCCGGCGATGAGCTGGCGCTGCGGCGGCGGTTGCGCCGGCACCGGCCAACTGTCCTGGGCCTTGCCCTGCTTGCCGGCATGGGCACCGGGATAGGAGGAGTCGCTGCCAGTTCACCCGCTCCCGACGGAGGCAGCCACTCTGTTCAGCAGCTGCTGGAAAACTGGTCACCGTCCTGGACCATCCAAGGACAGGCCGCCGCCGGACTGGTGCAGCCGGATGACCCGGATGGCGTGGACGGTCCCGGCGCAGGGCAGCCTGCCGCGGAACCGGTGTCAGCAGGACCCGGTCCTGCTGACAGCCATCATCTGCAGCAGGACCCCGCACCCGGGCCGCAGCAGGCAGCGGAACCCCGCCCGTCGGCCGTGGCCTCCGGTGAGGCAGGAAAAGCTCCACGTGCCCTTGCCGGCGGGCAGGAACCCGGACGGCGCAACCCTGCCGCCGGGACTGCCACCCCAGGAGAAGGCGGGCAGCGGCAGCCGGGCGGCGGCGGCCCTGCATCCGGCCTGGAGAAAGAACCTGCTGATGAGGCCGTCCTGCCGCCCGTGAGCATTGTTGTGGAGCCGCTGGAGGACGTTGTCCTGCAGGCTGAAGATGCCATCGGGGCAGTGGCTGAGCCTTTGCCGGGGAACAGGTGGCTGCGGAAGTTCAGCCGGTAGCCCAGACTGGGCGCCGGGGCATGGCCGGGACGCAAAGTCCGCCCGGTAGGCTAAGCGCATGGGCCATACCAACGATCCTGCTGTCATTGAACGCCTTATGCGCACCAAAGGCCGGTGGGCCATCGTGGGCCTCACCACCAACGAATGGCGCGCCGCCTATGACACGTCGCTGTTCATCAGGGACCGGCTGGGCATGGAGATCATCCCCGTCAACCTGCCCGGTGATCCGGTGCACGGCCAACAGGGGTACCGCACCCTGGGTGACATCCCGCGTGAAAAGCACCCCATCGACGTCGTGGACTGCTTCGTAAACTCCCACAGGGTGGGAGCGGTGGTGGATGAGGCCATTGCCGTGGGCGCCAAGGCGGTCTGGCTCCAGCTGGGAGTGATCGACGAGGATGCGGCGGCGCGGGCGAAGGCTGCCGGCCTGGACGTGGTGATGGATGCCTGTCCCGCCCAGCAGGCCTGGATATTCAACAACTGATCCTGCCGTCCGCCCCGGCCGGGCTCCTCAGCGTGTCATCAGGTGGGGATAGTGCCGTTCGGTGACATCGGGGTGGGCGCGCATCCGGCCCTTCAGCATGTTGAGCCCGAACGAGGCCAGCAGCGGGTTCGCGGGGTCATCCGTGATGCCCCTCGCCGCTGCCTTCAGTTCGGGCGGCAGGGGTACCGGCTTGATCACGGCGTCCAGCCGGGGGGACCAAAAGAACGGGACGGAGTACCGGTCCACGCCCGGCGGCGGTGCCTGCACGCGGTGGATGGTGGCGGCGAGGTATCCCTCGGTTGCCACTTCCAGCATCTCGCCCAGGTTCACCACCAGGGCGCCCGGGATCGGCTCCACGGGCAGCCAGCCGGTGGCCCCCGGGGGCTGCACCTCCAGACCGCCCACGCCGTCCTGCAGAAGGAGCGTCACGAACCCGTAGTCCGCGTGCGAGCCCACGCCCTGGTCTCCGGCTGCCTCCACCACGCCGCCAACGTAGTGCACCAGCTTGCCCATCCAGGCAGGAGAGTCGCGGAACGGTTCGTCGAAGTAGTCCTCGGGCAGTTGGAGGGACACCGCAATGGCCCGCAGGAGCTCCATTCCCACCGCGGACATCAAATCGGCCCACGCCATCGCCGCCGGCTTGAGCTCGGGGAAGGACTCGTCCGGCCAGAGGTTCGGCCCCTGAAGCAACCAGTAGGGCTCGTCCGCCGAATAGCTGCTGACGGGCTCCCGTTCCGGCGAGTAATCGATCTGCTCACGCGCGTCTGCCCTGCCCTGCGTCACCTCGGTGCCCATCCGGGTGTATCCCCGGAAATGGGGTGAGAGCCGGTTGTCCAGCTTCATCCGTTCCTCGAGGGGGAGGTCGAAGAAGCGCCTGATGACATCCAGGAGGTGTTCAGCCTGGCCGGGGGAGGCCCCGTAACCCGTGATCTGGAAGAAGCCGACGTTATGGGTGGCATAGCGCAGTTGCTCGATGAATTCCGGACTGAAAGACCCGTAGGGCTGCCGTGCGGTGCTCAGGTCCAGAACAGGAATGGTGCCCTGATCGTGTGACATCCTCGCAGACTAGCACCGCAGTGGCCCGCTTTATAGGCTGGCGTGATGGACCCCGAAGCATTGAGGAAAATCTGCCTGTCATTCCCCGGCAGCTATGAGGATTATCCTTTCGGCCCGGAGACGGCGGTGTTCAAGGTCCGGGCCCACACCGCCGCCGGTGCCCGGCAGGAGGCCAAGCTCTTTGCCCTGTCCTCGATGGACCCTCAGGACTTCTACGTCAACCTCAAGTGTGAACCGTCCCTTGCGGTGCAGCTCCGTGCGGCCAACCCCGAAATCACGGGTGCCTGGCATATGAACAAAACGCACTGGAACGGTGTCCGGCTGGACGGCGCGCTGCCGGACAGCATGGTCAGGGACATGGTGGAGGACTCCTACGACCTGGTGGTGGCGGGCCTCAGCCGGAAGCAGCAGGCGCAGCTGGGATGGGCCCGACTGGGAGCGCCGGATGCGTGACGGGAAGCGGCACGTGAAAGGGGTCCTCGACTACCCCGGAATAGGAAGTACCGAACAGGGCAACGCACCCGCGGACTACTCCCGGGTGCTGAAGGAGGTCCACCTGGGCAATGGGCTTGCGGTCTACGGGCGTGTGGCCCGCGGCATCCTGGGCTGGGAACTGCAGCGGCGGGCCGGGCTGCGTGTCCGTGCCGATTCGCCTGAGGCGGTCACGGGAGCGCGGGTGGTGAGCGGGTTCGGCGTCGGGCCTTTCAGGCTCAACGCGCCGTGTGAAGTGGTCTGGGTGCGGCAGCCCTCCCCGGACGGCTTGCCGCAATCGGCAGGGTTCGGATACGGGACGCTGCCGGGGCACCCGGCCCGTGGCGAGGAATCCTTCGAAGTGGAGATCGACAGCAATGGGGACGTGTTCCTTCGGATCCGGGCTTTCAGCCGGCCCGCCAACTGGTTCTACTCTGCAGGCGGACCGGTAACCCGGGCCGCCCAGCGCTACGTCACCTCCCGGTACATTAAAGGGGCACGCATCCTCGCCGCGGAAGGGACATCCCCGTGATTTTTATCGTCGTCAAATTCAAGGTCAAGCCGGAGTGGTCGGAGCGCTGGATGGACCTGGTGGCTGACTTCACCCGGGCCACCAGGGAGGAGCCCGGCAACCTGTGGTTCGACTGGTCCCGCAGCGTGGAAGACCCAAACGAGTTCGTCCTGGTGGAGGCCTTCAAGGACGACGCCGCAGGCGACCATGTCAACAGCGCCCACTTCAAGCAGGCCATGGCGGACATGCCCCAGGCCTTGGCCGAAACACCCCGGATCATCAGCCGCCAGCTCGACGGCGACGGCTGGGACAGGATGGGGGAGCTGACCATCTGATGTGGATCGGCTGGATTGAATTCGACATCCTCCTGGGCGACGTCCAGAGCCTGAAGGAGAAGCGCTCCGTCATCAGGCCCCTGCTGGCCGAGCTCAAGCGCCGCTTTGATGTCTCCGTGGCCGAGGTGGGGGACCACGACCAGTACCGGCGCTCCCAGGTGGGGGCCGGCCTGGTGGCAGCAGACCGCGCCCACCTCGTGGAGGTGCTGGCCGCCGTCGAACGTCTCGTTGCGGGCAGGCCCGAGATCGAGCTGCTCAGCGCCCGGCAGCGGGAGATCCACAGCGAGGACTGACCCATCGATTGCTCCGTAGCTGCCGTTCTGATCCGGGAAAACGACATGTACGGAGCTTTCGATAAGAGGTGTGGATAACTTCCGCGGTCTTTCGCTGATTCTGGTGTCATGGACCGATGAAGACCCCACGTCCGCTGCCGGAGGAGCTCCGGGGGCGCCCCTTCACCATTGCTGACGCGTCGTTCACTGGAGTGTCTCCGCGGCGCTGGCGGCACCGCTCGTTGGAGCGCCATGGCAGGGGTATCCGAATGGAACGCACGACGGCGGAACTCCCCTTGAATGCCAGGGTGAGGCCTTTCATTGAAGTGAATGAGCGGTGCGCCGCCTCCCACCTGACGGCGGCGGAGCTCCTTTCGCTGCCGCGTCGACAGCGAAAGGAGCCAAACGATATGTTTCACATCATCCGTCCCGAAGGTGCGGCACACCTCAACCGGCCGCACGTAATCGTGCACCGAATGAAGCTCTACGACGACGAAGCCACGGTCCATCAGGGTATCCCTGTCACCACGCCGGAACGTACGTGGCTGGATCTCGCTGAATTGCTGACCGTGGATGAACTTGTAGCGGCTGGGGACAGCTGTGTGCGTGTGCCCCGTCCGGAGTTCGATGGCCGGGACATGCCGCTGTGCACCATTGCCGATCTTCAACGGATGATCGACAGGCACAAGGGAAAGCGTGGGCTGCGCAAAGCCAAAGAGGCCATCAAGATGGTCCGCGTTGGCTCCGACTCACCCCAGGAAACACTGCTTCGGCTGGCTGTGGTGCGGGCCGGACTGCCCGAACCCGAACTGAACGTTCCCATCATTGCGGAGGACGGGACACGGCACCACGAACCGGATCTCTCCTACCGGAAGTACCGCATCGGTATCGAATATGAAGGTGAGCACCACGGGGAGGAACTCCAGGTGGTCCGGGACATCAGTCGGTCAGAACGATACTCTGCCCTGGGGTGGACCGAAGTTCGGATCTCGAAGCGCCACATGCCCAACGACGCGAAACCCGCGGTGGCCAAGATCCGCACGGCGCGCTGATTCAAGCAGGCTGGCGGGGGAGTGATTAAGAATCGATTGCTCCGCACTTGTCGTTCTGAGAGGTCAAAACGACAAGTACGGAGCAATCGATGGAGACTATTAGCCGAAGTACTTCGGCAGCGTCCCCTCGTGGGCTTCGCGGAGGGCATCCAGGGACAGGCTCTCCACGCCGTTGATGTCCAGTGTGCCGCTGGCTGCGTCCACGACACCGATACGGGTGTGGGCGAAACCGCGGGCGGTGCACATGTCGGTGAAGCGGACTTCCTCCGAGCGGGGCACGCCCACAACAGCGCGGCCCTGGGACTCGGAGAACAGCGCCGTGAACAGGTCCACGCCGTCCCGGTCCAGGACGTCCTGCAGCGCAATCCTGGCGCCGACGCCGTAGCGCAGCGAGGACTCCACCAGGGCAGCGGCGAGGCCGCCCTCGGACAGGTCGTGGGCCGAGTCGATCATGCCGTCACGCGACGCGTTGATCAGGATCTCACCCAGCGCGCGTTCGGCGTCGAGGTCTACCTTCGGCGGCAGGCCGCCCAGGTGGCCGCGCATGTTGGCCCATTCGGAACCGTCCAGCTCGGCGGCCGTGGTGCCCAGCAGGTAGATGGCCTGGCCATCCTCACGCCAGCCCGACGGCGTGCGGCGGGCGACGTCGTCGAGCTTGCCCAGGACCGCCACCACGGGGGAGGGGTGGATGGGGGTGGTGCCCGTCTGGTTGTACAGGGACACGTTGCCGCCCGTGACCGGGATGCCCAGCACCATGCAGGCGTCGGACAGGCCGCGGATGGCCTCGGCCAGCTGCCACATAACATCCGGGTCCTCGGGGGAGCCGAAGTTCAGGCAGTCGCTGACGGCCATGGGAACGGCGCCGGAGGTGGCGACGTTCCGGTAGGCCTCGGCCAGCGCCAGCTGCGCGCCGTGGTAGGGGTCCAGGTAGGTGTAGCGGCCGTTGGCGTCGGTGGCCAGGGCCACGCCCAGCCCGGTTTCCTCGTCCACGCGCACCACGCCCGCGTCATCCGGGAACGCCATGGAGGTGTTGCCGCCCACGTACCGGTCGTACTGGTCCGTGATCCAGGACTTGGAGCACATGTTCGGCGATGCCACCAGCTCGGTGACGGCCTTGGCCAGCTCAGCCGGAGCGGAGGGGCGGCCGGCGTCCTGCACGGAACCGGTGAAGGCGTCCGCCTGGACGTCGTCCTGCCATGAGGGACGGGCAAACGGGCGGTCGTAGACCGGGCCGTCGTGCGCGACGGTGCGGGGATCGACGTCGACGATTACCTCGCCTTCCCAGGTGATGATGAGGCGGCCGCTGTCGGTCACCTCGCCCAGCCAGGCGTATTCCACAGCCCACTTGTCCATGACAGCCTCAAACGCTTCCACGTTCTCCGGCGTGACCACAGCCATCATGCGTTCCTGCGACTCGGACATCAGGATTTCGCCCGGGGTCAGCGTTGGGTCGCGCAGCAGCACCGAGGTCAGCTCGACGGCCATGCCGCCGTCGCCGTTGGAGGCGAGCTCCGACGTGGCGCAGGAGATGCCCGCGGCGCCCAGGTCCTGGATGCCCTCAACCAGCGAGCCCTTGAACAGTTCCAGGCAGCACTCGATCAGGACCTTCTCGGCGAAGGGGTCGCCCACCTGGACCGCGGGGCGCTTGGAGGGCTTGGTGTCGTCGAAGGACTCGGACGCCAGCACCGAGGCGCCGCCGATGCCGTCGCCGCCGGTACGCGCACCGAACAGGACAACCTTGTTGCCCTTGCCCGAGGCGTTGGCCAGGCGGATGTCCTCATGGCGCATCACGCCCACGGCCAGCGCGTTCACCAGCGGGTTGCCCTGGTAAACGGAGTCGAAGACCATCTCGCCGCCGATGTTGGGCAGGCCCAGGGAGTTGCCGTAGCCGCCGATGCCGGCAACGGCACCGTGCATGACACGTGCAGTGTCCGGGTGGTCGATGGCGCCGAACCGCAGCGGGTCCATGACCGCTACGGGGCGGGCACCCATGGAGATGATGTCGCGGACAATGCCGCCGATTCCGGTGGCTGCGCCCTGGTAGGGCTCAACGAACGACGGCGAGTTGTGCGATTCGATCTTGAAGGTCACGGCCCAGCCGTCCCCCAGGTTGGTCACGCCGGCGTTTTCGCCGATGCCCACCAGCATGTCCTTCTTCATCTCCGGGGTCACCTTGTCGCCGAACTGGCGCAGGTGGTTCTTGGAGGACTTGTAGGAGCAGTGCTCGCTCCACATGACGGAGTACATGGCCAGCTCGGCGCCGGTGGGGCGGCGGCCCAGGACCTTGACGATCTCGTCGAACTCGTTCTGCTTCAGGCCCAGTTCGGCCCAGGGCAGTTCCGTGTCCGGAGTCTTCGCGGCGTTCTCGACGGTGTCGATATTGAACTTCTTGGTGGTGTCGATGCTCACTTGTCGCCTCCCACAATCTTGGTCAAAACGGAGGTGAAGAAGCCCAGCCCGTCGGTGTCGGAGCCGCCGATGCCGTCCAGCGACTCGGGGCCGAAGCCCGGTTCCGTGGCGTGCTCCGGGTGCGGCATGAGGCCCACCACGTTGCCGGCGGCGTTGGAGATGCCGGCGATGTCGCGGCGGGAGCCGTTCGGGTTGAAGCCCACGTAGCGGAACACCACGCGTCCCTCGGCCTCAAGGGCGTCCAGGGTCTTCTCGTCGGCGATGTACTGGCCGTCCTGGTTCTTCAGCGGGATGGTGATCTCCTGGCCCGCCTGGTAATCCAGGGTCCACGCGGTGTTGCTGTTTTCGACGCGCAGCACCTGGTCGCGGCACAGGAACTTCAGGTGGTCGTTCTTGATCATGGAACCGGGCAGCAGGTGCGATTCCGTGAGGATCTGGAAGCCATTGCAGATACCCAGGACAGGAAGCCTTGCGTCGCTGTTGGCGGCGTCGATGATCTTCGACATCAGCGGAGCGAAACGCGCGATGGCGCCGGCCCGCAGGTAGTCGCCGTAGGAGAACCCGCCGGGGATGACGACGGCGTCCACGTCGCCGAGCTCGGTGTCGCCGTGCCAAAGTTCGACGGCGGTGCCGCCGGCGAGGCGGACCGCGCGGGCGGCGTCGCGGTCGTCGAGGGTTCCGGGGAAGGTGACGACGCCGATGCGGGCGCCGGCAAGGCGCGTCTCGGCCGCGACTGCAACGGCTTCGCCGATCAGGGGAAGTTCAGTCATTTCAGGCCTCGACGACCTCGACGTTGACGACGTCCTCGATCACGGGGTTGGAGAGGAGGGTCTCTGCGGCGTCGCGGGCCTGGGCCAGGATGTCCTCGGTCACCTCGCCGTCGACCGTCAGTTCAAAACGCTTGCCCTGGCGGACAGAGCTGAAGCTGGTGAAGCCCAGCCGGGGGAGAGCGCCGACGATCGCCTTCCCCTGCGGGTCCAGAATCTCGGGTTTGGGCATGACGTCAACAACGATCCGGGGCATCCGGTAACTCCTGTGCGTGAGCTTGGGTAAGGGCGCAGCGGAGTGGTGCCGTCTCACGCCGTACCGGGTTGGGGAAACTGTTGTGGTTGACAGTGAGGACGGGCGCTCCGCGAGCTTGCCATCCCATTCTACCGGCCTCAGCGCCCCTGCTTGTATTCGGCCAGTCCAGGCCTGCGGGCACGGTGTTCGGCGGGTCCTCCTGACCTTGTCTGTCCAGGTTCTGGAGTTGCCGAACCGGCTTCACTAGGATTGCGGGATGGCAGAGAAATCGAAGTCCGTCCTGTTGCCGATGGTTGCTGCGGCGGTATTCGCCGGACTCGGCAGGATGGTGCTGCAGAAAGTCAAGGCTGACCGCTTAGCGCGGGAAAACCGCGTGGCCGGTCCGGTCGATGAGAAGACCCGGCAGTGGATCAGCGACGTGGTCCGCACGCCGCGGCAGTAGCCCGGCCAGCTCCTCCGCGCCGCCATCAGGGCGCCCTTCGGGGTGCCCTTTTTTCGTGCCCGGATCATGCTGCGGGCACTCGGGGGGAAGGCAATTTTGCAGCCTGTGTCCTATGTCATATTCGGCTATCACTCTGTACTGTTTGAACTGGCTGGTCTCATTGATTACAAGACCTGTAAACCAATATGCCAGGCCTGTCGTTTCGGGCCCGCAACCATAGCCGGGCCGGTACATCGTGAAAGGGTTGCACGTGAGATCAACTGGAAAGAGCCCCGTCAGGGGCGGGGGATTCCGGAAGGCGGCGTCGCTCGCCGTCGGCCTGCCGCTTCTCCTGACGTCGATGGCCATAACTCCCGCCACCGCGGTGCCGGCCAGCCAGGACCGGCAAACAGCAACACAGTCCGGGGCACCGCAGTTCAACGACGGCCGCTACATCGTGGTGCTGGCCGGGGCGGCGGCAGCAGCATACGAAGGGGAAACGCCCGGACTGGGCGCAACCAAACCCCAGAAGGGCAGGAAGCTTGACGCCGGCAGCCCGAACTACAACGCGTACGACGCGCACCTCCGCAAGCAGCAGCGGGACGTAGCGGCAGCCCAGGGCGTCACGCCAGCCAGGCAGTACACGGCGGCCCTCAACGGTTTCAGCGCCGAGCTGACCGCGGCCCAGGCCTCCGCCCTGTCAAAGGACAACCGCGTCCTGGCGGTGGCGCCGGATGTGGAAAACGCCCCCGACTACACCACCACGGACTTCCTCAAGCTCACCGGCCCCGACGGTGTCTGGGCAAAGCAGTTCGGCGGGGAAGCAAACGCGGGTAAAGGCGTGGTGGTGGGCGTCATCGACTCCGGCTACGCACCGGACAACCCCTTCCTCCAGGGTGAACCGGTGCAGCCGCTTCAGGGGCAAGCGCAGGTGGGCGTTCCCTACCGCACGGCTGACGGCAAGATTGCCATGCTCAAGGCCGACGGCACCACGTTTACCGGGGAATGCCAGAAGGGCGAAGGGAGCGGCGCGGCCTTCGACGGTTCACTGTGCAACTCGAAAGTCATCGGTGCGCGCTACTTCGCGGACTCCTTCCTGCAGTACGTGGCCCCTGGAAACCGCGCACCGCAGGAACTCATTTCACCCGTCGACGTCGGAAGCCACGGAACCCACACCGCCACGACGGCCGCCGGAAACGCGAAGGTCGATCAGGTGATCGACGGTGCCGGCTTCGGCAGGAGCTCGGGCGTTGCTCCCGCCGCAAAGGTGTCGGTCTACAAGGTGTGCTGGGAAGACACCAGCCCGGACACCGGTGGCTGCTACTCCTCCGCTTCCATAGAGGCAGTGGAAGCCGCCATCAAGGACGGCGTGGATGTCCTGAACTACTCAATATCGGGCAATAACAACAGCACCACCGATCCCGTGGCACTGGCCTTCCTGAACGCTGCCGCGGCCGGTGTGTTTGTCTCCGCCTCCGCCGGCAACTCCGGTCCCGCCGCCTCCACGGTCAACCACGCCTCGCCCTGGCTGACCACCGTTGCCGCGTCCACTTTCCCGCGCGAGCTGCTCGGTACCGTGAAGGTCTCCGACGGCTCGCTGTACCGCGGTGCGTCCATCATGAAAACGGAAGTTGCGGACAAACAGGTGGTGGTCGCTGCGGCGGCAGCCGCGGCGGGAGCTGCGAACCCCAACCTCTGCGGCCCCGGCAGCCTCGACCCGGCCAAGGTAGCCGGCAAAGTGGTGGTGTGCGACCGCGGGGTGGTGGACCGGACGGCCAAGAGCCAGGAAGTCCAGGCCAAGGGCGGCGTGGGCATGATCCTGGTGAACCTCACCAGCAGCTCCGAGGACGCGGACAACCATGTCCTCCCCACCGTGCACGTCAACGCCCCGAAGAGCCTGGAACTGAAGTCCAAGCTGGAGGCTAACCCCGCCCTGACGGTCAGCCTGGTCAAGGGCGACCTGACCGGTGAACCGCCGGCCGCCGTCCCGCAGATCGCCGGATTCTCCTCCCGAGGCCCCTCCCTGGCATCCGGCGGTGACCTGCTCAAGCCCGACATCGCAGCACCCGGAGTCAACGTTTTGGCCGGCGTCTCCACCATCGGAAACGACGGGGAACAGTTCGGGTTCATGTCCGGCACGTCCATGGCCGCACCCCACATCGCAGGTTTTGGTGCCCTGGTCCTCAGCAGGCAGCCTGCGTGGAGCCCCGCCATGGTGAAGTCCGCGATGATGACCACGGCCTACCCGCTGGTCAACGCGGACGGCTCCGCCAACACCGATCCCTTCCAGGGCGGTGCCGGCCACATCGATTCCACCCGGGTCCTTGACCCCGGGCTGGTCTACAACTCGGGCATCAAGGACTGGCTGGGCTTCCTGAACGGGCAAGGAGTGGACACCGGGGTACCACAGGCAGGCACCATCGCCGCCCGCGACCTCAACCTGCCGTCCATCGCGCTGGGCAGCCTTGTGGGGGAAGTCCAGGTCAAGCGGCAGCTGACGGCGCTGGTCCCGGGCATGTACCGCGCGGAAGTCACCATGCCGGGCTTCAGCGTCCAGGTGGAACCCCAGTCACTGAACTTCTCCAAAGCAGGCCAGAGCCGCGAAGTAACACTGACCATCCGCAACGTCAGTGCCGCCGTCGGCACGTTCAGCACCGGAACCCTGGCCTGGAAGGGTCCCCGCACGGTGACCTCGCCTATCGCCATCCGGCCTGTTGATGCACAGATCGCTCCCTCCTTCTCCTTCAGCTCCGCCACCGGCAGCGGCAGCGGCACCATGGAGCTCGTGTCCGGCTCGGACGCCCCGATAGCAGTCGGCGTTGAGGGGCTTGCCCCACTGAGCCAGACCGCCATCACCAAGACCCCCGGGGCGTATGCGCCCACCAACGATGCGCACAATGCCCTGATGCAGGTGAATGTCCCGGCGGGATCGTCCTTTGCCCGCCTGGGCGTCCAGGCCCAATCCGACGACGTCGACTGGGACATGGTGGTATACGCGCCGAACGCCTCGGGTGGACTGACGGCAACCCAGGTGGCCACCGCCTCTGCCAGCGAGTTCCTGGAACTTGAGGCGCCGCGGGCGGGCACGTACTACATCGTGGCCAATCTGTACTCCACCCCGGACAACGGGGCGGCCAGCGCGGCGGTCCAGGCAGTGACGTTTGCCGGTGATGCCGGCAACCTCACGGTGGAGCCGAACCCCATTGTCGCTCCGAACGGCACGGCCACCTCGGCCACGGTGTCCTGGTCTGGCCTGTCCGAAGGGTCCTACCTCTCGCGGCTGAGCCTGGGCGGGAACGGCATCCGGACCTGGGTGAACGTCCAGGTGGGTCCAGCGGCCTCCGCCGCCCCGGCCGGGGCTCCGCCCCTGGCCCTCACCCAGGCGCTGCCGTCAACCTGATAATCACAGTGCACCAGGCCTAGGGTCCCGGACGGCAAAACCGTCCGGGACCCTTGTCCTTTCCGCTGCCGGTCCGCACGCTTAGGTGGCGGTGCCGCCGCCCAAAAGGGGTGCCATGGCGTTCCAGCGCGAAATCTCGCAGCCGTCTGTCCGGCTGAATACGGCTTCGACACGGCGCCCGTGGAAAGTTCCGCTCACCACGGCCACCTGCGGCCCGCCATACTGCTGGGTGCAGAGCCTCGGCGGTGCCGGCGTGGGAAAGAAGATCCGTTCGCCGAACCTCTCCACCACAGCGAGGGCAGCGGCCGGGTCCGGCACCGTTGAGTCCGCAGACGGCGTGCCGTCAGTGGCTTTCAGCCGGAATTCGTATTCGACGGCGGCGGGGTCCTCCCGCAGCCTGATGATGAGATCGATCATTGAACGCCCGCCGATACGGCCGCCAGCGCCAGGGCAAGCCGCTCCCGCAGTACTGCCGCCTCCGCTGCAAAGGACCGCTGGTACTCAACGTAGGCGGCCTTGCCCTGCGGCGTCTCGATCGGGATCGCGGGGTATCCCCATTCGGCCAGGTCATAGGGGGAGGCCTGCATGTCCATGGCGCGGATCCGCCAGGACAACTCGAAACAGTCCATCACCAGTTCGCTGGGAAGCACGGGCAGCAGCTTGTACGCCCACTTGTACAGGTCCATGTTGGCGTGCAGGCAGCCCGGCTGCTCCAGTTGCCGCTGGGTTTCGCGGGTGGGTGCAAACTCGTTCAGGGGAGTGGCATCAGGGGTATAGAAGCGGAACGCGTCAAAGTGCGTGCAGCGGATCCGGTTGTCCTCCACCACCTTGTCCGTGCCCGCCGGTCCGAGACGCAACTGGAGGTACTCGTGCCGCAGGTCGAACCTGTCCTGGTGGTAGACCATGGCCCATTCGTGCAGGCCGAAGCAGCCGAACTGTGCCGGCCGTGCCGCTGTGCCCCGCAGGATGATGCCGGCAAAAGCCACCGCGTCCCTTCGGTCGGCAAGGAAGGCGCTCCGGTCAACGGTGACCGCGGTGCTTCCCGCCGGCAGCCCCAGGGAGGCAAGCTCGCCGTCGTCGAGCATCCGGTAGTGTTTCCAGCCGCTGCGGACGGCCGCTTCCTCACCCGGAAGGACAGCCCCTGCCCCGGGGTGCCAGCGGCGCAACTGGCCGGGTTTTTGCGTGTAATAGGTGAAGAGGAAGTCCTCGACCGGATGTTTCTGCCCGGCGGACCTGCGCGCCAGGTAGGGATCAGCGTAACGGCCGACGCGCTGCTGGTGGGCTTCTTCCCGCGCCCTCCACTCGTCCGCCGCCAGGAGGCTAAGCTGCTCCACCGGCGGCACCAAGAACATCCTTTGCGCCATCCCAGGCGCTGATTTCGCAGCCGTTGGTCCGGGCGAACTCCGTGTCCACGGACACCCCGTCCACCACTCCGGTGACCGTCGCTTTTTGCGGCCCGCCGTACTGTTCCGTGCAGGCCTGGGCGGTGCCGGGAGTTGCCGGGTTCAACAGGGCGGCATTTTCCTTTAGGGCTGCGCAGGCCGCCGCGGCGTCAGGGTGGCTGCTTTCGGCGGAAGGGACACCCGCCTCGCACACCAGCGTATGGCTTACCTCGGGCTCGCCTTCGGCAGGGATGACCGTGATGGCCAGTTCGGCATTGCCCTGGCCCGGGCCCGCAGCGGGCGGCAGCGAAGGGGCCGGAGCCGGCGCCGGAACCGAGGTTTCAGCGTCCGGTGAGGGTAAAGGTGCGGAAGTCCCGGAGGCCGTTGCCGATGGGGAGGAAGGCGTCGCCGAGGGCGACGGTGATCCGCCGTCCGGGGTAGGGGTGCAAGCCGGCATCAGAAGCGCGGCAATTGCCAGGGCTGCCAGGCGCAACCGCATTTTATGCATGGCCCGATGCCTCTTTCATCCTTCGATTCTAGCTGCTGTGCTGGGCCTGTTCCGGGCCGCGCCGGAGCCCCCGCGCCCCTAGGGACGGCCTTCGGCCGTGGCGGCGATGAGGCCCATCATGGACGCATGCAATTCGGCGACCTGCTCCCGCGTGAGCCCGAGCCGTTCCATCATGGTCCCGGGAACCTGCAGTGCCTGCTGCCGCAGGGCTGCTCCTTGTGGGGTCAGTTCGACGGCGAGCGCCCGCTCGTTCCCGTCTGCCCGGCCGCGCGTGATGAGGCCGGCCGCCTCGAGCCGGCGGAGCAGCGGTGAAATGGTGGCCGGTTCCTGCGCCAGCGCTTCGCTGATGTTCCGCACGGTCCGGGGGCTGGTTTCCCAAAGGGACAGCATCACGAGGTACTGCGGGTGCGTCAGGTTGAGTTTCTCCAGCACGGGCTTGTAGGCCCCCACCACGCTCCGTGCCGCGACCGTGAGGGCGAAGCACAGTTGATGCTCCAGGAGCAGGTCGTCGTCCTGTCCGGCGTCTGCCGTTGCCGCGGTCTTCAAGGCGTCCTCCAATTGTTAGTGCACTAATTATTAGCGTACACTGTTGGTAGGAAATATGGGAAAGGGGCCGGACATGGGCAAGGGCAACTCGGAGTATCAAGGCAACGCCTCGCAGCGGTTCATGCGGGCCACCGGCAAGCTGCGGGCCATCTTCGGTCCAGCCAACCGATCCTCCCTGGTTCACGACATGACCGAGGAGAACCGGCGGCTGCTCGCACTGCGGGAAGCCGAAAGCCAGCAGTGGGAGACCATCACGCGGCCGGACGGCAGCACCTACGTTGTTCCCAGGAACCCCGACGACAAGTCCCTGCGTTGACCGCGTGGCGTTGCCCTGGCTGCACCCCGCCCGGCGGAGCCTTTTCCCGGGCTGCGGCGTAAAATAAGGGCACTGGCACCCGAAAATGCCAGAAAACTCTTTGCCCCGGCATACCGGGAAGGGGGTGGAAAACAATGCCACATGTACTCAGCGGGTTCATGAGCGCGACAGACAGGCTCCGCTTCTTCTTTGGGCCTGCCACCCGGCTGGACACCGATACGCCCGTAGTGCACAAGCATGACGAATTCGAGCAGGCCTCGGAGGAGGATCTCTCGCACTTCGTGGTGGAAACCGACTCGACCGGACACCACTACGCCGTACGCCGCGAAGACCTGGACCGGGAGGCCTGAGCCGCCCGTTGCAGGATCCACCAGCCCACGCAAAAGCCGGGCCGCCTTCCGAAAGTTTGGAAGGCGGCCCGGCTTTTGCGTGGGCAAACGGTTGGTTGCCGCTTAGCGGCCCGTGCCGCCGTAAACGGTTGCTTCGTTGTCGCTGTCCAGCTCAAACGCCTTGTGGATCACGCGGACTGCCTCGTCGAGGAGGTCAGCATGGGTGACAACGGAGATGCGGATCTCGGAGGTGGAGATCATGTTGATGTTGATGCCGGCGCCGGACAGGGCCTTGAAGAATGTCGCCGAAACGCCGGGGTGGGAGCGCATGCCGGCGCCGATCAGGGAAAGCTTGCCGATCTGCTCGTTGTATTCGATGCTCTCGAAACCGATCTGGTCCTGTGCTGCGTGCAGGGCGGTGAGGGCGTCGGCGCCCTCGACGATGGGCAGCGTGAACGAAATGTCCGTCCGTCCGGTGCCGTGCGTGGATACGTTCTGCACGATCATGTCGATGTTGGAGTGGGCGTCGGCGATGACCTGGAAGATTGCGGCTGCCTTGCCGGGGATGTCCGGAACGCCCACAACTGTGACCTTGGCTTCGGAACGGTCGTATGCAACGCCGGAGATGATTGGCTGCTCCAAGGCAACTCCCTCTTGAGTGGTGATCTTGTCTTCGGCGCTGGGAATGACCCAGGTGCCTTCATGCTGGCTGAATGATGAACGGACGTGCAGCGGCACGCCGAACCTGCGGGCATACTCGACGCACCGGAGGTGCAGGATCTTGGCGCCGGAGGCTGCGAGTTCGAGCATTTCCTCGCTGGAGATGGTGTCGATCTTCTGTGCCGAGGGGACAACGCGGGGGTCGGCCGTGTAGATGCCGTCCACGTCGGTGTAGATCTCGCAGACGTCGGCTTCCAGTGCGGCGGCAAGCGCCACGGCGGTGGTATCTGAACCGCCGCGCCCCAGGGTGGTGATTTCGTTGGTGGCCCGGCTCATGCCCTGGAACCCGGCAACGATGGCGATGTTCCCCTTGTCGAGGGCTGTGCGGATCCGGTGCGGATCGACGTCGATAATGCGGGCCTTCCCGTGGATGCCGTCAGTGATCATGCCGGCCTGGGAACCGGTGAAGGACTGGGCGGAGGCGCCGAGCTTGTTGATGGCCATGGCCAGCAGCGCCATGGAGATGCGCTCGCCGGCGGACAGCAGCATGTCCATTTCACGGGCGGGGGCGGAATCGGTCACCTGCGCGGCGAGGTCCAGGAGTTCGTCCGTGGTGTCACCCATGGCGGACACCACAACCACTACCTCGTTGCCGGCTTCCTGGGCGTCCACCACGCGCTTGGCGACGCGTTTAATGCCGTCGGCGTCCGCCACGGAGGATCCGCCGAACTTCTGCACGATGAGCTGTTTCGTCACCGCACGGCCGGTGGGCAGCACCTGGGGCTGCGTTGTGTTGTGCACTTCGGTAGTGGGCGTACTCATGCGCGTACCTTCACTGGATCAATTGGAGTTCTGGAGGTCAGGCAGCCTGACGCCAGGACGGCGCGACTTCCTCCGACAGTTTATCGCCGCCCGCAACGCGGCGTTGAATTGTGACCGAATCTCCGCCCGCAGGAGGAGGGCCGGGGAAGGACGGCGGGCGTACGCTCAAGTGATCGGATGCATAAAACTGTGGGGGACAGGTGCGTGGAACATGGCAATGATGTCGGAAACATCGGAAGGACCGGACGGGCCGGCGCCCGACGGCGGTATTACGGCCAGGGCGGTCAGCCGCAGCTTCGGCGCGGTGCACGCCGTCGAGCATATGGACTTCCATGCCCCGGCCGGCAAAGTCACGGCCCTGATAGGGCCGAACGGCGCAGGCAAGACAACACTCCTGCTGATGCTGGCATCGCTGCTGGCACCGGATGAGGGAAGCATCAGCGTCGGCGGGCTTGACCCCAGCCGGAACCGGGCCGAGGTCCGCAGCAGGCTCGGCTGGATGCCTGACACCCTGGGCGTCTGGGAGTCACTGACCGCGCGCGAGATCCTCACCCAGATGGCCCGCTTCTACCGGCTTCCCGCGGCCGGCATAGGGCAAAGGGTTGCTGAGATGCTGCAACGCGTCCGGCTGGCCGACCTCGCCGACCAGCCCGCCCGCGTCCTCTCCCGGGGACAGCAGCAACGGCTCAGCCTGGCACGTGCATTGATCCATGATCCCTCCGTCCTGCTCCTTGACGAGCCGGCATCGGGGCTGGACCCGGGCTCGCGGGTGGAGCTTCGGATCATGCTGCGGCAGCTTGCGGCTGAGGGCAAAGCAGTGGTGGTGTCCTCCCACGTCCTGAGCGAACTTGATGAAATCGCTGACGGCGCCGTGTTTGTGAACAAGGGGCGTACCGTCCGGCAGCAGACCACCGAGGAGGCCGCCGCCGGTGGCCGGCGGTACGCCATTACGGCATCGGACACCTCCGCGCTTGCCGCCACACTCACGGAGCTTGGCCTGGTGTTCCGCGCTGAGGACGGGCGCCGCCCGGGCGTGAGCCTCACCCTTCCCAGCGAAGGGGACGCGGAGAGGCTCCTGCGCGATCTGGTGCTCGCCGGCGTCGGCATCACTTCCTTCGCTCCAGCGGCCGGAGCCCTGGAAGAGACGTACATGAACCTCGAGGGGGAGCGGCAATGAGCCAGCTGACAGGCAACCGGGAGGACACCTCCCGCTCAGGCGTGGCAGCGGCCTACCTGGCCGGCATCGGCCATGTGGTGGCCGTTGGAACTGAAACAGCGGCTGCGGTCGCGCGGCTGGTACATCATGCTGGCCATCTGGTTCCTGCTGACGGGGCTGGTCACGTGGCTGACGTGGGCAAGCTGGAATGCCTCGCAGGCCGCCCAGCGGGCCTTCGGCATGCCCCCGGAGTCCAGCGGCCCGGGCTCCATGATTTTCGAGGTGGTCCTGGCGTTCGTCCTGTTGTTCGCCCTGCTGGTGGCGCCTGCCTTGTCAGCCAATGCGGTGAACGGCGACCGGGCCGGCGGAACACTTGCCATCCTTCAGGTAACCCTGCTGGAACCCGGCCAGATCCTGTGGGGAAAGTTCTTTGCCGCCTGGCTCGCGGCGTTGGGCTTCCTCGTTGCCAGTACGCCGTTCCTGGTCATCGGCGTGGCGCTCGGCGGGCTGACCCCGGGCCACGTGCTGGTGTCACTGCTGATGCTTGCGGTGGAAGTGGGCGTCGTGTGCGCCCTGGGCGTCGGCATCTCGGCGCTCACCGGCCGGCCGCTGTTTTCGATCGTGGTGACCTACCTTGTGGTGGCCGGCCTGGTTTTCGGAACACTGATTTCCTTCGGCCTCGGCACGGGGCTGACACAGGGAACGGTAATGGCCAACAACGCCCAGTACCGGGAATATGCGCCGCTGCAGTCCGGCCCTTTTGAACCGACGTACACCTGTTCCGGCCCGCTCCGCGAGCAGCCGGCACTCCACACCGAGCGCGTGGCGTGGACGCTGGGAATGAATCCCTTCGTGGTGGTGGCGGACGCGATTCCGTACCGGGACCGCACCAACCAGCAGGGTTTCCCGTCCGTGGGGGCGATTGAAGGCATCAGCCAGGCAGCGCGTCAGGCAATGGCAGGGCCGGAGGGTACCGTGCCGTGTGCGAACGGGATTGTGCAGCCGGCCTACCTGGGGCAAAAGACACCGCTGTGGCCCCTCGGCCTTGGCCTTCAGCTGGTGCTGGCAGGGCTTTTGATGTGGCTGGGCTGGCGTGCCCTCCGGACGCCTGCCCGCCGCCTTGCCCGGGGTACCCGCATCGCCTGAGCATGCAAGCTCTGGACAGGCCCGCGGCGTGGGACCACGATGGGACGTGATGGAGTTCGTGCGGCCGGCGTGCCTGCCGGTTTCAGCCGGGGCTGGGGCCTGACCAGGGAAAGGTGGGTCCCCCGTGGCCGACGACCCGCAGACATCTGTTGATTCGATGGCCGATCCCTATTTCGAGCCGATCGGGCCAGGCGCTTTTCCGCCGCTGCCGAACGACAAAGACATCGACAACGACGGCGACGACGGGCGGCCGGGCCGCGATGCCCGGCGTTTTGTGGCGGCTGGCTTTGTGGCGGCCGGGCGGGCGGCCGTGGCCGACGTGCTGGGAACCGTCCGGACACTTCGGTTCTGGGCAGTTGCCGTGGCTGGCCTCTGCGCCACATGGGCCGTTGTTGCCGCCCTGGTGCTCCTGCCGGGAACGGCCGGAGATTCCACGGAATGGGTGCCCACCCCGGTCGTTGCGTACGTGATGGCTTCTTCGCTGTTGCCGGCTACGGCCGCCTTGGTGGCAATGCACTGGGGTATGCGGTACTGGGCGCCGGCGGCCGCCGGCGGGGATCCGGAGCGCAGGATCTTTGCTGCCGTGCTCGCTGCAGCGTTGCGTGGCCTGGTCTTCGCGGTGCTCATCCTCACCACCCTGCTGCTGCAAGCGGCGGCCGCCGGTGAACCCGGGACTGCGGCGGCCATTTCGGCCGGCGTCGCAGTGGTTGAAGGCGCGCTCTTCGGAGGCATGGGGGTGGCTGTTGCCGCGCTGGGGTGGCGTGCTGGCCGGACGCGTGTTGCCGGCTGGGCTCTGGCATTGTTCCTGGTGGCAGGAAGTGTTGCAGCTGCTGCTTTCCTGGTGCCCGCCGTCCGGACAGAGGAACCGGTCACAGTTGCCCTGAACATCGAGCGGGCGCCGGATGGATCCACCGTCGCCTACGAGTGCTCAGCCGTTTCGGTGGGGGTAGCGGAGGTGTACCGGACGGAGCGGGTTATGTGGCTCCCCGCTGCCAGTCCCAGCGTTCTGTTTGTGATGTTGGCCGGAGACGCCGGCACCGGCGCCGGACTCATCAGGTCCCTGTCAGCGGCATTCCAGGAAGCGGCAGACGGAACCCAGGTGCTGTGCGTCAATGGTGAACCGCGGAGCAGGGATGCACAGCGCATGCCGATGGCCGCGGTAGGGCTTCTCCTGCAGGCAGCGGTGGCAGGTGCGCTGCTGTTAGGTGCACACGCGGCAGCGGACCGCCGTCGCCGGTCCGCCTAGCGGGCGCATGCTGCGCGGCTGGCAGAACTCCGCGGCAAGTACGCCCCTTCGCGCAGCCGGGTTCCCTGCCGGTGCCCGCAGGGGCGGGGCGGTCAGGTCAGTGCGTTCCGCCGGCCTTCGAAGGCGCGTCCCAGGGTGACTTCGTCCGCGTACTCCAGGTCTCCGCCTACGGGGAGGCCTGACGCAAGCCGGGTGACTGCGATGCCAATGGTCTTGAGCATGCGTGCCAGGTACGTTGCCGTCGCCTCGCCCTCCAAGTTGGGATCGGTGGCGATGATGACTTCCTGGATGGCACCGTCATTGAGCCGTGTCAGCAATTCCCGGATCCGCAGCTGCTCGGGGCCAATGCCGGCGATCGGATTGATGGCTCCACCCAAAACGTGGTACCGGCCGCGGAACGAGCGCGTGCGCTCTACGGCCAGGACATCCTTGGATTCCTCCACCACGCAGATGACCGCTGGGTCGCGGCGGGGGTCACGGCAGATGTTGCAGAGCTCCTGCTCGGTAACGTTGCCGCAGACCGTGCAGAATTTGACCCGGTCCTTGACCGTGGTGATTGCGTCCACCAGCCGTTTCATATCCTGCGGGTCTGCTTCAAGGATGTGGAACGCCAGCCGCTGTGCGGATTTGGGTCCCACGCCCGGAAGGCGTCCGAGCTCGTCTATCAGCTCCTGGACAGCACCTTCGTACACGATTTCCTCTTTATCTTGGTGTGGACAGCGGGTAAAGCAAAGGCATCCGGAGCACCGCCGGCCGGTTCAATGGCCGGCCTTTAACCGTCAGTATCGGGGCGGGAGGGGGCTTCCGTCGGCGGAGCGCTCCTCAATCAGCTTTCCGCCCAGAATACGCTCCACCGCCGCGCGCCCGAACACACCGGACTCCTCGATGGTCTCATCGTCAGCGCTGGGGATGTCCTGGACATAGCTGGCGGCAGCCGCAACCGCCCGGGCAGGTGCCTTGGCGCGGCCAGCCTCGGCTTCAGGACTGTTGGACAGCCGCTGGTAAAGGCTTTGCCGGGTTTCTCCGCTGCCGGCCCCGGGCGTTGCGACCGGAGAAGGCGCGCTTGCCCTGGAGGCCGCGGGGACAGGCGAACCGGCAGGGGTTGGCCGGGGCGGAGCGGCCGTGACGGGAGCGGCAGCGGGCGCAGCCGACGCCATGGCGTACTCCGGGGCCCGAACGCGCTCAGGTTCGGGCGCTGCCGGGACCGGGAAAGACGGCGCTGGGGAGGCCGAGCCTGGTGATGCAGAACCAAGGGACGCCTGTACTGGGGTTGCCTCCCCCGGGAAAGATTGTCCGGGTGCCACCGGCTGTGCCCGGTCCTCAAGGGAAGAGGCAGGGGCTGAGGCAAGACCCCAGTCCGGTTCCGCGGGCAGCCCGGAAGTGGTGACGGGGATGGACGGCGGCACCTGGGCTGTGGCGGGTTCGTAGCGGGGCGCTGCTTCCGGCCCGGCCCCCGTGCCGGAAGTGGCGGGGGAAGGCGTCCTGCCCACGTTGCTCTCGTTCCCGACAACCCACACCCCGGGCGCCTGTTCGACGGCACGGGCCCAAGGATCGTGGGCAACATCGGCAGCGGCGGGACGGTGCGCCGCCGCAGCTCCGGGCGCGGCGGTTTGGTCCTGCTTGTCCTGGCTTCCGGAGCTGCGGGGAGCCGGTGCCGGTGCAGCTGGAGCGGGGCGGCTTACCCCTCGGTTGGAAGACGGCTCCCAATCCAAAGGGGGTTCCTCATCCAGCGGTGGAGCGTCTTCGTCGCGGGGCGCTCCCCAGTCGTCGTCCGAGTACGAGTAGTCCCCCGCCAGTGGGGGGTAAGAATTGGTTCCGGCTGATGCGGGGGCGAGAGCCTGGGGCTGGGAGGGCACACCTGCGGCCGGACGCCCACTTGCTTCCCGGGACGGGCGGGCAGGGTTCGCGTCCTCGGGGTGGGCAGGCGCGGGGCCGGTGGCTGGTGCTGCCGCTCCAATGCCTGGCACCGCACTGCTGCCGGATGCACTACCTTGGCGGATGCCGTCAGGGCCGGGCCCTTCGCTGCGCCTTTCGACGTTGGGAGTGTGCCCGGACCCGGAAGGTGTTGGCGCCGGTGTGGCCGCGCCTGCGGGGGAACTGGAAGATCTCGGCACCGGCACGGATGTGGCTGGCGCGGGCACCAGCCCCCAGGCGACGTCAGCTGACGTGGCCGGGGTTGTATGGCTGACTGGCGCTTTTGGGTTTGGCTCAGAGCTCGCTTGCACGCCGCCGCCGCCGGCCACCGCGTTGATCTGGCAGTCGATGCCCACCGTTTTGTGGATCGCCTGGCGCAGGTTGTCCGAATGGTCGGCACGGCCGAAGGCGCCGGCCAGTCCGGACGTCGTGAACGAAAGGGTGAGAACCGCTCCGTCGAAGGCGCTCACCTGCGCGTTGGGTTCCACAAGGGCCCACGTGCTGCGCTTGATCTTGGACAGGGTCTGCAGGACATCCGGCCAGGCGCGGCGCAGGACTTCGACGTCGCCCATTGCTGCGGGGGCAGCCGCCGGGGCGAGGCTGGCGGCAGGGGCATTGCCGGGGCCGTTGGCTGGGCCGCCGGCGACGGCAGCCGCGGCCGGGCGGGCGCCGGCGGGACCGTTGGCGGCACGTTCCACTCCGGCGGCAGGTACCGGGGGAGCGACCGGCGCAGGAACGGAACGTTCGGGGGCCGGGCGTGCAGGTGGCGGGCCATCAGGTGACCGGCGGACAGCCGAGGTTTCGTCCACGGGCCAGTCATTGGTGCTCACGCGGGGAGCCGTCAGGGGTGTCCGGGCGGCGGCATCCGACGATGCACTGCCGCCAGGGGCGGGAACGCCCCGGCCGGCTTCAGCGGCTGCTGGCTCCGGCGTCACAGGTTGGCGCGATTCCTCCCGTGGCGGGGCCGCAGGCACCCCTGCGGGTTCCGGATGAACCGGGCGCACTCCGGCAGGAGAAGCGGGCTCGGCCTGAGCAGCCTGACCATCGGGTGCCGCGACGTGCGGAGCGGCTGCGGGGGAGGCTGCAGTTCCGCGTGCCGCCTTGGGAGCGGGGGCAGCGGCAGCTGGAGCGGCAGCTCCGGCGCCGGCCGCACCCATGCCGGCGGGAGCACCGACGTCGTTCCCGGCGTAGTTGAGGCGCCGTTCCACCCGGTCAATCCTTGCGGCCATGCCGCGCTCGTTCTGCTCGGAGCTGGGCAGCAGGATGCGGGCGCACAGCAGCTCGAGGTGCAGCCGCGGGGATGTGGCACCGGTCATCTCGGTCAGCGCCGTGTTGGTGACGTCAGCCGCCCGCGACAACTCGGCGGCGCCCAGGTTATGGGCCTGGTTCTGAAGCCTGGCGATCTGGTCCGCGGGCATTCCCCGAAGGATGGTCTGGGCGCTCTCCGGCATCGCCTGGACAATGATCAGGTCGCGGAAGCGCTCCAGCAGGTCCTCGACAAAGCGGCGGGGGTCATGGCCGGTTTGAATGACCCGGTCCACCGCCCGGAAAACGGTGGCGGCATCAGAAGCAGCCACCGCCTCAACGACGTCATCGAGGAGCGAAGCGTGGGTGTAGCCGAGCAGTGCGACGGCGAGCTCGTAGTCCAGGCCGTTGGGACCGGCGCCGGCCATGAGCTGGTCCAGCACGGAGAGCGAGTCGCGGACGGACCCTCCGCCGGCGCGGATGACCAGCGACAGCACGCCGGGAGCCACCGGGACGTTTTCCTGGTTGCAGAGCAGTTCCAGGTAGGCCATCAGGGGCTCGGGCGGCACCAGGCGGAAGGGGTAATGGTGGGTGCGGGAGCGGATGGTCCCGATGACCTTGTCCGGCTCGGTGGTGGCGAAGATGAACTTGATGTGTTCCGGGGGTTCTTCAACGATCTTCAGCAGGGCATTGAACCCGGCGGACGTCACCATGTGGGCTTCATCGATGATGAAGATCTTGTAGCGGTCCCGGACGGGGGCGTACGTGGCCCGTTCACGGAGATCACGGGCATCGTCCACGCCACCGTGGCTGGCGGCATCGATCTCGATGACGTCCAGCGATCCTGACCCGCAACGGGCAAGTTCGACGCAGCTTGGGCACGTGCCGCAAGGGGTGTCGGTAGGGCCTTCGGCGCAGTTCAGGCAGCGTGCCAGGATGCGGGCCGACGTGGTTTTACCGCAGCCCCTGGGACCGGAAAAGAGGTAGGCGTGGTTGACGCGGTTTTTCCGCAAAGCCGTCATCAGCGGCCCGGTGACGTGCTCCTGCCCGATGACGTCTGCGAACGAGTCGGGACGGTATCTGCGGTAGAGGGCGGTAGTAACTGTCACAGAGAAAACCCTACCAATCCGGGCTGACATCCTGCCGCCCTGTGGGGGAATAGTAAAGACCCCCCATGCACCCGCCAGAGCCCGCCTACCCTTGCTACCTTCCGGTCCTGGGGGAGTTCAACAGGATGACGCCACATGAGGGGCCGTCAGATACTTTACCCGAACATCCGGTCCGACTCGAATCGGCTGTCCGTCAGCGCCAGCCCTGCACCTGCCAGCTCATAAAAGCCGGCTCTTCATAAGGATGGGCGGCGCGCAAGGCGGCAACGACGGCGGCCAGAAGGGGCTCCTCGACCACGCACTCAATCCGGTCCTCCGCCACCTTTTCGCTCCTGCCCACCTGCCCAACGAACGGCTCGGCGCCATCCCGCGGAGTGAAGGAGCCGGTGCCGGGTGAGACGAAGGAACAGTGGGAGTAGTTGCCAATCCTGCCTGCCCCTGCGTCACCGATGGCCTTCAGGACCAGGTCCGTGTGGGTAGCAGGCGTGTAGGCCACCAGGGCGTGCAGCTCCGTCATGCTTTCTATCGTGCCCGAAGCTTTAGTGGATTCCCCTGATTTCCATTGCCAATCCCTTCGCCACCCACGATCATGGGTATGTACACCGATTGGGGCAATCTCCAGATTGTGAGCTGTGTGGCCTGGCTGAACGGGGCCGGACCCGGCAGCTCAACGGGGTACCAATGGAATGGGCGCGTTGGGGGCGTCCATTTCGGCGTTAAGCCGCAGGAAGGTCCGGCTGAAACCGGGCGCCGCGGATTCGAAAACGGCGCGTAAACGGCCGATTGGGCGATGCGCGAAACATCAGGTACTCTAGTATCTGCTTTTGATTCAGAAGCAGCTGGAGAATTCGCCTAGCGGCCTATGGCGCACGCCTGGAACGCGTGTTGGGTTAACGCCCTCGGGGGTTCAAATCCCCCATTCTCCGCCGGTTAAGAACCCGGTCCCACATAGTGGGGCCGGGTTCTTGCATTTGCAGCCGCTGCCGGATCCTGGCTATGTCCACACCGTTCCTGGGGCAAGGGTTATCCCTCGTCTGCCACTGGAACGCCGAGGCGCCGCAGCCGGGTCCGGGCGGCCAGTTCGCTGGGTCCCCGTGGGCCGAGGGCAAGGCGGACGACGCCGAGAACGGCTTTTGTGGCCAACTTCACCGGCAGCGGGAACGGGCCCAGCCGTGGAACATCCAGTCCGAGCATCTGCCGGTACCTTGGCTCAAGGCTGTACACGGCTCCCGCGAACAGGATCCGGTAGCCGGGCCGCAGCAAGGGATGCAGTGGCGCGTTGCGGATGAACTCCACGGTTTCCGCCACCCGCCCGTCGACGCGCAAGTCGCCGTTTTCATACCAGCGGTCCAGCTGGCGGCGCATCTCCGTCTCGGTGAGCGGCGGTTGGGGCACGCCCATCAGCCTGCCCGCCTGCGCCCACTCCCTGACGTAAGCGTCCGGTCCGCCCGGAATGGCGCCGCCCCAAATTTTGTGGGCCGTGAGAAAAGCGTCCGTAAAGGCAATGTGGATCCAGCTGGCAAGTTCGGGGTCATTGGCGCTGTAACTGCGCACCGCTCCCTGATTGTCGCTGTAATTTCCTTGGACCGGCTCGTGCAGCCGGCGGACCATGCGTGAGGCCTCCTCAGCCGCCCCTTTCGAGCCGTACGTGACCGTGAAGATCCAGCGGATGGTGTTGGCCAGCCGGCCCAACGGGTCTTCGCGGAAATTCGAGTGTTCATGGACTCCGGCCAGGGCGCCTGGATGGAGTGACTGCATCAGCAGCGTCCGGATTCCTGCCACGATGGGGGACATTGAACCGTGCACGGCCCAGACCGCAGAACCGGGCAGGTGGTAGCCAGGGTCATCCCCTTCTTCCAGCCGCAACGCCCAGTCCGGTGGCGCATCGGCCTTGCCCGTAAAGGTCTTCTTGAGTTCGTCCTGCCATTTCCGGAGGAAACTGCGCATAGCCCATTGTCGCCCATGCCCCTGTCCCATGGGCCGGTGCGCAGGCAGCTGCGTCCCCCAAATATCCACAAACTTTGGCCCAAGGGTTTTCCCATGGTTACGCCCATATGTTCAGATAGAACTTACCCGTCAAGACAGAGTGCGGGTGGCCAAATTTTTGGGGTTAAATTGGGCAAGCATTCAGGAATGGCCAAGAACAGGCGCGCCAGGCGTCGCGGTGTTGCCGCGGCGCGGGCGTTGGCAGTTACCGGCGCGCTGGCGGTATCCATCGGCGCACTGAATGTGTCCGGCGGTCCCCAGGAATCCCAGGTGCTCGAGGCGTCCAGCACCCAGGCCGGCGGTGTCTCGGGCAGCGCGGTGGCCTCCGGCACCGGACCACAGTGGCCCTCCTATGATGTCGGGCTTTCATCGTCGTTCAACCCGAAGCCCGGGGCCCTGGCTCCCGCCGTACTCACGGACTCCCACATTGCTGTGTCCTTCCCTCGGACGCTCGTCAGCAGTTCCCGTCCGGAATGGGCACTTACAGCGTCAGTTGGGCTCAACGGAATTGGCAGGCCGCCGGCGGGTTACCTGATGGCACCCCTGGAGCTGCTGAACGCCAGCTCGCCCTACGGTTTCCGTGTGAGCCCGCTTACGGGTGAACCGGGAGAATTCCACCTGGGCCAGGACTATGCCGCTCCCTGCGGAACGCGGGTCTACGCTGCTGACTCCGGCGTGGTCCGTGCCGCCGGGTGGCATCCCTGGGGCGGCGGCAACCGCGTGGAGATTGACCATGGCAACGGCCTGATCACCACGTACAACCACCTCGAGTCCGTCGCGGTCCGCAGTGGGGACAGGGTGCACGTGGGACAGGTCATCGCCCGCGTGGGCAGCACCGGCTGGTCTACCGGGTGCCATCTGCACTTTGAGACCATCCTGGACGGCACGCACACCAGCCCCCTCAACTGGGGCCTGATTCCGCTCCGTGCCCTCGTGGGATCCGGACCTGGGCAAACGTCGTACGCGCCAGGTGCAGGCTCGCCGTCTGACACCCCAACCAGTTGGACCATCCCGGACAAGCACGGCGTTGTGCCGCTGCTGCGAGGTGTCGGGGCAAAGACGCCGACGACGACGGCTCCCGCGTCGTCGCCGACGGCACCGCCAGCACCGCCTCCCTCGATTGCCGCACCGGCACCGGCGCCTTCGCCGTCACCTTCGCCCACCGGGCCGTCACCTACTCCGACCGGGCCGTCACCGTCGCCGACCCCGACTGAGCCGTCTCCGACCGGGCCGTCACCGTCGCCGACCCCGACTGAGCCGTCTCCGACCGGGCCGTCACCTACGCCGACTGGGCCGTCACCTACGCCGACTGGGCCGTCACCGACCCCGACTGAGCCGTCCCCGTCACCGACCGGGCCGTCACCTACGCCGACTGAGCCGACGCCTACGCCTACGCCGACAGAGCAGTCGCCAACACCTACCCCGACTCAATCGACGCCTACTCCTACGCCGACTGAGCCGACGCCGACACCTTCGACGACCCAGCCGACGCCGTCGCCCTCGCCGGAACCTACGGCCACACAGCCATCGGCCACGCCCGCTGCACCAGGGGAACCGGCGGTGCCGGAAACCTGCCCGGCGGCCGGGACAGTAGCCGATGCCGGGACGACGGGGGGCCAAGCCCCGGTGCCGGACGCCGAAGCCAGAAGAATTGCCCAGGAAACTCTCAGTCCGGAACAGTACCTTGAGTGGTTGGCAACGAATTATCCGTGTGGACAACTACCTGAGGACGCAACCATTGGCACAGCTGTACCGGGTCCCGCTGACCCTCAATGACGGAACCGAAACCGACTTCGGCAGATTCAGGGGCAAAGTGGTGATGGTGGTCAACGTGGCCTCCAACTGCGGCTTCACACCGCAGTACACCGGCTTGGAGACGCTCTACGGAAAATTCCGCGACCGCGGCTTCGAGATCCTGGGTGTGCCCTGCAACCAGTTCGCGGGGCAGGAGCCCGGAAGCGACAGCGAGATCGCTGAGTTCTGCCAGCGCAACTTCGGCGTCAGCTTCCCGCTGACGGTGAAGTCGGATGTGCGGGGCAAGGGCCAGCATCCGCTCTACGCCGAGCTCACCAAGTTCAAGAGCGGGCTGCTGCCGGGGTTGGTGAAATGGAACTTCGAAAAGTTCCTGGTCAGCCGCGACGGGCAGGTGGTGGACCGGTTCGCGCCCACTGTGGAGCCGGACTCGGCTGAGGTCATCGACGCCATCGAAAGGGCTCTCGGCTGAAAAACCGGCGCTTTCCCGAATCCCGTCTGCAAAAGCGCAGTTCTTTCATTTTTTTCCACATCGGCTACGGCGATTTGCCCAAAGTTTGCCAAATGTCTGATTGGATAAATATTACTGAAGGGTACCAGGGAAGCGCCGTTTCCCACCGACCACAGAGGTAGCAATGGAGCACATCGAGGCCGAGCATCCCCGGCCACGCCACTTCCTACTCCACCTGAGCGATCCCCACCTGTTGGGAGGTCCGGACCCCCTGTACGGCGTCGTTGACAGCGAAGCGCGCCTCACCCAGCTCTTCGAAGAAGTCAAAGCGTCCGGGGCGAAGCCGGAGGCCGTGATCTTCACCGGCGATCTCGCGGACAAGGGCCATCCCGAGGCCTATGTAAAGCTCCGCGCCATCGTGGAACCCGCCTGTGAGGACCTGGGGGCGGAAGTCATCTGGGCCATGGGCAACCACGACAACCGGGCCAACTTCCGCGCCGGTTTGCTGGACCAGCCCGGCAATGATGCCCCGGTGGACAACAGCTACTTCATCAACGGGCTCCGGGTTATCACCCTGGACACCTCCGTGCCCGGCTACCACCACGGCGAGCTCAGCGACGCGCAGCTGGAGTGGCTGGGCCGGGAGCTGGACACACCTGCGCCGGACGGAACCATCCTGGCCCTTCACCATCCACCCGTCCCGTCCGTCCTGGACCTCTCGGTGCTGGTCGAACTGCGGGATCAGTCGTCCCTTGCGGCAGTGGTCCGGAATTCCGACGTCCGCACCATCCTGGCAGGCCACCTGCACTACTCCAGCACGGCAACGTTTGCCGGGATTCCCGTCTCGGTGGCCTCGGCTACCTGCTACACGCAGGACCTGAACGTGCCGGTGGGCGGAACCCGCGGGCAGGACAGCGGACAGGCCTTCAACCTGGTGCACGTCTACGAGCACACGATCGTCCACTCGGTGGTCCCGCTGGGCAGTTCGACGACGGTGGGCGAGTACGTGGCCCCGGAGGAGACAGAGCGGCGCCTGGCCGCCGCCGGGATCCGGATCCCCGAGACCGCCAAGCAGCCAAGCAGCGCCCGGGTGGGTGTGTCCTCCGGCCGCTAGGAACGCCTAACGCTGAAGGCCTGTCCCCGCGGGGACAGGCCTTCAGCGTTGGCGCACTGTGTAAGGCTCTGCCTTACGCCGCTCTACTTTTCCCAGGGAGCCTTGATGGGGAAGTACTTTTCCAGGAAGTCGGTGACCAGCGCCGCCCGCTCGTCCGCGCTCACTTCAGGAAAACTGCCGTCGTTGAGGCAGAAGAAGTCCACGTTCCGCTTGGACAGGAGCTTCGGAAGATAGTTGAGCCCGGTCCGCATGGTGGTGTCCACGTAACGTACTTTCGCGGCGGTCTGCGTGACCGCGCGTCCGGTCAGCAGCGCGTAGTAGTGGTAGAACGAGTTGGTGACCGAGATGTTGTCCGCGGCACGGAACCGGCTGGCAGCCGTTTTGCGGAATTCCTCCGGGAACTCCTGCTCCATTTTGCGCACCAGGCTCCGGCGCAGCGGTGCAGCGCAGTGCTCCAGGTGGCGTGTGGTGATCCGGCCGAACCGGTTCCACAGCAGCTTGCGGTTCACCCGGGCGGCGTTCTCGAACCCGCTGCGCTCGGCCGCGTTCTCCCCAAGGCCGATCCTGGTCTCCGCCTCAATGAATTTCGTGATCCCGCCCGGCGTGAAGAACAGGTCCGGGCTGACCGGGCGGCCGAAGAACATGTCGTCGTTGGAGTACAGGAAGTGCTCCGAGAGGCCTTCGATGTGGTGCAGCTGGCACTCCACCGCCTGCGAGTTGTGGGTGGGCAGCACCGAGGGATCGGCAAAGAACTCCTCGCTGCGCACGATGGTCACCGAAGGATGGTCTGCCAGCCAGGCGGGGGCGGGGGAGTCCGTGGCGATGAAGATGCGGCGGATCCACGGCGCGAACATGTAGACGGACCGCAGCGCGTACTTCAGTTCGTTGATCTGCCGGAAGCGGGCTTCGTGGTCGTCGCCCTCACCCAGCACCACGTCCTTCTGCTGGGCGCGGCGGGCGGCGATGTACTCGGGGGAGCTTCCGTCCACCCAGGAGAAGACCAGGTCGATGTCGAAGCTGATATCGCTTGCATGGTCGGCGAACATGTTCTCGATGGTGGGCCAGGTGTGGCCGTAGCGTTCCACCGTGCCGCGGACGGCGTCCTGCCGCAGCAGGGTCCTGCGGGTCAGGGAGTTCTCGATGGGAAGGATCAGTTCCTCCCCTTCGAAGGACCACAGTTCGATCTGCACACCGGCTGAGGCGCCGAATTCGAAGCCGCCCACGGGCTCCACCCGCGGCCGGTACAGGCGGAAGATCCGCGCCTGCCGGTTGGACGAGAGTTCGCCGTCCGCGACGAGTACCGAGGTTTTTTTCTTCGCGTCCACGGTCATGGAGTAGAAGGGCTCGTCCCGGCACGCCTCCACCAGGGCCGCCCGGAGCTTCTTGCGGTTCTTCCAGTCCAGGGCGATCACAGGGCGGTCATTGTTGCCCCGGACCAGGAGGTAGGCCAGGCCCGCATTCGCCAGCACGTTGCGCAGGAACAGCAGGTCCTCCACCATGGCCTGGTAGGGGGTCCTGTTGTCATTGATGACGGCATAGCGGCCCTTGTGCCGGATGACGTCCGGGCGGAGCCTGAAGCGCTGTACAGCAGCTGCTGACGTCACCTCTGAATGAAATTGTTCTTCTACGGACGCCTGGCCGCCGTAGTAAACCTCGTCCTGAACCGGTGCTTCTGTAATGGTTGTCTCCGTGCTGGTCAAAGTAAGCCTTCCTACCTGCATGATAGCCGCGCGTGGGAAACGGCATGTTTCGGCCGGTGCATCCGGCCCGGTGCCGGCAGGGCTTAGGCGCCCAGCGCCTCCCGCCAGCTGCGCAGGAAGGCGCCGCCGGCGTCGTCGTGGATGATCGTTGCCTCGAGTCCCAGATCCGCTGCAGTGAGGACATCATACGGCTTGTCCGGGACGCCGTCCGCAGGGCGGACATCCACATGCTTCACGGCATGGTCGTTGTGGTGCAGCCAGTCTGCCATGGCGTAGTCCGTGCGGGAGTCGCCCACCGTCCGCCAGGCCTCCGGCGTAATGCCCTGCGCCGCGAGGAGCTCCACCGCCCGGCTGGCTCCAAGGTCCTTGCCAAGCCGCACCGATTCAATGTCGGTGGAGATGATGGTGGGGTCCACGCGGTAGTCCACCTCGTCGTCGGAGTCCGGGGCATGGTGGTCCAGCCGGACCACCCCCAGCCCGTGGCGGCCCATCAGCTCCATGGCATCGGCGTCGAAGAGTTTTTGTTCGGCCAGGTAATCAGAACTCGGCACATCGATGTGCTGCTCCACCGACACCATGGCCCGTTTGGTTTCGTCAAAGAACATGTGTGAGGAGTAGTCCTCGGCCACCAGGCGGCGGATGTCGTCCCCGTACGCTGCTGGCACGGCCAGGTCCCGGTCCACATGGATGGGCCCCGGCCCGGCCGAGGTGTAGCTGAACCACACGGCACCCTTTTCACAGACCGCGTGGATGATGGTGCCGGTGGGGATGCCGGCTTCGATCATGGGCTCCATGACCTGTTCCCGGATGAAAGCATCGGAGCGGCCGGTATTGAAGATCACCGGAATTCCTGCTGCCGCCAGGGCTACCAGGTCCGCGATGATTTCCGGTTTGACGTCCCGGGTCAGCGGGCTCGCCACCGGCCCGTCAACGTCGAGCAGGAGCGCCAGCGGCGGGCAGGACGGCAGGCGGACGCCGGGCAGGGAAATGGCGGGGGACTCGGATGCTGTCATGCCTCCATTCTGTCAGCAGGGCCGGAAACTCCCGGAGCGGACAGCCGAAAGCCGCCCCCGTGTGGCGGATGGTCACCGTTTGGCTACAACCTGCCGCCGGCAGGGCTGGGCACTTTCGCTGGGCCGGCGGGATGCCTAGGGTGGCATGGTGATATTCAAAGCTGTGGGCGAGGGCCGCCCTTACCCCGACCATGGTTACAGCACGCCCAAGGAGTGGGCTTCGCTGCCGCCGCGGCCGGTCCGGCTGGACGAACTGGTGACCACCAAACGCACCCTGGACCTGGAAGCGCTGCTGGCCGAGGACTCCACCTTTTTCGGCGACCTTTTCCCGCACGTGGTGCAGTACCAGGGAACCCTTTACCTGGAGGACGGCCTGCACCGCGCAGTCCGGACCGCCCTGCACCAGCGCACCGCGATCCACGCCCGGGTCCTGGTGCTCGATGGCTAGGAAACGGCCGAAGGACCCGAGCGTCCTGCACGGCCACCACGTTGTAAGCGGCCCCGAGCTGCGCGCCACTTTTCAAGAGGCCGCCCAGGACGCGGACGATGCCGCCCGGGTGCGCCGCCGGGTCCTGCACGGCGTGGTCCTGGTGCTCCTCATCGGCCTGATCGCCGCGGGCATCATCGCCGCCCTGGCCATCATCAACGGGAAACTGGCCATCCCCACCGCCGAATCTGCCCAGGAAACGGTGTCCACCTGCCCTGCGGGAACGTTCGACTACACCCCGCCTGAACAGATCAACCTCAATGTGTACAACTCCACCAGCCGGCCCGGGCTGGCCCGCTCGGTGGCGGACGAGTTTCTGGCCCGGAAATTCGTGGTGGGCGCCGTGTCCAATACAGAGGCCGGCTACCGGGGTGTGGCGGCGGTGATCTCCGGGGCTGCGGGACAGTCTGCGGCCTTCAGCGTCCAGCGGAACCTGCCCGGTTCCGACTACTTCCAGGACGGCAGGACGGACGGCAGCGTGGACGTGATCCTCTCCCAGGACTATGCCGCCCTCGCCCCGCCGGACCTGGTGGACCAGACCCCTGGCCAGCTCAGCTGCCCCCGGGAAAGCCGCCGCGTTGCCGACGACGACAAGCGTCCTGTCAACCCGTCCCCCGCGCCCACCCGCTAGAAATCGCTAGCCGGCCACGGCGGGAAGCGGGGCGAGGCGGACGGGGCGGCCGGCGTCGTCGAACCTGGCTCCGGCACCCAGCTGGATGAACCGCACCGTCCTGGCGACGCGCGCCTCCAGCTCCTCCGGCTCATCGCTGCCCCTGGCCGCGCTGGAGGACAGCGTCCCAAGGATCAGCTGCGCCTGCTGGCCGATGTCCGCTGCCGGCAGGTAGCCCTGCTCCATGCCGGCGCGCAGGATGCCCTGCAGCAGCACGCTCAGCTCGCCCACGTGGTCCGCGAGTTTGGCAAAGGACGACGGCGACAGCACGGCCCCCATGGCAGGGCCCGGCGGCAGGTGGCGGCGGCTGAGGTCCACCACCTGGGCCCGCACGTACAGGGCCAGCTGTTCCACCGGGTTGTCCAGGCGGTTGAGGGAGTCGCGCAGTTCCGTCAGGAACTTCTCAGTCTCCTCCAGGGCATACGCGATCAGCAGCTCTTCGATGTCCGCGTAGTAGTTGTACACCGCGGTACGGCCCACTCCGGCGTGCCGCGCCACGTCCGTCATGGTCAGGCCGGGCAGGCCGTGGGAGAAAAGGAGTTCGCCGAAGGCCGTCAGGATGCGGCGCTGGGTGTCCGCGCGCTGCTCGGCATTGCTGGCCGCTGAGATCCGGGGCATACAGACACTTTACCGCGATGTGTCAGTAAACGGCTGCTAGACGGAGCAGCCGTCCGGGCCGCAGGCGTCACCCTCGCCGGAGTTGACCAGCACCAGGGGGTTGGCGTCCTGCCAGGCCTGGTTCAGTGCCGCAGTGAACGTCTCCGTTGGCTGGGCGCCGGACAGGCCGAACTTCCGGTCGATGACAAAGAACGGGACGCCGCTGATACCCAGGGACCGGCCCTCCTCGAAATCGAAGCGGACGTCGTCGGCGTACTTGTCCGTAGTGAACAACTGGTCCACCTCCTCGGCATCGATGCCGAGGCCGCGGCCAAGCGACGCCAGGTACTCCCGGCTGCCGATGTCCTTGCCGTGCTCGAAGTGGTCGCTGAGCAGGCGCTCCTTGGCAGCATCCTGCTTGCCGTGTGCGGCCGCAAGGTGGATCAGGCGGTGTGCGGTGAAGCTGTTGGCCACCACCACCGAATCGAATCGGTAGTTCAGGCCCTCGCCCCTGGCCTGCTGTGCAACATGGTCGAACATCTGCGAAACCTGCTGCGGAGCCATGCCCTTGCGGGTGCTCAGGTACTCCAGTTCGGTGCCGTCGTAGTGCTCGGGAAGGGTTGGGTCCAGCTGGTAGCTGCGCCACACCACCTCTACCGCATCCTTGTGCGGGAAGGCGGACAGGGCGGCCTCAAAGCGGCGTTTGCCGATGTAGCACCACGGGCACGCGACGTCTGACCAGATCTCAATCTTCATGCTGGGAACAACCTCGCAAGCCCGGCAGCCATTCCGGCCACCACATGTTAGATACCCCACAGTAGGGCTTGTGGCGCGGTGGTTCGTGGGCAATAGTCAGAGTTAGGTTAAGCAGACGACATACGAAGCGGATATACCGCGGGCCGGAACAGGTCCGCGATTAAATATGCCCGGCCAGCTGGGGAGCCCGGCCTGTCACCACCTGGAGGCCAGGAATGCGGATAGGACTGGTTGCAGGACCATGGATACCTGTGCCCCCGTCAACGTACGGCGGAACTGAAAGGGTGGTGGACACCCTGGCCAGGGGCTTCGCCGCCGCGGGGCATGAGGTTTTACTGGCAGCGCCCTCGGACAGCAGCTGCCCTGTGCCCCTGGTGCCCGGCATGCAGCCCTCGGCCGGGGAAGAGATGGGGCTTACCATTTCGGAGTTCAGCCATGTGATCCGGGCGCACGAGGCGCTGCAGGACGTTGACATCATCCACGACCACACGCTTGCCGGACCGCTGTACCTGCACCGGCCGGAGGAAACTCCTTTGGTGACCACCATCCACGGTCCACTGAATTCGAATGCGGTGGACATTTACCGGGCCATCGCGCGGCGGTCCGCCATCATCGCCATTTCCCGTGACCAGGCGTCGCACGCTCCGGGGGTGCCTGTTACCAGGGTCATCCATCACGGCATGGACCTGAAGTCAGTGCCCGTGGGGACCGGCCGGGGCGGCTATCTGTGCTTTGTGGGCCGGGCCTGCCCGGACAAGGGATTGCTTGAGGCCATCATGATTGCCCGCCAGGCAGGCATGCCGCTGCGCATCGCGGTGAAGATGCGGGAGCCGGAGGAGATTCGGTATTTCCATGACGTCATTGAGCCCCTGTTGGGGCCAAACGAGGACTTCGTGGGGGAAGTGGACAATGCTGCGAAGTACCGGCTGATGGGTGAAGCGCTGGCCTTCCTGAACCCCATCCAGTGGTCCGAGCCGTTCGGGCTCGTCATGATCGAGGCGCTGGCCACGGGAACTCCCGTGGTGGGCACACTGATCGGTTCCGCGCCTGAAATCGTGGAGCATGGCCGCACCGGCTACCTGGGCGATGTCGGGGATCTGGCGGACTTCGTCCAGGCCGCGGAGGCCCTGGACCGGGCGGCGTGCAGGGGAGCGGTGGAGGAGCGGTTCAGCGCGGGGCGCATGGTGTCCGACCACCTGCAGCTCTTCACGGAACTTATTGAAGGGAGTATGCCCACGGGGGTTCCGGATGCGGCGCGCGTGCACCAGAATCTTTAAGGGCCGCACATGTTGCCGGATGGCCGGCAGCATCCCGTCGTTTGAGAAGGGAGCCCTTCCGTGACCGCATGGAATGCCAATACCGAGGCTGGCGCATCCGAGTCAGGGTCCGTGACAGTGGTGGAAGGATCCTCGTTCTGCATCTCGGCCGGGAACGGGGACATCAGTTCCGAAGGCGGCACGAACGGGGCCTTTTTCCAGGACACCCGCATCATTTCCCACTGGGTCCTTCGGATCAACGGCTCCCTGCGTGAGCCGTTGGCGGCCCAGCGGTCGCGGCCCTTCGCGGCCACGTTCGTCGGGCGGGCCAAGTGGCCGGACGGGCGCTTCGACAGCCCGCTGGTGGTCCGCCAGACACGGCACATCGGTCCGGGGCTCCAGGATGACATCACCCTGGAAAATTATGCAGCGGAGCCGGTGGAGTGTGACATCGAACTGCTGGTGGACGCGGACCAGGCGGACCTCTTCGACGTCAAGGGCGGCCGCACCACCGGCCCGGCCGATACCACCCGTGAAGTGGTTGACGGCCGGCTGGTCATCCAGGCCGTCCGGCACGGGCAGCAGCGCGGCACCGCCGTCGGCGCACGCGAAGGGGTGGCCAGCCTGGACGGCCTGCGCTTCCACGTCACCATCCCGGCCCGCGGCAAGTGGACCACCAGCGTCATCGTGGTTCCGCTGGTGAACGGTAAGGCGCCGGCGGACCCCTTCACTGAAGGACGCCTTCCGCACCACCGCGAAGGCGTCCGCCGCCACCTGGACTGGGAAGAAGGCGTTCCCCGGATCAATGTGGCGGACACCGGGCTGCAGGACCTGCTGAACCGGAGCCAGATCGACCTGGGCTCGCTCCGGATTTTCGACGCCCACCACCCCGAACGTGCTGCCGTGGCCGCCGGGGCGCCCTGGTTTATGGCGTTGTTCGGCCGGGATTCCCTCCTGGCGTCCTATATGAGCCTGATGGTGGACCCGAACCTCGCGGCCGGCACGCTGCAGACGCTGGCGGGGCTCCAGGGGAAGAAAGTGGATCCGGACTCGGAGGAAGAGCCGGGGCGCATCCCCCACGAGGTACGGCTCGGTGTCACCGCCGGGCTTTCGCTGGGCGGCACGGCCTATTACGGCACCGCCGACGCCACGCCGCTTTTTGTGGCCCTCCTGGGTGAGCTCAGCCGCTGGGGCCTGTCCCGGGATGTGGTTCAGCCGCTGATAGCGCATGCCGACCGGGCCTTGGAATGGATCCAGAAGTACGGCGACCGTGACGGCGACGGCTTCGTGGAATACCTTCGCCCCAACGACCACGGCCTGGTGAACCAGGGCTGGAAGGACTCCTGGGACGGCATCAACTTTGCGGACGGGACCATGGCCGAGGCACCGATTGCGCTGTGCGAGGTGCAGGGCTATGTGTACGCTGCGTACATCGGCAGGTCCTTGCTGGCACGGTGGAGCGGTGACGCGCCCCTGGAGCAGCACTGGGCTGATCGTGCCGCAGAACTGAAGACCGCATTCAACGAGAAGTTCTGGCTGCCGGACAAAGGATATTTTGCCGTCGCCCTGGACAAGGACAAGCGTCCCGTGGACGCCCTGACGTCCAACATCGGCCATTGCCTGTGGACGGGCATCGTGGACGAGGACAAGGCGCCGTCAGTGGTGGAGCACCTCATGTCGCCGCAGATGTTCACCGGCTGGGGGATCCGCACGCTCGCGTCCGACATGGGCGCGTACAACCCCGTGAGCTACCACAACGGTTCGGTCTGGCCCCATGACACGGCGCTCGTGGCCACAGGCCTGATGCGCTACGGATTCGTGGACGAGGCCAGGCGCGTGGCCCTGGGGATCTTCGACGCGGCCGAGCATTTCGACAACCGGCTGCCCGAGCTCTTCTGCGGCTTTGACCGCGGCGAGTTCCCCGGCCCTGTGCCGTATCCCACGGCCTGCTCCCCGCAGGCGTGGGCGGCGGCGGCCCCGGTGCAGCTGGCGCGGATCCTGCTTCGGTTCGATCCCGTCTTCACCCGCGGGGTGGTCCATCTTGCACCCATCCTGCCGGAGGCCGTCGGCACGTTCAGGGCGGAAAACGTCCTCCTGGATTCGGCCAGGGTGACTATCAACGCCTCCGGAACCGAAGGCAGCATCGAAGGGCTTCCGCCGGGCCTCAAGCTGGTGGCCGAACCACGCCCGCCGTTGGCCTACCCGCCGGAAGGCGTCGTGGCAGGGGGAGTGGCCGGAAGGTGAGCCGGGGCGTCGCTCAGGCGCCGGCGCAGGCAGGTGGTCAGGGTACGGCGCGCTCCAGGACGAAGTCGTGCTCCACGGTGCTGCCCAGGGTGAAGGACTTGGTGCCCACCTTGCGGAATCCGGACTTTTCGTAGAAGCGGATGGCCCGGGCGTTCTGGCTGTTGACGCCCAGCCACGCTGCGGCCCCGCCGGCTGCCGCCGCGGCCTGCAGGCTGGCGTGCATCAGCTCGGCGGCGGCGCCGAGGCCGTGGTGTTCGGGGTGGACGTAGCATTTGCTGAGTTCCACGGACGGAACAATCGTGAGGGCAGCCGCAACGTCAGGGTCCGCAGCCGGCCGGTTGACCAGCAGGCTGTACCCGTTGAGCCGTTTGCCGGAGTCGAGGACCAGGATGGTGATGTCCGGGTCCGCGAGGTAGCGCTCGAAGTGCTGTTCACTGAGCGTGCTGGCCAGGTGCGCCGCAATGTCCTCAGGTGACGACGACGGCGGGCAGGCCAGCGGGAAGGTGACGGCCGCCAGCGCGGCCAGCGCCCCGGCGTCGTCCGCTGTTGCTGTGCGGATGGTGTGGTTCACGTATTTCCCGGTGTCAGGCGGTGATGGTGCGGATGGGTGAGCCGGCGAGCCAGGCTGTCACGTCCTCGAATGCGCCGCCGTAGAACTGCCGGTAGCTCTCCTGGGTGACGTATCCAAGGTGCGGTGAGAGCACGGTGTTGGGGGCGGCCAGCAGGGGATGCGAGGCAGGCAGGGGCTCCTGGTCGAAGACGTCCAGGGCTGCACCGCGGATCCAGCCCTGGGTGAGTGCCCGGATCAGTGCGTCCTGGTTAACCAAAGGACCCCTGGCGGTGTTCACCAGGATGCCCTCGGGGCCCAGCAGCCGCAGCTCCTCCTCGCCCACGGTGTTCTCGGAGCGTTCAGAAAGCCGAAGATGGAGCGTGGCGACGTCCGATACCCGGAACAGTTCCTTCTTCGACACCAGCCGCGCCCCGGCGTCGGCGGCGGCTTCGGCCGTCAGGTTCTGGCTCCAGGCCACCACGTCCATGCCGAACGCCTGCCCGTAGCCGGCGATCCGGCGGCCGATTTTGCCCAGTCCCACGATGCCCAGTGTCTTGCCTGCCAGCTCGAATCCCACCGTGGACTGCCAGGTTCCGGCCCGCAGGGAGTTCTCCTCGGCCGGCAGGTGCCGGGCGGCTGCCAGCAGCAGGGCCCAGGTCAGCTCCGGGGCGGCGGCAGGGGAACCGGGAGTTCCGCAGACCGTCACGCCGTGCTCCGCCGCAGCGGCCACGTCAATGGAGGCGTTGGCCATCCCCGTGGTCACCAGCAGCTGGAGGCCGGGAAGTTTTTCGAATACTTCCCGGGGAAACGCGGTGCGCTCCCGCATGGCAATGACAATACCGACGCCGGCAAGCGCCGAGACCAAGGCGTCCTGGGACGCGAAGGGCTCCCGGAACGTGGTGACGGTGACGCCCTCCGCTTCCAGCGCCGCCCAGTCCGCAAAGCCGTGGGCTACGTCCTGGTAATCGTCGAGGATGGCGAGGCGGTGCTGCATGGCGGTGTCCTTCGTCCCGGAGTTCCTGGCGTGAAGTTCATCGTAAGCCAGGGTGCCATCCGGGCGCCCCAACAACCGTCCGTCCCGGCGCGTGATAGCAATGGGAGTGATGAAACTGCTTACTCCCTCCGCCGCCGCATGAGCGGCCGGATTTCTGCCCGGATACCCAAGAGCTGGATCCTGCTTGCCTGCATCGGCCTGCTCGCGCTTAACTTGCGGGGGCCCTTTGTGGCGGTCGCCCCAGTGGTTGGCCCGATGCAGGCGGAGCTGGCCTTTTCGCCGGTCATGCTTGGCCTGCTGACCAGCATCCCTGTCCTCTGCTTCTCCCTGGCCGCGCCGCTGGCTTCTCTGGCGGCCCGGAAGTTCGGTGCCGAGTTCGCGGTGACGCTGACCATCCTCGGCGTGTTGGCGGGCGTGTTGGTCCGTTCGGCGGGCGGGCCGGTCCTGGTGGTTGCCGGAACTGTGCTGATTGGCCTGGCCATCACGGTGGGCAATATCGCCGCGCCGCTCATCATCCGCCGTGACTTTGCCCCCCGCCGGCAGGGGACCGCGATGGGAATCTACACCGCCGCGCTGAACATCGGGTCATTCCTGACGTCCGTGGTGACCGCACCGCTGGCCGACTTGGCGGGGTGGAGGTTTGCGCTGGGCTCGGTGGCTGTCCTGGCCGTTGCGGCCATCGTTGTCTGGACCCTGGCCGTTGGTCCGCGGAGCGCATTCCTGGCTTCCGCGGAGGACGGCGGGGACACGAAGCTGCCGCCGGTGACCGGTACGGGCTGGACCACGGCGGGCCTGACGGCGGGCTTCGCCGGGCAGGCCTTCTCCTACTACGGGGTGACGGCGTGGCTGCCCAGTTACCTGCACGACGAACTGGGCATGTCCGTCACAGAGGCCGGTGCCGCTTCCTCGATCTTCCAGATCCTGGCCATCGTGGGCGGACTGGGGGTGCCCTTTGCCGCCAAATTCATGAGTACGACGGCGGTGGCGGTCACCGTGGGAGCGTTGTGGACGGCCGTGCCGGCCGGGCTGCTGCTGGCGCCGCAGCTCTGGTGGCTGTGGTCGATCTGTGGCGGCATCGCCCAGGGCGGCGGCATCACGGTCATCTTCATCGCGATCATCCGCTTGGCCCGCGACCAGGCCTCGGCGGGCCGGATGTCTGCCACCGTGCAGGGCCTGGGCTACTGCTTTGCCGCCGTGGCACCGCCCCTGATGGGCTTAGTGCATGACGCATCCGGATCCTGGACGCCGGCGCTGCTGCTCGTCCTGGTGTCCGTGCTGACCTTCTTCGTTAGCACCACCCTCGCCGTGCGGCGGGTGCCGAAGGGCCGCTAAGCCTCGTATCGCCGTCGTACTTCCCTTGACCCCCACCCGCGAGATGGCAATTAACGGTGATGTTTACCCACAACACTGCCGTTAACTGCCATCTCGCGGGGAGGTTGTTCCGTCGCCGGGCCGGCCCTCCGGATTTCGGAGGTGCCTGTTGCGGAGGGCGTGCCGGCCCGGCGGACGGAAGCTGGTTAGGCCGCGGCGAGTTCCTCCACGGTTGCCTTTTCGCGGGCTTCGGTGAGGTAGCGGGCGTAGGCGGGGAGGGTGAGGAAGGACGGGAAGTCGCGGGCGAGGGTGACTTCTTCGAAGATGTCACGGGCGTCTTCGAAGCGGTCGCCGTCGAATCGTTCCAGCCGTGCGAATTCCTGGTCCAGGAGTTCTTCGATCCATTCGTGGGTGATGATTTCGCCGTGGTCCGTGATGGCCCGGGCGTAGATCCACTGCCAGAGCTGGGAGCGGGAGATTTCGGCGGTGGCGGCGTCTTCCATGAGGTTGTGGATGGCGACGGCGCCGTTGCCGCGGAGCCAGGATTCGATGTAGCGGATGCCGACTTCGATGTTGTTGCGGATGCCTTGTTCGGTGATGGTTCCGGTGGTGGCGGCGACGTTGATCAGGGCGCGGTCGTCCGGGGTGACGTCCTCGCGGGTGCGGTCCAGCTGGTTGGGCTTCTCGCCCAGGATGGAGTCAAACACCTCGCGGCAGACCGGCACCAGGTCCGGGTGGGCCACCCAGGAGCCGTCGAAGCCGTCGTTGGCCTCACGGGTCTTGTCGGCGCGGACCTTTTCGAAGGCGTTGGTGTTCGCTTCGGGGTCCTTGCGGTTGGGGACTGCTGCTGCCATGCCGCCGATGGCAATGGCGCCGCGCTTGTGGCAGGCCCGGACGAGCTGCTCGGTGTAGGCGCGCATGAAGGGCTGGGTCATGGTGACCTGGCCGCGGTCCGGGAGGACGAAGCGGGGGCCGCGGGTGCGGAAGTTCTTGATGAGGGAGAAGATGTAGTCCCAGCGGCCGGCGTTCAGTCCGGCGGCGTGGTCGCGCAGTTCGTAGAGGATTTCCTCCATTTCGAAGGCTGCGGTGATGGTTTCGATCAGCACGGTGGCGCGGATGGTGCCCTGCGGGATGCCGAGCAGGTCCTGGGCCAGGATGAAGATGTCGTTCCAGAGCCGGGCTTCGAGGTGGTTTTCGATCTTGGGCAGGTAGAAGTACGGGCCCTTGCCCTGGGCGAGGAGGCGGCGGGCGTTGTGGAAGAAGAACAGGCCGAAGTCCACGATGCCGCCGGCGATGGGCTGGCCGTCGATGAGCATGTGCTTTTCGGGCAGGTGCCAGCCGCGGGGGCGGACCACGATGGTGGGCAGTTCACCGGCGGGGCGGAGCTTGTATTCCTTGCCTTCTTCGGTGGTGAAGTCGATCCGGCGTTCCAGGGCGTCGGTGAGGTTCAGCTGGCCCTTGACCACGTTGCGCCAGGTGGGGGTTGAGGAGTCCTCCATGTCGGCAAGCCACACCTTGGCGCCGGAGTTCAGGGCGTTGATGGTCATCTTCTTGTCCACCGGGCCGGTGATTTCCACGCGGCGGTCCTCCAGGCCGGGGGCCGGGGGAGCGACCCGCCAGGACGGGTCGTTGCGGATGTGTTCGGTCTCCCGCAGGAAGCGGGGGTCGGCGCCGGCGGCAATGTCAGCACGCCGGGTCCGGCGGGCCTGCAGCAGTTCCTGCCGCCGCTCAGCAGTAGCCCGGTGCAGTTTCGCAACGAACTCCAGGGCATCCGGAGTGAGAACCTCGTTCTGCCGGCACACGGGTTGAGCGGTCAAGGTGATGCCATTAATCGTGAAGCTATCGGTGAAGCTGTTCATCTCAGTCTCCTTAAAGACGAAAAGGGAAAGTTCGACGGCGGCTGGTGACGTACCTAAAGAGGCGGGGAACGCGCAAAGCCGAAGGAGCCGGTGTCGCGGCAGCCTGCGTAAAAGGGGCCCTGTGCCCGCCCCGACCGAGTTCTACGAGGTCATGGGGCGGGCATGGGGAATAGCAGACAGAGCGATGCCGGTCCGAAGGCCGGACGGGTTTCGACAAGCTCAACCACCGCCGCCGTCGGGAGTTTTAGTGGAACTGGCCCTCTTCGGTCGATCCGACCAGGGCGAGGGTGGATGCGTTCGGGTTGAGCGCGGTGGAGATGGTGTCGAAGTAGCCGGTGCCGACTTCGCGCTGGTGCTTGGTGGCGGTGTAGCCGCGGGATTCGGAGGCGAATTCCTTTTCCTGGAGCTCGACGTAGGCGCTCATGCCTTCACGGGCGTAGCCGTGGGCGAGGTCGAACATCGAGTAGTTCAGGGCGTGGAATCCGGCCAGGGTGATGAACTGGAACGTGAAGCCCATGGCGCCAAGTTCGCGCTGGAACTTGGCGATGGTGGCATCGTCCAGGTGCTTGCGCCAGTTGAACGACGGGGAGCAGTTGTAGGAGAGCATCTGGTCCGGGAACTCGGCCTTGACGGCTTCGGCGAACTTGCGGGCCAGCTCCAGGTCCGGGGTGCCGGTTTCCATCCAGATCAGGTCCGAGTAGGGGGCGTAGGCCTTGGCGCGGGCGATGCAGGGTTCGATGCCGTTGCGGACCTTGTAGAAGCCCTCGGCGGTGCGCTCGCCGGTGATGAATTCCTGGTCGCGTTCGTCCACGTCCGAGGTGATCAGGGTGGCTGCTTCGGCGTCGGTGCGTGCGATAACGACGGTGGGGGTGCCGGCGACGTCGGCTGCGAGACGGGCGGCGTTCAGGGTGCGGACGTGCTGCTGGGTGGGGATCAGGACCTTGCCGCCGAGGTGGCCGCACTTCTTTTCAGAGGCGAGCTGGTCCTCCCAGTGAACACCGGAGGCGCCGGCCTGGATCATGGATTTCATGAGTTCGTAGGCGTTCAGCGGGCCGCCGAAGCCGGCCTCGGCGTCAGCGACGATCGGGACCAGCCAGTCCTCGACGGTCTGGACACCCTCGGAGAATTCGATCTGGTCAGCGCGGAGCAGGGCGTTGTTGATGCGGCGGACAACCGTGGGAACCGAGTTGGCCGGGTAGAGGGACTGGTCCGGGTAGGTGTGGCCCGAGTTGTTCGCGTCCGCGGCGACCTGCCAGCCGGAAAGGTAGATGGCCCGCAGGCCGGCCTTGACCTGCTGCACGGCCTGGTTGCCGGTCAGCGCGCCCAGGGCGTTGGTGTACTTGCCTTCCTTGTGCTCTTCGGTGAGCTGCTTCCACAGCTTCTCCGAACCGCGGCGGGCCAGGGTGTGTTCTTCGGAGACGCGGCCGCGGAGGCGGACGACGTCGGAGGCTGAGTAGTCCCGGGTCACACCTTCCCAGCGGGGGTTGGCGGCCCACTCGAGCTCCAGGGCGGCGGCCTGCTGTTCGGGCGTCTGCTGGGTGGGCTCAAATGCTGCAGTCATCGTTGATCTCCTTGATTGAGCTCCGGATGGAGTAGGTGGGAACCGCGTCGTTGAGGTTCCCACCGGCTTTCCGGTGCGGTGTTTCTTTCCGTAGTCACTACTTTTCAGCACTTTCAACACCCTTTCTAGATAAAGATGCTGGAAAGAAATGCACTTCTTCGCGTATTCTTCAGAAATGTCGCCTTCAAGCTGGAACAGGGAAGTTTCGCCGCCGCCGTCGTCCGGCTCCGCCGCGGAACTGGACGTCATCTCGCTGGGCCGCCGCGTGCGCCATCTTCGCAAGCAGGCCGGGCTTACCCTCGATGACCTGAGCGCCGCCGTCGGGACTGCGCCCAGCCAGCTGAGCCTGATCGAAAACGGCAAGCGGGAACCCAAACTCACCCTCCTCCAGCACCTGGCCGGGGCCTTGAATGTCAGCATCGACCAGTTGCTGGGAGCCGAACCGCCAAGCCGCCGCGCCGCCCTGGAAATCGAGCTTGAGCGCTACCAGCGCGGACCGCTGTACGAGTCCTTGGACCTGCCCAAGATCCGCATCAGTTCGCGGCTTCCGCTGGATGTCCTGGAGGCCCAGGTGGGGCTCCTCCATGAGCTCGAACGCAAGATGAACGAGCAGGTGGCAACTCCGGAGGAAGCCCGCCGCGCGAACGGCGAACTGCGCGCCATGATGCGGGAGCGGGGGAACTATTTTCCGGAGTACGAATCCGAGGCGCAGAAGGTCCTCAAGGAGGTGGGCTACACCACCGGGCCGCTGAGCCAGCACGTCATCGCTGACATCGCCGCGCACCTCGGCTTCACCCTGCACCATGTGGGCGACCTGCCGCATTCCACCCGTTCCGTGACGGATTTGAAGAACCGCAGAATTTACCTGACGCAGAGCCAGCGGCAGGACCACGACCCCCGGTCTGTGCTCCTGCAGGCCCTGGGCCACTACGTGCTGGGCCATGAAACACCCCGCAACTACGGCGATTTCCTGGCCCAACGAGTTGCCACGAACTATTTCGCCGCAGCACTTCTCCTGCCGGAGCAGGCCACCGTGGAATTTCTGCAAAAAGCCAAGGCAGCGAAGGAAATCGCCGTGGAGGACATCCGCGACGCGTTCGCCGTCTCCTACGAGACAGCCGCCCACCGCTTCACGAACCTGGCCACCAAGCACCTGGGTATCACGACGCATTTCCAGAAGACGCACCAGAGCGGCATCATCTACAAGGCCTACGAGAACGACGGCGTGAACTTTCCGCAGGACCACACCGGAGCCATCGAGGGCCAGCCGTCGTGCAAGGCCTGGACATCCCGAGCCGTGTTCGACGTGCCGGACAAGTTCAGCGCATACAGCCAGTACACCGATACGCCGTCCGGCACCTACTGGTGCACCGCCCGCACGGAACGCTCCGCCACCGGGGAGTTTTCGCTGAGCATCGGCGTGCCGTACCAGCACGTGAAGTGGTTCCGCGGGCGGGAGACGACAGCCCGTGCCACCTCCAACTGCCCGGATCCCACCTGCTGCAAGCGTCCGCCGGAAGCGCTCACCTCCGAATGGGCCGGGAACGCCTGGCCCTCGGCGCGTGCGCACTCGCACCTCCTGGCCGCCATGCCGCCGGGCGCCTTTCCGGGTGTGGACGAGACAGAGGTGTACAGCTTCCTGCAGGCCCACTCCGGAAACTGAGGGACGCTCTCTCACGTTTTGCGGCTTTTCCCGCAACGCTCTCTCAGTCTGTGAAGGAGGGTTTCGGCTCATCCCGCGACAGGTGAGAGGGTTCCCGATATCTCTGCAGGATGTGAGAGAGCGTGCCGGGTCAGCCGTGCAGTGCCCGGTATGCGTTCGCGGCCGCCGGATGCAGCGGGACACCGGCTGTGTTGATCAGGGTTTCCGGGCTGAGGAATTGCACGCCAAGGCTCGATTGCGGGATCAGCTCGCCGGCGTGATGCACCAGCAGCTGGACGGTCCGCTCCACGGTGGCGGCATCCAGGTCCGTCCGGCACAGCAGCAGGTTCGCGGCGCCCACCGTCCAGACTGCCGGCACACCGGGATAACTGCCCTCTGGAATGAGCACGCGGTCGTATTGCGCCCCATGCCGCTTGCGCAGCTCAGGCAGCAGCGCCGAAAGGTCCAGCAGTGCCAGCGGAACCTCCTGCTGCGCGGCGGCAACCGCGGCTGTGGGCACGCCGCCGGACCAGAACAGGGCATCCACCGTGCCCGCCTTCAGGGCGGCCAGGCCGTCGTTCAGTCCAAGGCTTACGACGGCGACCGTCCCGTCCGCATCGGTGCCACCGACCGTCCGGGTATCCAGGCCTGCTGCCGCAAGGATCCGCGGTGTGGTGAGGGACGTGCCGGATCCAGGCTGGCCGACCGCCACGATCCGGCCGGCCAGCTGGGACAGATCCACGATTCCGCTGTCCCTGCGCACCAAACAGTGGACGTAGTTCTCGTAGACCTTCCCCAGGGCCGCCAACGTCACCGCCTCCGTGCCGGGTTCCGGGGCCGCGGCTGCCGCGTCGGCCAGGGCGACCGCGAACGTGGCCCTGCCGCCACGGAGTTCGGCCAAATTGTCGAGGCTGCCGCCCGTGGAGACTGCCTCAGCCCTTTCTGCCACGCCATGCCGCTCCAGCGCCGCGGCAAGCAGCGTGGAGAACTCCAGGTAAAAACCGCCAGGTTCGCCGCCGGCCACGGTCAGCAGCCCGGGACGTCCGGTGCAGCCGGTCAGGGCTGCCGGCAGTCCGGCGGCCGCCGCTGCTGTCAGGACGGTCTTGAAAAGCGCCCGCCGGGTAGGAGCCAGCGCGGGAAAGCTGTCATCCATCGGCCAGCCCTCCTTCCGAGCCGGAAGCCGGGCGGTCAGCAGAAGGAGCAGGGAATTCCAGCCTGGCAGACAGGCCCTGCGGTGTTGCCGGAGCAAGCACCAGCCGGCCGCCGTTCGCCGCCGCCAACTCGCCGACAATGGTGATGCCCAGCCCGGTCCCGCGGACCGAGGAATGCCGGGGCGAGCGCCAAAACCGTGTGGCTGCGTCGGCGCGCTCCTGCTCGGAAAGCCCGGGGCCGTCGTCGGATATTTCCACTGTTGCCGTGCCCGCCCGAACCCGCACCGCAGCTGTCACCGTGGCACCGGGGGCGTACTTGACCGCGTTGGAGAGGAGCTCGCCGGCCATCTGGGCAAGTTCCGCCGGATGGCAGGCAAGCAGTGCCGGCGGGGAGGGAGGCGGCAGGAGGACAAGGCGGCATCCTGCACGCGCCGCCGCCGGAGCTGCCCGCTCAACCTCGCCCTGCAGGACGGGATACGGATCCACCGGTTCGGCGGGCGGCCGGGCGCCCGGACTGCTGAACGAACGGGCGGAGTCCTCGGACGCCCGGTGCTCGGCAGCGGCAAGTTTCAGGACGCCGTCCAGGATCTCCTCCACCCGCTCCAGCTCCGCCACCGCGCTGGCGGCGGCGTCGTGCTCCCGGGCATTTTGCAGCTCAAGCTGGAGTACGTCCAGCCGCAGCCTGAGGGCACCGATGGGGTTCCGCAGCTGGTGCGAGGTGTCCGCAATCAGCTGGCGTTGCGACTCGATGCTGGCGCTCACGGTGCGGGCCATCGCGGAGAAGGACCGGCTCAACTCGCGGAGCTCCGGCGGCCCGTCCTCCGGCAGGCGCCCCGCCCGTCCCGTCTTCGCCAGCTCGGTGACCGCCGAATTCAGGCGAAGGACAGGACGGAGCACCCACCCGGTCACCCGGGCCGCGGCCAGCAGGAGTACCGCGGCAAGGGCGACGGCGGCAACCGCCACCCCGAGCCAACGCCCGCGGAGCTTGCTGCGGGCAGTGTCGAGGTCCACATCCAGGACGACGCCGCCCAAAACCTGGCTGGCGCTGCCAAAGGAACGGAAGATGAGTTCCGAGCCGGACCCGAAAGGCTCCAACGGGGCCAGGTCCGTGTCACTGACGTTGAGCCCGGCGAGGGACAGGGCCTCCTGCACGTCGGTCCGCTCCTCACTCAGGCCCCCGGAGCGCAGGATGCCCTGCTGCAGCCGCACCACAATGCCTTCGCCGTAGAGGCTGGAATAGGTGTCCATTTCCCGCTGCAGCCGCACGGTGTCACCGTCGTTCGCAGCGTCGAAGGCTACCTGGGCCAGCCGGTTCAGGGACGCTGCCCGGTTGATCTGGACTTCCTGTGTCAGTTCGCGGGCGGCAGAGCCCAGGATGGTGCCGGAGACCAGGAAGACCACCAGCAGGCAGAGCACACTGAGGACCCCGAGGACGCGCAGCCTCACGCGGTATCCGCTTCCACCCGGTAGCCCACGCCGCGGACGTTGATGATGAACCCGGGCTTCTGCAGCTTGGCCCGGAGCCCGGTGAGATGGACGTCCAGCGAACGGGATAAGGCGAGGAAGGCGTCACCCCACAGGGCGTCAAGGATCTGCTCCCGCGTCACCACGGAGCCGGCGTTCCGGGCGAGCAGGGCCAGCAGCTCGAATTCGGTGGCCGTCAGCGGAAGCACTTCGGCGCCCTTTGCCGCTGTGCGCCGGTCCAGGTCGATCTCGAGGTCGTCCAGGACAATGGTGCCCGGCGTCGCCGCGCTGCCGCGCCCCACCCGCCTGGTGACCGCTTCGATCCGGGCCAGCAGTTCCACCAGCTTGACCGGTTTGACCAGGTAGTCATCCGCTCCGGAACGGAGGCCAAGCACCACGCTGCGTTCGTCGTCGCGCGCGGTAAGGATGAGGATGGGGCAATCTGTAACCTGGCGGAGTTTCCGCAGTACCTCCAGCCCGTCCATGTCCGGAAGCCCCAGGTCAAGGAGGATCACCTGGAAACGGCGGTGCGCCAGCAGGGCATCGGCGCCACGGGAAACCCTGGTTGCCTTCAGTCCCGCCGTCCCAACACCGGCCGCGAGGGCACCGGCCATGGCGTCGTCGTCCTCGACGATGAGCACTTCCATTGCCATGTTCCTGTCCTTCGCTGCGGGGCTGCGCCATCCCCCGTTTGTGGAGACTACCGCCTGGCGGACGTTTTTGCCCGGCCGGGCGGAAGCCGGGCGGGACGGGCACGGGTTTTCGGACCAAAACCTAAGGAAGTGTTAGGAAAGCCGCTTCCACGTTGGTTGTGCCCTGGATCACCCATATTTTGGTGGGGGTCCTCCGCGCTTTCGGGAGACTGTTCACGCCAAGGAAGGTTCATCGATGAGCACCCAACAAGCAGCGCCTCTTAGCGAGGCAGCCCCGACGGAGGCAGCACAGACCCGCAGGGCCGTGGGAAATATCCTCAAAGGTTCCGCCGGCAACCTCGTAGAGTGGTACGACCTCTACGTCTACACCGTCTTCGCGGCCTACTTCCAGGCCCACTTCTTCAGCTCCACTGACGACCTGCAGGCTGGACTTGAGGCAATGGCCGTCTTCTCGACGTCGTTCCTCATGCGCCCCATCGGCGCCTGGTTCTTTGGCAGGTACGCGGACCGCAACGGCCGCAAGGCCGCCCTGACCCTCAGCGTGACGCTGATGTCCGCCGGCTCCTTTGCCATCGCGGTGCTGCCCACCCAGGACGTCATCGGCATCTGGGCCATGGTCCTGCTGGTGCTGGTCCGCCTGCTGCAGGGCTTCTCCGTGGGCGGCGAGTACGGCACCAGCGCCACCTACATGTCCGAAGCGGCAACGTCCAGGCGGCGCGGCTTCTTCTCCAGTTTCCAGTACGTGACCCTGGTGGGCGGGCAGATGCTGGCCCTGCTGGTCCTGGTGATCCTGCAGAACAGCATCGGCAACGATGCCCTCACCGAATGGGGCTGGCGTATTCCGTTCGCGCTGGGCGGCGTCGCGGCCCTGGTGGTGCTCTGGCTGCGCCGCTCCATGGAGGAGACCGTCTCCGCAGACCAGATCCGCGCCGCACACGTCCAGGTTGCGGGTGAGGCGCAACCCGGCACCCTCAAGCTGCTCTTCACAAGCCACTGGCGTCCGCTGCTGATCTGCATCGGCGTCACCCTGGGCGGAACCGTTGCCTTCTACACCTACACCAACTTCATCCTGAAGTTTATGAACGATACGTCCGGCATCGCCAAGACCGATACCTCCGTCATCAACTTCTGGGCATTGTTCATCTTCATGCTGCTGCAGCCCGTCTACGGCATCATCTCGGACAAGGTGGGCCGCAAGCCGTTGCTCCTCTGGTTCGGCATCACCGGCGTGCTGTTCACCTGGCCGCTGCTCTCCACGCTGTCCGGCACCAAGGATCCGTTTACGGCGTTCCTGCTCATGATGGGCGGCCTGCTGGTGGTGGGCGGCTACACCTCCATCAACGCGCTGGTGAAGGCCGAGCTCTTTCCCGCGTCCATCCGGGCTCTTGGGGTCGGGCTGGGCTATGCGATCGCCAACTCGCTGTTCGGCGGCACGGTTCCGCTGATCGGCGCGGCGCTGCAGAAGGCCGGCCAGGTGGACCTGTTCTTCACCTACGTCACCGTGGCCATCGCCGTTTCGCTGGTGGTCTACATCTTCGCGCTCAAGAACAAGAAGGCCACGCACCTGGACAAGGAACAGGGCGATGCCTGGGCTGCGGCCAAGACGGACGACGGCGACACGGTGGTGGGTGCCAAGCGCTGACTTAGCCCGACGACGGCGACACGGTGGTGGGTGCCAAGCGCTGACTTAGCCCGACGACGGCGCCCGCCTGGCCGGCAAGGCAGGGCGGGCGCCGCTTTTCGCCGTCGTGCCGTCCCGCCGTCGTGTGGTCCCGCGGCCAGGGTCTCCGCATCCAGTCGGGTCCTGACTGGGCGTGACCGAAACGACGGCAAACCGTGACCCGGCCGGCATCGCTACCTTCCGGTCCGGCTGCTTCACTGGACTCATGCAGCGGCTGGAAGTCCTGGGAAACTTTGCTCCCGCCAAACACGCAAAGGTGCCGCGGCGGGCCGGCTTGGCGGTGCTCGGCGTTGTGGTTGCGCTCACCGCGTGTTCGGCATCCCCGCCCGAGATGGTGACCGCGCCGGGGGTCGAGCGGGCCTCCGTGGCCACTGCAGCCTACCCGCGGGAGCTTGATTCCCTGCGCTCCTCGGCCTACGCGCTGGGGGAGGCGCTCCTGTCCGACGGCGGGGACGGCACCGCCGGGAACGTGGTCGCCTCACCGGGCAGCCTGCTCACCGCCCTGGTGATGCTCCGGGCCGGAGCGGCCGGTGAAACCGCCGCGGAACTGGACCGCATCCTGGCCCTGCCGCCCACCAACCGGGACGAAGCCGCCAATGCCATGCTGGCCGCCGTCGAACGCTACGACGGCGATCCCGGTGCCGTTGATGAGGACAACCCGCCGCGGAAGCCCGTCATCCACTCGGCGAACGGACTCTTCCTGGACATCAACACCCCCACGGGACCGGACTACCTGGACACCCTGGCCCGTCATTACGGCACCGGTGTCCACAAAGTGGATTTCCGCGACCGGGACACCACGGAACCCGCCATCGACGCCTGGGTGGACCGGAACACCGGTGGCCGCATCAAGAAGGCGCCTGCTGCTTTTGATCCGAAGAACACCTTCAGCATCCTCAACGCCATCTACTTCGCTGCCGCCTGGAACACCCCCTTCGACCCCTCCCGGACGCTTGACCGGCCCTTCACGACGGGAACCGGGGAAGTGGTCGACGTGCCCACCATGGGGCAGACCGTGGACATGAAGTACGCCGAGGGGGAGGGGTGGCAGGCGGTGGACCTTCCCTATGCGGAAGGGGCCGTGATGCGCCTTGTCCTGCCGGCGGACACTGCCCCCGGTCCCCCCGCCGGCAGTGCGGTGACGGCGGAACAGATCTCCCGGCTGTCGGCGGCGCTGGATGCGGCGGCCATCCAGCCCGTGCACATCACCCTGCCCCGCTGGGACCACAAAACGAGCTTCGACCTGCGGGAAGTCCTGGGAGCCATGGGCCTGCACAACACCCTCAACACCGCCGAAGACTTTGACGCTATCCAGTCCGGGATGAAGATCACGCAGGCCGCCCAGGCAGCCAACATCACGGTTGCCGAGAAGGGGACCGTGGCCGCTGCGGTCACCCAGATCAACGCGGAGGCCGTCAGCGGCACGCTTCAGCCGGACGTGTCGATCGTCTTTGACCGGCCCTTCCACTACCAGATCATCCACACGGAGACGGGGCTGCCGCTCTTTATGGGCAAGGTGGCGGACCCGCGCTCCTGATGCCGGCTGCCGTTCTGCTGCGGCCAGCGATTCCTCTAGCGGGCCCCGCCCTGCCACAGTGCATCGAAGGGCGCGCATGACGCTACCCGGTTGCGGATCCCCGCGGTGACGAAATCCTTGGCCGTCCGGGCCGCTTCCAGGGGGGAAGCACCCTTGGCCAGTTCCGCAGTGACGGCGGCGGCCAGCGAGCAACCTGCTCCGGACACGGCCACCTCGCCCACCTTCGGGGCGCTCAGGACCTCCAGCGTCTGGCCGTCGTAGAAGACGTCGACGGCGTCCGGGCCTTCCAGCCGGACCCCGCCCTTCGCCAGGACTGCTGCGCCGCTGAGTTCGTGGATGCGGACGGCGGCTGCCTTGAGGGATTCGACGTCGGTGATCTCGAGCCCGGACAGCGACTCCGCCTCGAAATGGTTGGGCGTCACGAAGGTGGCCAGCGGCAGGATCTGCGCCTTGAGGGCCTGGTCCGTGTCCAGCGCGTGGCCGGGCTCCTGGCCTTTGCAGATCAGCACCGGATCCAGGACCACGTTGGAAAACCGGTTGTCCCTCAGGGCGCCGGCAACGGTGGCGATGGTGGCCGGGCTGCCCAGCATGCCGATCTTCACGGTGTCCAGCACTGACGGAGCGCCCGACGACGGACCATACGCCGCCGTCGTTGCCTCCAGCTGGTGGGCAATCACCTGCTGGTCCACCGGCACGAAGCGGTGGTTCCAGCTGTCGTTCGGGTTGAACGAGACGATGCAGGTCAGGTTGGCGATGCCGAAGACGCCGAGCTCCTGGAAGGTCTTCAGGTCGGCCTGGGCACCGGCGCCGCCGGTGGCTTCGGAGCCGGCGATGGTGAGGACCACGGCCGGGCTGGTGACGGTCTGCGTTGCATCAGCGGAAACGGAAGTCATGCCCCCATCCTGCCATCCGCCGTCGGACATTTTCCTTGTGTGGCCGTACAGCCGGTGCCGGCGAGGGGTGTTCAGGGCCACAAGGGTTTAGTTCTGCCCGCGGTCCTGGTTGGTGTGCAGATCAAGGCTGGGCTCGTCCTGGCTGGTGCTGTCCTGGGGTACCTTGCCCTGCTGGTTGCCCGCGTCCTGGCTGGCGCTGTCCTGGTCCGCGCCATCCGGTGATGCGCCATCATGGGCGGTAGCGTCCCGGGCTGTGCCATCCCGGGCTGTCCCATCCTGGTCGAGGCGGACCAGCCGCCAGATGGACAGCCGGCCGACGGCGAGGGCGCCGCCAAACGTGAGCGCGGCGGTGGCGGCGAAGGTCAGCACGTAGTCCGTCCGGGGCGCGGGGCCGGAGGCCAGCAGCGCGAAGACGATCCCCAGCACCACTCCCAGTCCTGCAAAGGCGGCAACGTGCAGCCACTGGTTCCGGACCGGCTGGAGCAGCATGGCCAGGGGTACGCCCAGGCAGAAGGCCAAGGCGATGGACGGCAGCACTCCCCAGATCACCGTCATCATGAGGGCCTGCCACCACGGGATCCAACTGCCGACCAGAAAGGCGAGCACCGTGGCGCAGCACACCAGGCTGACGAACGTCGCCAGCGCCAGCGCGCCCGTGCCTACGACGACTCGCCGCGGCCGGCTCACGCTGTTCCCTTGGCGACCTGAAGCAGTGCCCTGCCCAGCTCCGGCTGGCTGTAGACGAACCCCGAATCCAGCAGCTTCTGCGGCTGTACCCAGCGGCTCTTGAGCACCAGCTCCGTTTCCGTGCGGATCAGGACGGCGCCCGCGCGGAGCAGCCAGGCAGGGGTGGGAACGCCGAATCGTGCTCCATACGCGCGTCGCACCAGCTGCATCAGCTCCCGGTTGCTCACCACATCCGGCGAGGCCACGTTGACGGGGCCGGTGATGTCCGTCCGGGCGTGCAGGAAACGGGCGCACCGGTAGAGGTCTTCCACGTGCACCCAGCTGAACTTCTGCGTCCCGTTGCCCATGTGCCCGCCCAGTCCCAGCCGCGCGAGGTTGGCGAACGGACGCAGGGCACCGCCTCCGGCACCCAGCACGATGGCAATGCGGAGCGGAATCTTCCGGGTCACCGGCGTGACGGCGGCCTCGAGCTCCGCCTCCCAGGCCCGGGCCACCTCCACCGAAAAGCCCGTCCCCAGTTCGCCGTCGGATTCCGTCTGCGGGCGGTCGCGGGCGTCGCGGTAGATGGTGCCGGTGCTGGCATTCAGCCAGGTCGAGGGCGGGCGCTGGCATTGGGCGATGGCACGGCCGAGTGCCGCGGTGGTGGAGATCCGGGAACCCAGGATCGCCGCCTTGTTCCGCGCGTTGTAGCGGCACGACACGGACCGTCCGGCGAGGTTGATGACCAGGTCGGCGCCGTTAATCACCTCGGTGATGGCGCCGTCGTCGTCCCAGGATGCGTGCGTTATTTTCCGGCCGGTGGTGCCGCCGTTAGCGCCCGGCCGCGCGGGAGTGCGCCGCCGCCCTCCGGTCCGCGCCCTTCCTACCGTTTTCACCGTCCAGCCGTCCTGCTCGAAGCGGGCGCGCAGGTACTTTCCAATGAAGCCCGAGGCGCCGGCGAGCACCACGGTCTTTGTCCTGGTCATGCTTTTCCCCCGATATTGTTTTGCTGGCTTGCGGCTATGCACGGACGCTCCGGCTGAGGCTGAGGATATCGTCCAGGAGCTTGCTGACGCCCGGGACGCGCGCCAGTGAGAGCACCCTGGCGATCAGCGGGACGCCGCCGTCCACCAGCTTCCTGGTGCGCTGCTGCCCCTCGGAGGTGTCGTAGACCCAGAACAGCGTGACGCCCATGTAGCCGAGCCACAGGAGTTCCGGAAGATCGGCGCGAAGCTTCTTGGGAACTGCCGGCCGCGCGCCCTCCACCGCCGACCGGAAGATCGACAGGGAGGCTTCCCGGGCTGCGGCGGAACCTGCCGCGAAGGGGTTCACTGGCGACGTGGGCCGGATGGCGGTGGTGAGGAAGTCGGCACCGAAGCGGTGGTACGGGGCCATGGAATCGAGGCCTGCATGAAGGGTGGCGCGGAGCCGGCTGCTGAGGTCGGTGGCGTTTTCCATGGCGGACAGCGCGCGTGCCGCATGCTCCTGCTGCACCTGCAGGTACAGCTCCTGGACCAGGTCGTCCTTTGACGCGAAGTAGTAGTAGGCGTTGCCCACGGAGACGCCCGCCTCTGCCGCGATGGCGCGCATGGTGGTCTTGGCGAAACCAACCTCGCGGAACATCCGCAGCGCCACATCGGCCACCAGTTGTCTGGTCTGCCCGCTTTTGGCCGTCATCCTTGCCCCCATTTTGAACGTGTTCAAGAATATTATGACATGTGTTTGAACATGTTCAGTTTGAACCCGGCCTTCACTGATAGTGCCTTCAGCGGCGCGGGTGGGAGAATAGGCCGACAGTGCTAATACAGCCGGCCTCCTTCCAGCAATCCGGGTGCCGAGCGAACCACTTTGAACGGACTCCCTCATGTCTTCTCCCTCCGGCCAGGACGCCCTGCCTGAAACAACTCCCTCCGGACCCGCGGCCAGGTTCGCATCCATCGGGTCCCCGTACTTCGGGATCATGCTGGCCTTCATGGCGGTGGTGCTGATCCTGTCCAACATCGGGGCGTCCAAGGGCGTTGCCATCGGGCCCATCGTCACCGACGGCGGCTTCTTCCTCTTCCCGCTGGCGTACATCCTGGGTGACGTCATCAGCGAGGTGTACGGCTTCAAGGTGGCGCGCAAGGCCATCCTCACCACCTTCGCGCTGTCCGTCTTCGCCTCGCTCTGCTACTGGGTGATCATTGCCCTGCCGGGATTCGACGACGAATTCGGAACGTCCAAGCAGGCGGCCCTCGAGGGCGCCCTGGGCCCGGTGCCGCAGATCGTGCTGGCCTCACTGCTGGCGTTCCTGGCGGGGCAAACCATCAACTCCTGGATCCTGGTCCGGATGAAGGCCCGTTCCGGAGAAAAGTCCCTGTGGGCCCGGCTGATGGGGTCCTCCGGCGCCGGCGAGTTCGTGGACACGCTGATCTTCTGCAGCATTGCGGCGTCCGTCATCGGGATCACGGACTTCGGGACGTTCGTGAACTACGTGGTGGTCGGCTTCGTGTACAAGACCTTGGTTGAATTCATCATGGTCCCCGTCACGTCCCTGGTGATCGGCTGGATCAAGAAGCGGGAACCAAGCTACGGCACCGTACCCGCCGCGGCCGCCTGACCCCTGACCCGCCCGCAACGCCAGGACCCTCGCCCACGCCGAGGACGCCGGAACGGTGCGGTTTCGCCGGAACGTTTCAGCGTCCTGGATCCGTTCCGGCGATTTCGACGGCGGCGGGTGCCTCGGGCGCGGGCTGGCGCCTGAGCGCGTCCAGGACCCGGTTCTTGAACTCCTGCTCCCGGAAGAGGTCCCGCCATTCCACCCGGAGGAAGAACCAGCCGGCCTCGGTGAGCGCCTTTTCCCGGCGCCGCTCCTGGAACAGGACTTCGGAGGTTGGCTTGTAGTCGAAGTACTTGACCTTGCCGTCGAATTCAAGGGCAACCTTCTTGTCCCGCCAGGCGAAGTCCAGCCTGTGCCATCCCAACCGGGTCCGGACGTCAACCTGTGCGTCCGGCATGGGAAGCCTCAGCCGGGCCAGGAGTTCCCTGGTCAGTGTTTCTCCGGCCGATTCGGCTCGGGCATCTGCATTGGCCAACGCCATCCGCAGGTTCCGTACACCGCGGTGTCCCGAAGGCCCCGCGGCCATGGCCTGCATCTGGCCCAAGTCAGCGCCGAGCCGCAGTGCATGGTCCGTGAGGATCAGCCCCTGGCGGTAATCAAGCGCCGTGACGCAGTCCACTACCGTCCGTTCAAGCGCTGTGACCCTCAGCCTGCCAATCGTTGTCACGTCCTTATCCGTGTAGGGCCGGGTGTGACCGCGTACGTCTTTCCCGAGGCGTTCGCCTGACGGTGATACCCGGAGCAGGATATGGATCAGGTCATCCACGTTCCAGAGGAAGAGGCCGTGAAGACGTGCAGCCGAGGTGTGGCTGTAGACATAGCCTCCCGTCGACGTCGTCAATGTCCCGTGGGCGTGCGTGTGGATCAGCTGCACGCTGCGGACAGTGGCCGGCTGTTTCTCCCACAACGCAGCGCGGATGTAGCAGCCCCACCGCAGGCGGACCAGCTCACCATGCTTTATGAGCCGGCGGATGTCCCGCGCCTGCAGTCCCTTGGCACGAAGTTGGTCCGTTCGCCACAGGTTTCCTGTCTCCGGAAGCCGGGAACTTTGTGCTTGAGGCTGTGTCATCCACCCACCTTCCGGCACGCCCCACAGCCCCGCCACGCTCCGCCGTCGTTATGTGCACAATGCCTAAACGCCGGAACGGTGCGGGGACGCTGGAACGTTCCGGCTTACCTGCACCGTTTCGGCGATTTCGACGGCGGCAGGCAGTGAGGGGGCGGGGGTGAGCCCTAGCAGCGGCCAGGGTCAGGAGTAGTACTGCCCCAGGGTTTCGGCCTTGAAGTCGAAGAACGTGCCGGACTCGATGGCCAGCCGGGCGTCGTCCACCATCTTCACCACGAACCGCTCGTTGTGGATGGAGATCAGCGTGGCGGACAGCATCTCCTTGGCCTTGAACAGGTGGTGGATGTAGGCCCGGGAGTAGTGCGTGCACGCGTAGCAGTCGCACCCCTCCTGCAGCGGCCCGAAGTCCCGCTTGTACTTGGCGCCGGACAGGTTGAACCGCCCGGACGGCGTGTAGAACGCGGAGTTGCGGGCAACGCGGGTGGGCGAGACGCAGTCGAACGTGTCGGCCCCGTTTTCGATTGCGGTGAAGATGTCGTCCGGTTCCGAGATGCCCAGCAGGTGGCGGGGCTTGTTTTCCGGCAGCTCCTCGTTGCACCAGCGGACAATCATGCCGAGGTTTTCCTTTTCCAGCGCCCCGCCGATGCCGAACCCGTCAAAGGGCATGGCACCAAGGTCCCGGCAGGCCTTGCGGCGCAGGTCTTCATACTGCGCACCCTGGATCACGCCGAACAGGGCCTGGTACGGCTTCCCCACCCGCGAATCGGTCAGCCGGAAATGCTCCTCGATGCAGCGCAGCGCCCACAGCCGTGTCCGCTCCAGCGATTCCTCCTGGTAGCCGCGGGAGTTCTGCAGGGTGGTCAGCTCATCAAAGGCGAACATAATGTCCGCGCCGATCTGGTGCTGGACCTGCATGGAGATCTCGGGGGAGAACCGGTGGCGGTCACCGTTGAGGTGCGATTTGAACCAGACACCGTCGTCGTCGATATGGGCCAGCCGCTCCTTGCCGGGCGCCACGGCGTCGTCCGGCCCGGATGCGTCCACCGATTTCATGTCGATGACCTTCTTGAACCCCGAGCCCAGGCTCATCACCTGGAATCCGCCGGAATCCGTGAAGGTGGGCCCGGGCCAGTTCATGAAAGCCCCCAGCCCGCCGGCCTCATCCAGGATGTCCGCGCCCGGCTGAAGGTACAGGTGGTACGCGTTGGCCAGGAGTGCCTGCGCTCCCAGCTCAGCCATGGACTCCGGCAGCACCGACTTGACCGTCGCCTTCGTCCCGACGGCGATGAACGCCGGCGTCTGGATGTCACCGTGCGGCGTGGTGATGGTTCCGGTCCGGCCGAGGAACTCCCCGCCGTTCGCGTCCACCTGCACAGCCGAAGGCGGGCACGATTCCGCCAGGCGGGTGCCCACCCTAAAGGAGAATTCTGACTGGCGGGCGGGGAGTGCGGAAGCAGGCGACGGGGCGGAGGCAGGGTTGGCTGGCACCGTACCAGTGTGCCAGCAATCAGCACACCCCCGGCAATCAGTGGGGCGCCGGCAAACCGGCCAAGCCCGTCAGCTCACCGGTTCCGACGAGGGGTAGTTCTCAGACCGCCAGGAGTCCCAGGACGAACGGATGGCGTCCAGTTTGGCAGCGCCGAGGTCGTACGTGGAGGCGATGACCAGGGAGCCCTCACCCTCCTCGCGCACATCCTTGATGGCAGGGTGGTCGGCCACCACCAGGAGCCCCTCGCCGTGCTCCGCGTAGCCGTGGACCGTGAGCCCTACCTGATGGCTGGTCCGGTACCAGACCTTGCCGGAGATTTCCTCACCGGTGCCCAACGTCAGCTGATAGGGCTCGCCGGGAGCCGGAACCGAGTCCAGCCCGAGCTTCTCGATCGCCGAGCCCTGCCCCTCGGTGAGGTGCAGGAAGAGGGTGTGGCGTTTGCCGTGCGGGTGGCGTTCCAGCGCGAAGCGGAGCTGCTGGAGGAAGGTCAGCCAGCCCTGGGTAATGTCCTCGTCCCAGGCGGCCCACTCCGAGTTGTGGTCCAGGGCCCCGCGTGTCACGCTCACGCGCGTTCCGTCCGCCACGGGCTGGAGTTCGAAGGTGTCCCCGCCATGGACGGTGAGGCTGGTGTGGTCCGGAGCCTCCTCCACATCGCCGGAAAAGTAGATCTCCTTGATTTCGGCGTCCAGGTCCTCGGCCTGCCAGCCATGCCATTGGGCCACCTTGGACGGTTCACGCAGCATGGTCCAGACCTGCGGAGCATCGGCGTTGATCACTACGCTGAGATTGTTCGTCATAGCCCCGAATGTACAACTAAGGCCCGGCCCCGGGTAGGGGCTATTTGTTATGCGCGGACGGCCTCAAGCTCGTTGCTGATGCGGCGCTCCAATTCGCCCATGCCGATGGTTTCCGACCCGCCGTGCGCGCGCAGGAACAGCAGGGATTCCAGCCGCAGCAGCCGCCATTCGCGCTCGGCGTCGTGGTTGGAATTATCGATGGAGCGGAAAATTTCCTTGTCGTACAGGTTGGGCTCGTTGAGCGAGCGCTGCCGGACCTTGGCAGCCATCCGCGCCTTGAACGGGTCCGTTTCCTGGTTCTCCGGGGTCCGAATCAGTTTCTCGTAAACGGCTGCCCGTTCATTCTGGCCGTCCTGCCGGCAGATGTAGCTGGCCAGCGCCAGGGAGGCCTCCACCGACGCCCAGCGCCCGGGGTTTCCGTCGTAGGGGAGGACCGTGAGGAGGTCGGCCACAGCCAGCGAGCTTTCGGCGTCCTTGAGGGTGATGAACAGCTCGTGCGCGAGGTCGCTGAGGTCCTTGAGGCAGCTTCCGGACTTGAAGTTGACGCCCTTGGCCAGCCGGTCGGTCAGCAGCAGGACTCCCATCGCGTCCGGATGCGCCTCCGCTGCGGCCTCCACCACGGATTCCGGGGTGCCGGCAGGAGCCGGGATCAGGGCCAGTTCCTCCTCGCTGGGACCGTTCGCGGCCGGCGGCACAGGAGGAAGGGGAGGTACGACGACGGCGGGCACCGACGCGACGGGCGCCGGCTTTTCGCCGGGCTGCTCCTGGGGTGATTCGGCAGGCTGCCCGGCCTCGGCAGGTTCCTCCGGGTGCCCTGGTTCAAGGGACTGCCCTACGTCCTGGGAAGGGGAGGTTGCCAGCGCAAGGTGCGTGACGTCGTCGGACTGCTCCTCAACAACCGTTACCGAGGAGCCGACGGCGATGCGCAGCGTCCCGCCGCCCGTCAGGCTGGCGAGCACCAGTGCCGGCGCGCCGAAATCGTCCCGCTCAAGCTCCACCTGGTGGATCTCGGCCGTCCGTTCACCGTCCGGCAGGAGGATGAGGTTGCCGGTGGTCAGGGATCCAGCCTGCTGTTCACGAAGGTGCCGGGCGGCTGGTGTTTCGGTCATGGGAGTCCTTAAGTTCTCTTGCGGTCCGCCCTACAGTCTACAAAGGCGGGCACCTAATATCGGGGACCCCCAGGTTCCGGCGAGGGCGTTAGGAGCCCACGCCTGCAAAGGCCAGCGCCTGCCGGATCAGCCCGCCGCGGCCGCCGGAAAACTCCATCTGGACGCCGGGGCTGAGGACTTCCTCAGGGGTCATCCACGTCAGTTCCAGGGCGTCCTGGCGGGGCTCGCACTCGCCCGTCACCGGGATGACATACGCCAGGGACACGGCGTGTTGCCGCTCGTCGGTGAAACCGGTCTGGGACGGCGCCGGGAAGTATTCGGCCACCGTGAAGGGAACCGGGCTGATGGGCAGCTGCGGGAACGCCAGCGGTCCCAGGTCCTTTTCCATGTGCCGGAGCAGGGCGGCGCGGATGGTTTCGCGGTAGATGACGCGGCCGGACACCAGGGACCGGACCATCGTCCCGTCCTCGTCGGCCTGCAGCAGCGTGCCCACTTCGTTCACGTAACCCAAGGGGTCCAGCCTGACCGGTACTGCCTCCACGTAGACCATGGGCAGCCGCCCGCGCGCCTCAAAGAGGTCTTCTTCGGAAAGCCAGCCGGGGTTCGGGTCAGGTGTGCGCACGTTCATGGTTAAGTTCTACCCCATGGGACGGTGCTGCGAGATCCAGACCGTTGCGGGCACGGAGGGCGCGCCGTCCCGGGCCGAGTCCGGGTTGGCGACGTGAAGGGTGCTTCCGAACGCCTCCTCGGTGAGGCTGACGTCGAACCCGGCGGAGGCGAGGCGGTCCCGCAAAGGTTCCAGTGCGCCGTCGTACTCAAAGCCCAGGCCGGACCGCGGCGGCCCCGACGCCGGCCGCACGATGAGGATTCCACCGTTCTTTGCCGTGAAGTCCGCTGTCTCGTCGTTGTCCGGCACCGGGCGGGGCCGGGCACCGACGTGCCGCAGGGTGCGGGCAGCGGCGTCCGTGTCCGGTGTGAACCAGACCCCGACGACGGCCAGGGCCGGGTCCGCGTCCGGTGAGGGCACATCGGTGCCGGCCTGGTCCGCCAGGAAGCTGAACCCGTCAGGTGCAGTAATCCTGCACGCCTCGCCGTGGTCGGCGGTGACCAGTTCGGCGGTGGCCGGCTCCGCGGGCGTGGCGTCGTCGTCCTGGGCAGCGAGGTTGGTGCGGCGGGCGAATTCCGCGAGGTCGCCCACTTCGACAGCGAACGCCGTGGTTCCGTCACTCGCGTCCCCTTCCGGGACGTCGTGCAGGGCCAGGCGACCCCCTCCGGCGTCAAAGATGCGGAACCCGCCGTCGCCCTCGGTGAGGACCAGGCCCAGGGCCGTGAGGAGCCGCTCCCAGGAGTCGATGGCGGACGTGAAATGCAGGGGACGGACGCGGAGCATGGGCTGTCCTTCGTGTCGGCGGTGACGTTTACGGCCATAATGCCACGGGCGGCGCCGCAAGGGCACCGCTTGTTCCGCAGCACTTCAGGAGCAGAATAGGCGCATGGCCATTGAACTCGAGGAACTGCTGGTGCCGGACGCTGCCGCCTGGCGGAGCTGGCTGGAGGCGAACCACCAGAGCAGTCCCGGCGTATGGCTGGTCCTGCACAAAAAAGGCGGGCAGGTCACGGAGCTGGACTACGCTGCCGCACTGGACGAGGCGCTGTGCTTCGGCTGGATCGACGGCCAGGCCAGGCGCCGGGATGACGAAAGCTCCTTCCAGCGGATGACGCCCCGGGGGCGCCGCAGTGTGTGGTCGGCCAGGAACGTCACCTATGTGGCGCGGCTGGAGGAGGAAGGAAAGATGGCCGACGCCGGCTGGGCCGCCGTGGAGGCCGCCAAGGCTGACGGCCGCTGGGATGCCGCTTATGCCGGCCAGGCAACGGCGGAAATGCCGCCCGACCTGGCAGCCGCCATCGCCGCGGTACCGGCGGCCCAGGCGATGTTCGATGTCCTCACCAGGGCCAACCGTTTCGCCCTCATCGTCCGGACCAATTCGGCAAAGCAGGCCGCCACCCGGGAGCGCAGGATCGCCGGATTCGTCGAGATGCTGGCCCGCGGTGAGGCTCCTTATCCGCAGAAAAAGCGTCCGGGCGACGCCCTGTCACCACCGGGTTTGTGACCTCCCGCGCCGGACGTAATTAGGTTCCGTGCCCCGGGCCGGTAAAATTGACGGTTCACTTGCGCTGGTGCCGTTCCCCGACCCGGGGGACGGCACTTGTGCGTTCAGCGACGGATTGAAACCATGCCCCGAAATATCCTCGGAACCGTACTCCCCGCACTCAAGAGCTTGGCCCCCAGCCGGCGCCCCCTCGTGTGGGCGGTGGCCGCGTCGGCTGTCCTGGTCCTGGCAGTCTCCCTGGTGCTCGGCGGCGGAAATGCCCGGCCGGGCGCAGCAGCTGCCGCCGAACGTGTGCTGGGAGAGGTAGCCGCTGCGCAGGCTGCAGCCAAGGACCGGAGCGGCGGCTACGCCTCCCTCTGGCTCAAAGGCAACGATTCCACCCTGGTTGAACGCGGCGGCGACGTCCCTGCGGAGGGAGCGGAAGACATCCGCAGCATCGAGTGCGGCACGGGCTGGCTGGCCGGTGTGCGGACGGACGGGAAAGTCTATCTTCGCAGCAGCATGGCCGGCACGGTGGAAGAAGACCCTGCAAAAGTGGAGCTTCCGGACTGCGTCAGCCCCGAAGCCCGGGACGCCCTGTTGAGTGACTTGGGCGTTCAGCAGTCATGGCCCGCGCCGGATGCGGCGCGTCTGGCTCCACCGGAAGAGAACCCCGGCTACCGCCCGGCCTACCACCTCACGCCGGAGCAGCGCTGGATGAATGATCCGCAGCGGCCGTTCTTCCTGGACGGGCTGTGGCACTACTACTACCTCTACAACGCCCATTACCCGGAGGGGAACGGCACGGAGTGGTTCCACGCCACCAGCACGGACCTGGTGCACTGGAAAAACGAGGGCGTCGCCATCGAAAAGTTCCGCAACGGCCTGGGCGACATCGAAACCGGCTCCGCGGTGGTGGACACGGAAGGGACCGCCGGCTTCGGCAAGGGGGCCGTGATCGCCGTCCTCACCCAGCAGCACGACGGCGTCCAGCGCCAGTCCCTGTTCTACTCCACGGACAACGGGTACAGCTTCCGAAACTACGACCAGAACCCGGTGATGGACAACCCTGGCGCGGAGCACTGGCGCGATCCGCGGATCGTGCGGGACGAGGCCAACAACCAGTGGCTGATGTTGCTGGCCGAGGGCCACAAGATCGGTTTCTACACCTCCCCGGACCTCAAGCAGTGGACCTACGTCTCCGCTTTCGAGCGGGACGGGCTGGGCATCCTGGAGTGTCCCGATTTCTTCCAGATGGACGTGGACGGCGATCCCGCCAAGCGCACCTGGGTGCTGGCGGCCAGCGCCAACGGTGCGGAGGAGGGCCGCACCACCGGCCTGGCGTACTGGACCGGCGCCTGGGACGGCAAGGGATTCTCCCCGGAGGGCGGCCACCAGTGGCTCGACGCCGGTTCGGACTTTTACGCCGCCGCCACCTGGGATGACCCCCGCCTGACGGACGGCCAGCGCAAGGCGTCCCGCCACGCCATCGGCTGGATGAACAACTGGGCCTACGCCCGCGAGCTCCCCACCGACGGTTGGTTTGGCGAGGCTTCCGTGGTGCGGGACATTCGGCTGGAGTCCGACGGCGGCCGCCCGGCCCTGGTATCCACGCCGACGCCCGCGCTGCAGTCACTGGAGGGCGAGCCCGTCCAGGTGCCGGGCGCCACCTTGGGTGACATCCCCCTGCCGGGGTTGCCGGAGAGTGGTGCGTTCAAGGCTGACATCGAGCTGGAAAAGCCGGCTTCAGCAGCAGGGGAAGCGCGGCTGCTGCTGCAGAGCGGAGGCAGGACGTACGCCACGGTGGGCTATGACTTTGAAACCGGCAAGGCCTTCGTGGTCCGGGACGGCGATGTAGTTGCAGGGGCGCCGGACCGGGCGGCCGGCTCGGGAGCCCGGACCGCCACGGACGAGTACCGGCAGGCGCGTGCCGTGGAGGCGAAGTCCGGCGGCGGCACGGTGAATCTCACGGTCTACGTGGACCGGTCCTCCCTCGAGGTGTTCGTGGACGGCGGCCGCCAGACGCTGACCTCGCTGGTGTTTCCGCCGGCAGGCAAGAAGGAAGCCCGGCTGGCGGCGGAGGGCGGGCCGGTGTCACTCAAGGGTGCTGCCGTCACGCCTCTCGCCGCCATCCGCCAGTGAACGTCCCCGGGGGTTGCCGGAGCTGATGGCCGCCGCGGCCTCCAGCACCATCCATGCCTGCAGCTGGGTGGAAAGTTCGACGGCGGCTCCCCGGGGATACGTCTCCTCCGCCGGCCGTGCGGCATGCACCGAAAAGATGCTCCCGCCAGGGTGATTTCCCCCAGGCTCGGCGGCGCCCAGGCTGCGCTTTCCGCTCCAGAACGCCTCCGCGGTACCGGTCACCAGCCGCGCGGCAGTGGCGCGGGTCCGTTCCGGAAGCCGGATATCCGTAGCGGCGAGCGCCAGGTAGCGGCACAGGATCCCCGTGAACAGGCCGCCGTCGCCCGTTCCGTCGCAGCGCAGAACCGTACCGCCGCCGGGAACGGTCAGTTGCCGGTTTACGGCCTCCACCACCTCGGCGACGCGGGCGAGGTTGGCCTCCCCGCCCAGCTCCAGGAGGGCTCCCAAGACCGGACCCTGGTTGTAGGTGTAGACGGCCCGGTCCACCTGGACGTCACCGGCGGCGTTCAGCCGTGCGCCGTCCAGGTACAGGCCTTGGGCTGGATCGAACAGGGTCCTGTCCAGCCAGTCAACCAGCGCCTGGGCCTTCGCCTGCTGACCTGTCCGGGCATAGAAGAGCGCAACCGGAGCGGTGGCGGGCGTGTTTTTGAAATCCCGCTTCTTGCTCCAAAACACACCGCCGCCCATATGGTCAGTGCTGGCTGCATCGAACTCGAGCTTCAGCCTTTCGCGGACGGCTGCGTTGCGGCGGCGTCCAGATCCCCCCGTCTCTCCGGTCAAAGCATCCAGGCGGAGGGTGGCCAGGGCGAGCCAGGCCATGTCGTCGTAGTAGTTGTTGACGAACGTGAACGCGTTGCGCAGCCACATCCCCGTGAGCAGCCGGGACGCCAAACTGCCCGCGAGGGGGCTGGCGGGAGCGCGCCTGCCCGCATCCACCAGGCAGTCAACGTAGTGGGCCTGCCACCAGTAGTGCCAGGGAAACTGCAGGCCTGCGAGTGAGCCCAGCCGCTGCAGGGCTGCCTGCCACGTCCCCGCAGGCTGCCCGAGGTGCCATGTCACGGCGGCCAGGTGCGTGCCCGGCAGGAACAGCAGTTTCCGGCCAAACAGCGCGGTAACGGAGTGTGCGGCATGGTCTGCCCGGCCCTGCCAGGCCGGATCAGTGGCGGAACTGGAGGTCATGGTTTCCACCATAACGGGCATCCCGCCGCCCGCCCGGAACGGCGGATGGTGCAGGCGGCGGGCATTTCAGTTAACATTCACTAACTGTTACTCCGCGGCCTGCCGCGGTGCGGGGCCACATCAAGGAGGATGGATGGACATCACAGGCAGCGTCGCTCTCATCACCGGAGGTGCGTCCGGCCTGGGTGCCGCCACCGCCCGGACCCTGTTCGACGCCGGAGCCTCCGTGGTGCTCCTGGACCTCCCCACGTCCGGCGGGGCGGACCTCGCCGACGAGCTCAACCGTTCAGCGGACGGAAGGACGGCCGTCTTTGCCCCCGCTGACGTGACCAGCGAGGCGCAGGTGCAGGCCGCCGTCGACACCGCTGTTGGGCTGGGACCACTGCGGATCGTGGTGAACTGCGCGGGCATCGCCACACCCGGGAAGGTGCTGGGGCGCGAGGGTGTGCTGCCCCTGGAGGCCTTCAACCGGGTGGTCCAGGTCAACCTCCTCGGAACGTTCAACGTGCTGCGCCTGGCGGCAGCGGCAATGGTGGCCACCGAACCTGCCGTCACCGAACTGGGCGGCCCGGAACGCGGCGTCATCATCAATACCGCTTCCGTGGCGGCATTCGAAGGCCAGATCGGGCAACCTGCCTACGCGGCCTCCAAGGGCGCCGTGGCAGCCATGACCCTGCCTATCGCCCGGGAACTGGCGCGCTCGCTGGTGCGGGTGGTGACCATCGCGCCGGGAATCTTCGAAACTCCCATGATGGCGGGCCTGCCGCAGGACGCACAGGACTCGCTGGGTGCCCAGGTTCCGCACCCGTCGCGGCTGGGGAAACCGCTGGAATACGCAAGGCTGGTGGCACACATTGTGGAGAACGCCATGCTGAACGGGGAAGTTATCAGACTGGACGGCGCCATCCGGATGGGGCCGAAATGAGCCCCGCCGCCGGCAATCTCGTGGACCTGCCCACCGCGGACTTCTTCGCCTACGAATCCCTGCTGAGCCAGCCGGAACGCGACAAACTGGCCGAACTCAGGGTCTTCCTGGCCACCGAAATCGCACCCTACGCGGGGGAGTGGTGGAACAAGGCCGAGTTCCCCGCCCACATCCTGCCGAAGCTGGCCGCCCTGGAACTGAGCACCCCGGCGCAGCGCGGCTACAGCCACTTGTTCGCCGGGCTGGTCATTGCCGAAATGACCCGCGTGGACACGTCCATCGCCACCTTCTTCCTGGTCCACCACGACCTTTTCGTTGAGTCCCTCTACGCCTTCGGCAGCCCCGAACAGCAGCAGCGGCTGCTGGCGGACGCCTCCAGCCTGCGGATTACCGGCGCGTTCGCCCTCACCGAGCCGAACCATGGCTCGGACGTGGCGGGCGGGATGGAAACCCGCGCCAGGCGGATCTCCTCAGCAACAGGCCGGCCCGACGGCGGCGGGGACACCTGGGTGCTGAACGGCGCCAAGCGCTGGATCGGCAACGGGACGTTCTGCGACTACATGCTGGTGTGGGCGCGGGACGAAGCTGACGGGGCGGTCCGCGGCTTCATCGTGGATGCCACCCTTCCGGGCGTCAGCCGGACCCGGATCGAGAACAAGATCGCCCTGCGGACAGTGCAGAACGCGGACATTGTGTTCGAGGATGTCCGGGTGGCGGAAGCCGACCGCTTCGCCGCGATCAGCAGCTTCGAGGACACCAAGGAACTCCTGCGCGGCTCCCGGATCATGGTGGCGTGGCAGACGGTGGGCCAGCAGCTGGCGGCGTTCGACGTCGCCCGGCAGTACGCCGTCGAACGCCATCAGTTCGGCCGTCCGCTGGCGCAGTTCCAGCTGATCCAGCAGCAGCTGGTGACCATGCTGGGCAACGCGGTGGCAAGCATGGCGATGATGGCGGGCCTGGCGCGGCTGCAGGACGAAGGCGCCGCGGACATGCCGCCGGTGGCCCTGGCGAAGTCCTACCTCAGCGCCCGGATGCGCGAGACCGTGGCGCTGGGCCGATCCATCCTGGGTGGCAACGGGATCCTCACCGACTACCGGATGGCCAGGATCTTCTCCGATGCCGAGGCGATCTACACGTACGAGGGGTCCTTCGAGATCAACACCCTGATCGTTGGCCGTGCCGTCACGGGCGTGTCGGCCATCGCCTGACTGCCGGTGGTTGAGCCTGTCGAAACCGGATTTCGACAGGCTCAATCACGGGCTGCCGACAGGCTCACCCGTTCGGGAACGGCAGCTTTTCACCGGCTTCCACCCGGATGTCCAGGCTGTTGTTCTTCACGGGCATGGGGCAGGTGCCGTACGGCGTGAAGGCGCTGGGGTAGTTGATGGCCCGGTTGAAGTCGAGCACCACCGTGGCACTTCCATCCACGCCGGGCCGGGGCCGGGGCGCCGAGAGCTTCCGCCAGTCGTCCGTGGTGTCCCCGTTGGTCTCATCGTGGAAGGTGACCGTGAGGGCGCCGAGCTTTTCCTCCTCCGCCTGGAGCCGGAATTCGTGTGGGCTGCCGGGCAGGCGGAACACCACCTCGCCCACGGTCCTGTGGACGCCGTCCACCAGCGGGTTGGCCGTGGCGATGGGCACCTCCACCGGCTCGGGGTACGGCTCGAAGCGTGCAGTGACTTCCCAGTCCGGGTTGTAGCCGTAGGTGGGCACGCCGTCGAACTCCGTGAACAGGGGCGAACTGGAGTCCCTGGTGCGGATCGCGTAACGCCCGCCCCGCATGGCGAGCTCGACGACCACCCCGGCGCCGTCCGCCCCGCCGAACTGCACCCACATCAGCGACTCCTCGTCGGCGAGCACGGCCGTGATGGTGCCGTCCACTGCTTCCCCTGTCTCCACCAGCGTCAGCCCGTCCTCCGGGACCGCGGTGAGTGCCGCCGTCGTACCGTCCGTGGACCACAGGCCGGGAGCCAGGTCGACGGCGGCGGGGGAGGCGTCCAGCCACTGGAAGGAGGTCAGGGTGAGCCAGCCGTGGGGAGCGGCAAGCGCTTTGTCCCGGTTGGAGCGGAAGCGCTGCCAGCGCTCCACCTTGGCGTCTGGGGTGATGGACATGATTCCTTCCGGTTGGCTGTGCCCACGCTACAACTGCCGCCACGGCGTCTTCATTCCTTATCCCGAACCTTGCCTGCCACGGACCGCAGAGTACCCTCGGAACAGCAGGTCCGGGTCAAACCATCAGACGGCCCGCTGCCCGTCAACGGGAGATGCCATGAAGATTGCCGTCCTGGGAACCGGAACAGTGGGACGCACACTCAGCGCTGCGCTGGTCAAACTGGGGCACGAGGTAACGCTGGGCACGCGGGACCCTGAAAGTACCGCCGCCCGGAGCGTACCCGGCCGGACAGGCGGGCCGACTTTCAGCGAGTGGCATGCGGGCCACCGGGACGTCACCCTGGGCACCTTCGCGGAAGCCGCCGGCAACGGCGAAGTGGTGGTGAACGCCACCACCGGCGCCGGTACCCTTGCGGCGCTGGGCGCGGCAGGGGCGGCCCGGCTGCGCGGAAAAGTCATCATGGACGTCGCGAATGCGCTGGACTTTTCGCAGGGGATGCCGCCGGTCCTGAACCCGGTCAATACGGACAGCCTGGGTGAGAGGATCCAGCGGGCGTTCCCGGACGCCCGGGTGGTGAAAACCCTCAACACGATGAACGCGAGGTTGATGGTGGACCCGGAGCGGCTTGCCGGTGGGGACCACTCGGTGTTTGTCTCCGGCGACGATCCCTCCGCCAAAGCCGTCGTGAAGGAGTTGCTGGAATCGCTGGGGCACCGGGACATCATCGACCTGGGCGACATCACCACGGCCAGGGGAGCCGAAATGGTGCTTCCCTTGTGGCTGCGGCTTTACGGCGCCCTGGGCACGCTGGACTTTAACATCAAGGTGGTCCGCGCGGTTGAATAGGTGGCGTGGACATCCTGGCAGGAATCAGCAGCGAGTGGCTCAAAGCGTTGACATGGATCGCGGCGCTGGCCTGTGCCGCGGCACTGCTCTTCTGGCGGCCCCGCCGTCCGGACCTCGCCGCGCTCGCCGCCGTCATCGCCTACATGGCCGCCAGCGTCGGCGCCGGCATCTATGTCCTGAACCACCTGGGCGATGGGCGCTGGGGCGGCGACAAGGAAGCAAGGCTGGACCCGCCGTCGTTCGCTGAAACGCCCCTGGTGGGGGAGGCCCTGCGGCCCCTGGACGGGGTGATGAACGGGATGGCCGACGGCGTCAACGACTTCGTCGACTTCCGTGCGGCCCTGCCCGTGGCGCTGGACTACTTTGCGGCGGCCGGTTGGGCGCTGGCCCTGATGGTGCCGCTGGGGGTGGCGGCATTCGCCACCAACACGGTGCGGGACCGCCGGCGTGCTGCGGAGTCGGCGGCACAGGTGACGGAGGTGGCGCGTCTCCGGGCGGAGCTTGAGCTGGTGAAGCGCCATGTCGGGTACCCGGAGCACGACATTATCTGAGACGGATTGACCCTTGCCCCCGCCCTGCGGGTAGCATCTTTAGCTAGTAACGTGGCTCACAGTATCCAGCGCAGTGTACGAGCCAAGTCCGAAACCCTCGAAAGATTGCTTCCATGGCTCACACTGCAGCACACCCCGAAACAGACCTCGCCTCCGAACTGAGGGCAGACGTCCGGCGCGTTTCCACCCTGCTGGGCGAATCCCTGGTCCGCCAGCACGGGCCGGAACTCCTGGACCTCGTGGAACAGGTCCGCCTCCTCACGAAGGAGTCCAAGGAGGCCGCCCGCGGCGGCGCCGACGCCACAGGTCCCTGGAGCGCGCACGACGTCGTCGCCCAGGTCCGCGAGCTCCTCGGCTCCCTGCCCATCGAGCAGGCCACGGACCTGGTGCGTGCCTTCGCGTTCTACTTCCACCTCGCCAACGCCGCCGAACAGGTCCACCGCGTCCGTGGTCTGCGGACCCGGGCGGAGAAGGACGGCTGGCTGGCCAAGACCGTGGCCGACATTGCAAGCCAGGCCGGGCCCGCGGTGCTGCAGGACGTGGTGAACGGCCTGGACGTGCGGCCCATCTTCACCGCCCACCCCACCGAAGCTTCCCGCCGTTCGGTTCTCGACAAGATCCGCAAGCTCTCCGACGTGCTCGCCCAGCCCACAGCCGAGGGCACCACGGCCCGCCGCCGGCAGGACCGGCAGCTCGCCGAGATCATTGACCAGATGTGGCAGACCGATGAACTGCGCCAGGTCCGGCCCACCCCCGTGGATGAGGCCCGCAACGCGATCTACTACCTGGGCGGCATCCTCACCGACGCCATGCCGGAGATGCTGACCGAACTGTCCGAGTTGCTGGGTGAGCACGGCGTCAGCCTCGCCTCCCAGGACGCCCCCATCCGGTTCGGTTCCTGGATCGGCGGGGACCGCGACGGCAACCCCAACGTCACCGCGGCCGTCACCCGCGAAATCCTGCAGATCCAAAACCAGCACGCCGTGCGCATCAGCATCGGCATGATCGACGAACTCATCTCCATCCTGTCCAACTCCACCGCGCTCGCCGGTGCGGACCGGGAGCTGCTGGAATCCATCGACGAGGACCTGAAGAAGCTGCCGGGCCTGGACAAGCGGGTCCTGGAACTGAACGCGCAGGAGCCCTACCGGCTGAAACTGACCTGCATCAAGGCCAAGCTCATCAACACCGGCAAGCGGGTGGCTGCCAACTCCAACCACGAGCACGGCCGGGACTACAGCGGGACCGACGAACTGTTGGCGGACCTTGAGCTGCTGGAGCTCTCGCTCCGCAACCACTCGGCGTCGCTCGCTGCGGACGGTGCCCTGGCCCGTGTCCGCCGCGCCGTGGCATCCTTCGGCCTGCACCTGGCCACCCTGGACATCCGCGAACACGCCGACCACCACCACGACGCCGTGGGCCAGCTGATGGACCGCATCGGCGGACCGGGCCTGCGGTACGCCGAGCTGAGCCGCGAGGAGCGCTTCGAGGTGCTGGGCTCCGAGCTCGCTTCACGCCGCCCGCTGTCCGGCCACCCCATCAAGCTCGACGGCGCCGCTGACGGCACGTATGACGTCTTCCGCGAGATCCGGCGTGCCCTGCGCACGTACGGCCCGGACGTTATCGAGACCTACATCATCTCCATGACGCGCGGCGCGGACGATGTCCTGGCCGCCGCCGTGCTGGCCCGCGAGGCCGGCCTGGTGAACCTCTTTGGCGAGAAGCCCTACGCCAAGCTCGGGTTTGCCCCGCTGCTGGAAACCGTGGAGGAGCTGCGCGCCTCGGCCGAGATCATCGACCAGCTGCTCTCCAATCCGTCCTACCGGGAGCTGGTGCGGCTGCGCGGGGACGTACAGGAAGTGATGCTGGGTTACTCGGACTCCAACAAGGAATCCGGGGTGATGACCAGCCAGTGGGAGATCCACAAGACCCAGCGCAAGCTCCGCGATGTGGCGGCCAAGCACGGCGTGCGGGTCCGCCTGTTCCACGGCCGCGGCGGGTCCGTGGGCCGCGGCGGCGGGCCCACCTACGATGCCATTTTGGCCCAGCCCAACGGCGTCCTGGAAGGTGAAATCAAGTTCACCGAGCAGGGCGAGGTCATCTCGGACAAGTACTCCCTGCCGGAGCTGGCACGGGAAAACCTCGAGCTGTCCCTGGCCGCCGTGCTGCAGGGTTCCGCCCTGCACCGCGACCCCCGCACCTCCGAAGACCAGCGGGAACGGTACGGGCACGTCATGGAGACCATCTCCGACGCCGCCTTTGACCGCTACCGGAAACTGGTGGACCACCCCGACCTGCCGGCATACTTCATGGCGTCCACCCCGGTGGAGCAGCTTGGTTCCCTGAACATCGGTTCCCGCCCGTCCAAGCGCCCCGACTCCGGTGCAGGGCTGGAAGGCCTCCGCGCCATCCCGTGGGTATTCGGCTGGACCCAGTCCCGCCAGATCGTGCCCGGATGGTTCGGCGTCGGCTCCGGCCTCAAGGCCGCCCGCGAGGCCGGCAACTCGGCGCAGCTTGTGGAAATGATGGAGCACTGGCACTTCTTCCGCTCGGTGCTGTCCAACGTGGAGATGACCCTCGCCAAAACGGACCTGGACATCGCCGGATACTACGTGGACACCCTGGTGCCGAAGGACCTGCACCACATCTTCCGGACCATCCGCGAGGAATACGAGCTCACCGTCACGGAGATCCAGAACCTCACCGGCGAGCACGTGCTCCTGGACGCCCAGCCCACCCTCAAGCGTTCCCTGGAAGTCCGCGACCAGTACCTGGACCCCATCAGCTACCTGCAGGTGGAACTCCTGCGCCGCGTCCGGGCCGAAAGCGGAACCATCAGCGGGGCGGAAATCGACGAACGGCTCCAGCGGGCCATGCTGATCACCGTCAACGGCGTGGCAGCAGGCCTGCGCAACACCGGCTAACAGCTCCGACCATCCGTTGCGCTATCACTCTTGGTCCCTAACCGGGCGGGATAAGGACCAAAAGTGATGGCGCAACGCCGGTTTGGATAGGGTGGAGGGCATGCCTTCGTTCCAGACCCGCCTGAAGATCACCGGGCTCCGGCCGGGCAACCCGCCGGAGTCGGTCATGGATGCCGCCGTCGAGGCGCTGGGGACGCGCCATCACGTTGAGTCGCACCAGCTGCAGCTCTCCGGCGGGGTGCCGCAGCTGAACCTGCGCTTCCTCGTGGAGGCAACGGAATACAGCGGCGAGAACCGCCAGGCGCGGGAATCGGCAGCGATGATGCGCGACGCCGTCGAACGCGTTGCCCTGACCGGTTCCCTCAGCGTGCTCCGGCGCAGCCGCGGCCGCTGGGCACCTGTCTAGGGCACGTCAGGCCAGCGGCCCTGGCTCCTCCACGGGAGACCGGTTGCCGCGGCGCCGGGTGACAATGATTCCGACGACGGCGCCGACCACCAGCCCGAGTCCCACCCCAATGAGCGAGCTGGCCCAGAACGGCAGCCCGGTGGCTGAACCCGTGAAGTAGCCCAGGCCCACCAGCCAGCAGGCCCAGAGCAAGGCGCCCAGGCCGGCGCACAGGCTGAAGCCCCGGACGGACACGTTGGCGATGCCGGCTGCCGCTGACGTGGCAAGCCGGCCGCCGGGGATGAACCTGGCGCCGATGATGGTGCCGTACGTGGATGACCGGCCCGCTTTGGCGATCGCATCATGAATGCCTTGGTGGACCCGCCGTCCCCACCTCCAGCGGTCCAGGACATGGCTCAGCCGTTTCCGGAAGAGCTGGAAGACCACCATGTCGCCCACCCAGGACGCCACCGCAGACAGGGCCACCACCAGGAACACATTGGTCCTGCCATCGGCGGACAATGCCCCGCTGGTGATCACCACCATCTCGGACGGGATGGGCGGGAAGATGGCATCGCCGAGGACCACGGGGATGATCCAGAAGTAGATGGCCGCCCCCCAGCTGTCAGCGCTGCCGAAGTCCATTGCCACAAATTACCGCACTTTTTTAGCTCCTGGACGGGCGGGTTTTTTCCGCACGCCCGGCGGGGTGGACTTGCAAGGCCGCAGCCTCAGCGCGGATGGAACTCGGACACCAGATCGGTCAGTTGGTTCGAGGGCAGAACGCCGAGCTCGCCCTGCAACCGGCTGGCGAACATGGTGTAGGCCCTGACTGCAGCGGCCCTGTTTCCGCCCGCCAAGTGGGCCTGGACCAGGAGGAGATGCGCTGATTCCCGAAGCGGCTCGATGCTCACCGCGGATAACGCGGCGATGACAGCCTTGCCTGGCTCGTTTCCCGCCAGGTACTGCCGCGCCATGTGCTCCAGGGCGCTGAGGCGCAGCTGCCGCAGCCGTTCCTGCTCAAAGACCACCCAGTCGTCGTACCAGCCGGGCAGCAGCTCGGCCCGGGTCAGGTGGTCCAGGTAGCTCTCCGGGGCCTGAATCCCTGGCTGTTCCTGCAGCGTTGCCACATGCCGCTGCAGGGCGGCCACGTCCACCCTGACCGACTCGTCAAGCTCAAGGGTGGCGGCGCCTGCCCGGAGCAGCTGCGGAAACGCATGGGTGATGCACCAGACCGTGGTGCGCAGGTTCCCGGCAGCCTGTGTTTCGCTGCTTTTCGGCCAGAGCAGGCCGGCAAGGAAACTGCGGTGGCGGCAGCCCAGGAGCCCCACACAGGCAATCAGCCGCTGCTCCCTGCTGGCTACCGCCATGGTGGTGTTGCCCCGTTGCAACCGCCAGGCGCCCAGCAGGCTCAAGTGCCATTCCTGCGCGAGAGCCCCCGTCATGCCATTCCCCTTTACGCGGCAACACTTGACCCCCTCACCATCGTGACACTTGGGCCCGTCATGTCAAGACGCTTTAGTAACAGAGGGGGCAGGGGGTTTTGCAAGGGATAGTCGACTGTCAGGTACCGCCGGCGCACATTCTTTCGTGGGCCGGGCAGGCATTCATCCCATGTCAGCCGGTAAGGTTTGGGTCCCTCTGCAGCAGGTCAAGCCACCGCCGCACGGCCAGGAGGATTTCTTCCTTGTCGCCGGCCGCCTCGACCACTTCCTTGTCCTGGCCCGGCTGGCTGGAAATCAAGCGGGCCCGCAGTGCATGCTTTTGGGCCGGCTCTACCCAAGCGCGTATTACCATCGTGCCTTCGTTGTCCGCCATAAGCGGGCGCCTGCTTTCCCTTGTGTGCGCTTTGTAATCTTCCACAAATATATAACCGCCGGGTATTACCTCCTAAATGCGCGCAATTTTGCTTCTGCGCCCTTTGCTGTCACGTCCCAATTGCAAAAACAACGCAAAAATAACAGCCCAGTAATGTAACCGCCACGGGCCGCCGCGTTGACTGATCGGGAGACTTCGAAAGGGGGTGATTGACATGAAGGAACTCACTTTCCAGGAACTGGAAGGCCAGCAGGCAGAGCTGTTGCCTTCGCGGGAGACCCTGTACTTCGGAACCGACTACAGCTTTAATTTGGCCGCTATTGACGCGACCAATACGTCTGTAGCGCTGAACGCGGCTTCGCTGTGGTCGAATGCACACAGCACCGCGCTGCAGGGCATCACTGTTGTTCAGCAGTAGTCCTTACCGTCCGAATACCTGGACCCGGGTAATGCCCGGGGGAGAGGGATGACATGCAATGACCACTTCAACCGAGCTATTACCCGGGGAACTCGACGCCGAAGTCCTGGAACTGCTTCCTGCGAGGGAAACGCTGTGCTTCAACGTCAACGTCGCCCCCGTCATCGCTGTGAACATGTCGTTCGCCATCAATGCGGCAACGATCGGTTCAGTGGCGAACTCGGCTGCCGTGCAGGAGCTGCTGGTCCTGCAACAGTAGGCCTGCAGTAACCCTTATCCGGTGGGCGTGCTCCAATGCCGGGGCATGCCCACCGCGCTTAGTGTGGCTCAACCTATGGGCGGGGAACAGTGACAACAGCACCGGATGCCGCGTTCGACCAGCGCTGGTCCCCTGCACCCGGGCTGGTGTTCCTCGGCCCGGTTGAGGGATCAGGCCTCAAGGACCGCAGTTACCTGGTCCGGCGCAGCGACGGTCAGATCGTCCAGCTCTCGGAGCTGCTCCACCTGGTGCTCGCTTCCCTTTCGCCGGCGAAGTCCCCGGATGACGTGGCGCGGGAAGTCAGCGAGGCCTACGGGCGGGAACTCGGTGTAAGCGGGCTGCTCCACCTGATTGACACCAGGCTGGCACCGATGGGCCTGGTCCACAACACCGCTGGCCGCGGCTCCGATCAGCCCGCCGCGTCAAAGCCCCAACCGTTGCCGAAGGCCAACCCGCTGTTGGCCCTGCGCCTGCGGGGAACCCTGCTGCCCGAAAAAGCCGTGAACGCGCTGGCCACGGTCCTGGCCCCGCTGTATTGGCCGCCGGTGGTGGCTGCCGTCCTGCTGGCGTTGGCCGCCGTCGACGTCCTGGTCATCGCCCGGGGGGATCTGATGGCGTCGCTGCAGCAGGTGCTGCTCACCCCGGCGCTGCTTCTTGGCATCGTTGCCCTGCTGACGGCAGGAGCCGTGATCCACGAACTGGGGCACGCCACGGCCTGCCGGTACGGCGGGGCCCGGCCCGGGGTCATCGGCGCCGGCGTCTACCTGGTCTTTCCCGCCTTCTTCACCGACGTCACCGATTCCTACCGGCTGGGCCGGGCGGGCAGGATCCGTACAGACCTGGGAGGCCTGTACTTCAACTGCCTGTGCCTCATCGGGCTGGGCGGCGCGTACCTGTTGACCGGACAGGGGTTCTTCCTGCTCGCGGCCGCTTTGATGCATCTCGAGATGCTCCAGCAGCTGGTGCCCACGCTGCGCTTCGACGGCTACTTCGTCCTTGCCGACATTGCCGGTGTCCCCGACCTGTTCACCCGGATCCGTCCGGTTCTGCTCAGCCTCCTGCCGGGGCGCCCGATGGATCCGCGCGTCATGGAGCTCCGCCCTTTCGCCCGCCGCATCGTCACCGCCTGGGTTGTCACGGTAGTGCCGCTCCTGTTCCTGGCGCTCGGCTGGATGCTGCTGAGCCTGCCCGCCATCCTGGCGCAGACTGCCGGCGCCGTCCGGCAGCACGCAGGGACCGCCGTCGGCGCCATCGGGGCGGGCGACCCTGCGGCTGCCTCGCTCTCCATCTTGTCCATCCTCATGCTGTCCCTGCCAGTGATCGGCCTCGCCATCCTGCTGTACCGGCTGCTGCTGGTCCTCCTCACCCTGCTTCGCCAGCTGGCCAGGGGCACATGGAGCACACTGACCGGGCACAAGGCAGCACCACGACCGGCCCCGGCAGGGAAGCCGCTACAGAAAGGAAGGCCGGCCATGGCTATCGAAGTCCCGTCCGCAGCCACGCGCGACGCCGTCCCCACCCTCCAGGATTTCCTCGCCGAACGGCCCACACCGCCGGCGATACTGGCAGAAGCGGGCTGGCAGGGTGCCGTCCGCCGGCTCAGCGGCAACGCCGTCAACCCTGCCCCCGGCCGCCGCGAACGCGCCCACCTGGATGCCAGGGAAGACGTGCAGCGCCGTTTGGACGGACCCAGGACGGTCGTCGTCGTCAACCCCAAGGGTGGCGCCCACAAAACCACCGCCACCCTGCTCCTCGCAGCCACGATGGGCATCGAGCGCGGTGGCTACACGCTCGCCTGGGACAACAATGAAACCCGCGGCACGTTGGGGTGGCGGGCGCCGCTGGCGGTACACCCGCGCACGGCCGTGGACCTGCTGCAGGAGGTGGACCGCTTCGAAAGCCCGGTCCTGGGGCGGATCGGGGACCTGGACCGCTACGTGCGCTACCAGGGTTCAACGCAGTTCGACGTGCTGGCTTCGGACGAGGACGCTGCGGGCGCTGCCACCATCGGCAGCCGCGAGTTCGACCGGCTGCACACCGCCCTGCGCCGTTTCTACCGGATCATCGTGGTGGACACCGGGAACAACATGCGGTCCTCGAACTGGCAGGCGGCCGTGGCTGCTGCCGACGAACTGGTGATCATCTCCACGCTGCGGGAAGACACGGTGGCCAGCGCCGTCTGGCTCATCGACGGACTGCGCGAGCGCGGCTTCCAGGCCAAGGTCAGCAATGCAGTGACCTTGCTCGCCGCACCGTCCCGGCAAACCGACGTGCAGCTCCATGCCCGGGCGCGCAGGCATTTCGCGAGCCTGACGAGGGAGGTGCTGGACGTTCCCTACGACCGGTCCCTCGTCTCCGGTGCACGGTTGAACTACCAGGCGCTGCAGCCTGCTACCCGCGAGGCCTGGCTGCGTGCCTCTGCCGCGGTGATGCGGGGACTGTGAGGAGCCCCGTCTTCAGCGACGGGCCCGCGCGGCCTCGCTGAGTTCCAGGCCGCTGCGGTACTCCACCGGCTGCCCGGAGATGGGATCCACGAACCGGATGCCGCGGGCGAGGAGCTGCAGGGGTTTGGCGTAATCGTCCGGTGCTTTGTCCAGCAGATCAGGGTAGAAGGCGTCATGGAGGATTCCGAGCCCCAAAGACGCCATGTGCACCCGGAGCTGGTGTGTCTTGCCACTGTGCGGCTCAAGGCGGTACCGGGCGAGGCGGCCACCGGCGGCGGTGCCCGGGGCACTCATCGCAGGGCCGCCGTCGAACGTTTCCAGCCGCTCGATCCTGGTTTCGGCGTTCGGCTCGCCCTCAATCACTTCCGCCAGCAGATAGCTGCGGGACTTGGTCATCCTGTTGCGGACCACCACCGGGAACTCGACGGCGGGATGCCCCGGGGCCGGCTCTGCGGCGGACACGCACTCGTATTCCTTCTGGACCTGCCGCTTTTCGAAGAGCACCTGGTACTTGCCGCGCGTCTGCGGATTGGTGGAGAACAGGAGCACCCCGGCGGTCATGCGGTCCAGCCGGTGCATGGGGATGAGGTCCGGCAGGCCAAGCTGGTTCCGCAGCCGGACCAGGGCGGACTCCTGGATGTACGTGCCGCCCGGAGTGGTGGGCAGGAAGTGGGGCTTGTCCACCACCAGCAGGTGCTCGTCCTGGTGGAGGATGGTGATCTCCACGGGAATCCGCTCCTCCGGAGGGAGCGTGCGGTAGTACCAGATGAAGGTGTGGTCCCGGAGGGGCGTGCCGCGGTCCAGCGGAATGCCGCCCTCGCCGACGATCTCGCCGGCGTCGAACCTGTCCTCGATGCCCTGCGGGTCGATGTGCCCCCAGCGGTGCATCATGTAGTCCATCGCGGTGTCCCACGGGCCCTCCCCGGGGAGGCGCAGGCGCGTGGCGTTGACGCCGTCGCGCACGGGAAGGGGGGATTGCATCACCGGCCTATTCTACCGGGGGCGCTGTGGGAGCCTTGCCGCGTCGCGGACCTGCGCCGACGGCGACGCGCACTTGAGCTGCCGACCCGCACATTGCCTGGCGCACGTGACATACGGTCCGCGCTGGCCAATGTGCGCGTCGGGACGGAATTGGCGCCACGGGAACGTGTCCGGACGCCTGTGATGCAGGGGAGTCAGGCGGCCCAGCCGCGTGCGATAGCGTCCAGCGCGGAGTCGTACGCCGCGGCCCAGTCGGCGTCCGGCGGACCAACCTGCGCCAGTTCCAGGCTGACCAGCCCGTGGACCTGGCCCCAGATGGCAACCGCCACCATCTCCACCGGGGCCTCTAACAGCCTGCCGGCCTTTTGTGCTGCGGCAACCGCGCTGATCAGGGGCACCATGGCCTCGGCGGCGACCTCCGGGCTGGGCTGGCAGTCGACGTACGCGGCCAGTGCGCCGCCGAACATCAGCCGGTACAGCGCCTGGTGTTCCAGTGCCCAGGTCCGGTAGGCCACGCCCAGTCCCTGAAGGCCGCCCGGGGCTGCGGCGGCCTGCGACTCATGGAAGGACTGAAATCCGCTGTCAACCACCGCGGTGAGGAGCTGGGATTTTCCGCCGAAGAGCGAGTAGACCGCGGACGTGGAGGTTCCGGCTGCTGCGGCAACGTCCCTGAGGGTTACCCGTGCCGGCCCCTGGCGGTCCACAAGGTCTGCCGTGACGGCCAAAAGCTCTTCACGCAGGGAACTGGTGTGCACCACAGGTCTTGCCATGGATCCCATTGTTTCATAACCTTGTTTCGTAACGTTGTTATGAAACAATGTTATGACCTTTCATCGAGGAGTTCTCATGGAGCAACAGGTATTTCCGGGCCGCTACACCGCAGATCCCGGGCGGGAGTCCGTAACGGTGTTCCTGATTGGAATGCGGGCCAATCGGTGGTGGAAAGTGGGCAAGGTGGCACAGGTGGCCGTCGCCATGCCGCGGATCCTCCGGCATCTTGCCAACGATCCCGCATCCGGGATGCTGGGCTTCGAACAGTGGTTCGGGCGCACCACCATGCTGGTGAGCTACTGGGAGAGTCCCGAGCACCTGCGAAAGTTCGCGGCCGACCGGGAGGCGCCCCACCTTGAACCATGGCGGCGCTTCATGAAGGAGCTTTCCGGAACGGGGGACGTCGGCATCTGGCACGAGACCTACCAGGTGCCCGCGGCGGGAATCGAGACCGTGTACAGCGGAATGCCGTTGTTCGGGCTGGCGAAAGCCACAGCGCAGATACCCATCGGACGCGGCACCAATACCGCAAAGCAGCGTCTGGGACATTCCCGTGCGCGGGGTAACGGTGCGAAAACGGCCGGGGCGGGCCAGGCTTCCTAGGGGAGCGCAAACTCCTCAGGCGATGGCAGCCGCCGGTGCTTTCTTGAGGGTCCGCCGGAGCTGGGGGGCGGCGTCGAGCCTGTCCTGCGCGGCGCGAAGTGCCAGTACCGCAGTCTCGAGCCGGTCGGGCGGCAGCGTGAACGGCACGCGCAGGTTGCGTTCGAAGGCGCCGCCGATTCCGAATCGCGGTCCGGCCGCCAGCCGGATGCCGAAGTCCGGGGCAATGACGGCCAGGGCCGTGCTGGATGGCTCGGGCAGCCGGCACCAGACGGACAGGCCGCCGGCAGGCTGCATCGTTTGCCACTCCGGGAGGTGTTCCCCGAGCAGCTCAAGCAGTGCTTCCCGGTTGTCGCGAAGTGCCCGCAGTCGGGCCGGCAGCGGCTCATCAAGTGCCCGGACCAAATGGGCGGCTGCAAGCTGTTCCATGGCCGGACCGCCCAGGTCAAGGGTGGTGCGGGCAGCGGCGAACCGCTGGATCATGGGTTCGGACGCCCGGATCCAGCCGGTCCGGAGGCCGGCCCAGTGCGATTTGCTGAGCGAGCCGATGGTGACAACGGCGGAACTGAAGCCTGCCACCGGAGTGGTGGAGACGCCGTCGAGGTTCAGTTCACGAAGGGTCTCATCCACCACCAGGACGGTTCCGGCCGCGGACGCGGCCCGGGCCAGCCTGCGGCGCTGGGAGTCAGGCATGACGAGGCCTGTGGGATTGTGGAAGTCCGGCACAACGTAGGCGACTTTAGGGCGTTGCCGGGAGAGGGTTGATTCCAGGGCCGGCAGGTCCCAGCCGCCTGGCGCGAAGGCCACCGGAACCGGGCGGCACCTGGCTGCCCGGATGGCGTCCAGCGCGTTGGGGTAGCTGGGGTGCTCCACGAGAACCCGGTCCTGCCGGTCCGCCAGGGTACGGATAACGATGGTCAGCGCATGTTGGGCGCCGGAGGTAACCATGATCTGGCCGGCGTGGGTCGGTACTCCTGCTGCCGTATACCGGTCCGCGATCGCCTGGCGCAGGGGCAGCAGTCCGATGGCGTCGTACCCGAAGCCCGGCAGCAGCGCCGGAAGTTCCGTCAGTGCCGCGGCGAATGCGCGGTGCACCACCTCGCCGCTGGCCGGCAGGGCCGAGTACGCGAGGTCGATCAGGCCGTCCGGAGCAGCGAGCCCGGGAGCGGCCAGGGCCGGGTGGGGGCTGGACTGTGGCGGGCCCACAAGCGCCGGCCCGAACGGGGTGAGTTGGGGGATGCGCGTCCTGCCGCGGCTGCCCTGCCCGCTGCTCAGGAAACCCTGGTCGCGGAGGCTGGCATAAGCGGCGGTCACGGTGGTCCGGCTGACGCCCAGGGCTTCAGAGAGCGCACGCTCGCTGGGCAATGCCGTGTCCAGCGGCAGTCTGCCATCCAGGATGAGGAGGCGCACCACGTCCGCCAAACTGCGGTAGGCAGGAACCGTCCCGTTGTTCCACGTCCCGAGGAGGCGGGACAGTGATGCTGCGGTAACGGAAGGCGCCATAGGGCCAGTATCTCAAACTGGCTATGCAATTCAATGCCAGTTGCATGGGAAGGTATGTGCATGATGACCCGCAGACTGATCCAGCTCTTCACCGGCCTTGCTATGTACGGCATTTCCCTTGCCATGTTCATCAGGGCCGGCCTGGGACTGGATCCGTGGGATGTCTTCCACCAAGGCACGGCCAACCGGACCGGCCTGAGCATCGGGCTGGTGGTGATCATCGTGAGTTTCCTGGTCCTGCTCCTGTGGATCCCGCTGCGGCAACGGCCCGGTTTCGGCACGCTGTGCAACGCCGTTCTGGTAGGTGTGTTCGCGGACATCGGCCTGGCCGTGATCCCCGCCATGTCCCACCTGGGCGGCCAGATCGGGATGCTGGCGGGAGCCGTCCTGCTGAACGGCGTGGCCTCAGCCTGCTACATCGGTGCCCGTTTCGGCCCCGGAGCGCGCGACGGCCTGATGACCGGACTCGCGCGCCGTACCGGGTGGTCGGTCCGCCTTTCCCGCACCCTCATCGAGATTACGGTCCTGGCCATCGGCTGGCTGCTGGGAGGTTCGGTGGGTGTGGGAACGGTGGTCTACGCGCTCGCCATCGGACCACTGGTCCAGCTGCTGCTGCCGCTGTTCATGGTTCCCGCCGCCGTGCCGGAGACTGCCGGCGAGGCTCCCGCGCCGGTCCGCTGATGGCCGGTCCGCTGATGGCCCGTCCGCTGAGCGCCGGCCACTGAAGGCGGCTCACCGAGCGCCAACCTTTGAACGGTGTCCGCAGAACGCCCCAGCCCAGGACCCGGCGTCCGCGGACCGGCGTACGAGGACAGGCCTACGCCGGAGCCGGCTGGCACCGGGGGCAGAAGTAGATGTCGCGCTCTTCATCGCCGTTGGGTTTGCCCAGCAGGCCGCGGCGGATGGGCGTCCCGCATTTCAGGCACGGCTGGTGCTCGCGCCGGTAGACCCAGTACCCGGGACGTCCCGCCATCCTGCCCACCGGCAACCCGCGGGCATTGAGGATGGTGACTCGGCGCCCGGGGCCGAGGTTGACCTCCAGCAACTGTTTGGCGTCCGTCATCATAGTCCGCACATCTTCGACCCCGGAGACAGGAGTGGCGGGATGCACACCGGAGAGGAAGCAGGCCTCGCACCGGTAGATGTTGCCGATTCCGGCAAGGTTCCGCTGGTCCAGGAGGGCCACTCCCACGGGAACGTCCGGCGCGGCGCGGACCCGGCGTTCGGCCTCATTCAGGTCCCAGTCCGGGCCCAGGAGGTCCGGGCCGAGGAACCCCACAACGGAGTCTTCTTTGTCGGTGGCCACAACTTCCAGCAGGCCCAGGGAAAATCCGACGGCGTCCGCCGCTTTAGTGCGCAGGACGCACCGTGCGGTGAAGCCGGGTTTGCGCCACCTGCCGCCGGGTGGATAGACCTGCCAGGTTCCCTCCATCTTCAGGTGCGAATGGATGGTGAGCTTCTTGTCATCAGGGCTTACCACCCGCATCAGGAGGTGTTTTCCGCGGGGCACCACCTCGGCCACCGTCCAACCGGCCAGGTTAAGGGTGGCGAACCGTGGGACGCGGAAATCGGAGGCCAGCAGGGTCTGCCCGGCCAGGGCCTGGTGCAGCTGGTTGGCGGCACGCCAGACGGAATCACCCTCAGGCACGGATCCGCAATCCCTTCGGCGTGGAGTAGGCCCCGGCGAAGCTGAGGGCGGCCGCCACGGGGGTGTCCAGAATGCCGTGCCCGTTCACTTTCTCCATGATCAGCTTGTCCACCGCGCCCCGCGCCACAACGCCCACCAGCGCCGCGCCCGCGGCGGCCAGGACGCCTTCGTCATCATTGAAAGCCAAAAGCGTCTTCCCGCCGCGTTCCACATAAAGGACCAGCGCCCCGTCCACCAGGACAACAAGGGCCCCGGCCTTGCGTCCAGGGCGGTGCCCGGTTCCGGCCTCGTCCTGCAGGGCTGGCCAGGGCAGGGCGGCGCCGTAGGGATTGGCGGGGTCGGTGGCCGCAAGCGCCAGAGCGACGGGATCGGGCTTGGCGAGCTGGGTGTCCTCCGCGTAGGAGCGGAGCCGGTCCACCGTGGCCGGAACAGCGAACTGGGCAGCCCCGAGGTGTTCGATGAAGTAGCCGCGGCGGCAGCGCCCTGCTTCTTCAAGCCGGGCCAGTACCTTGTACATCAGGCCGAAGCCGCCCAGGATCTGCTCGGCCATGACCGAACCCCGGGTGACCACCCCGTACCGGTCCAGCAGGAGTTCGGCGGTGGCGCGGGCATGGATGGTGGCGTCCAGTTCCGGTTCAGGAAGCGCAGACCAGCGGCCGGCGGCCATGGGCGGAGTGGCGGCAGCACCTGAGGTGCCGTAGCGGCCGCCGGCCAGGCCCGGAGAGCCCATGAGCCCGGTGCCGTGTGAACGGCCCAGCCTGCTCAGCCGCGGTGCCCGTGCCCGTGGTGCACGGGCCACCTGGCGGTGCGCCGTGTGGCCGCCCGCAATGAGGGCCCGGACGGGAGCGAAGGTGTCCCCGGTGATGCGCCCGGCCCACGCCAGCTCCCACAGCGCCGTCACCACCTCCTGGTCGCTGAGTACGGTGTCCATGCCGCCGGCGACGTCCGTCAGCTGGCGGAAAAAGTAGCCGCCGCCGTTGTTCCGCAGATGGTCCAGGAGGCGCTGCCCGGCATCACCCGGCTCGTACTCCGGCGCCGGGTTCAGGGTCAGTTCCGCCGAATCCGCCAGGTGCAGGCTGACCCAGCCGTCGTTTCCCGGCAAAGCCCCGGCGCCGGACCACAAAACTTCCCCGGCAGCCATCAGCTCATCCAGCATGGCCGGCTGGTAGTTGGACACCCGGCTGGCCAGGATGAGCGGTTCCCAGGCGGACGCCGGCACCGGTACCCCGGAGAGCTGGTCGATGGCGGTGACGATGCCGTCGAGGCCGCGCAGCGACGGCTGCCCCCGGCCGGTTCCGGGAACCCTGACGTGCTGCCAGGCAGGCAGGAAACGCCCGTAGGCGGCGGCGTCCACCGGCTCAACTTCGGCACGCAGGGCAGCCAGCGAACGGCGCCGGAGCTTGCGCAGCACCTCGGCATCACACCATTCGCTGACAGCAGTGTGGGGAACGGCCTGTGGTGCCGGCGACAGGAGACTTTCTTCCGGCCCCGCTTCGACATCCAGCGCCGTTTCAGGATCTTCCGGGGCCTCCGCTTCAACAGGGTTGGAGGTGTCTTCCGGCTCCGTTGCGTGCGGGCGGAACTCACCCTCCACCACCCGGCCGTCCGCGGCGAGCCGTTTCAGGGCCGTACCCACCACCGCCACGCCGAGTCCCAGCCGCGCTGCCGCCTCAGCTGAGGTGAAGGGCCCGTGGGTCCGGGCGTACCGGGAAACGAGGTCTCCCAGTGGATCGGCTACTGGCTCGATAAAGGCCAGCGGCACACCCATGGGCAGCGGGACGCCGAGGGCATCCCGGAGCCGGGCGGCGTCCTCGACGGCAGCGAAGCGCTCCACCCCGCCGATATTGACCTTGATGGCGCGGTTGGCGCGCTGCAGCGCGAGCAGGTGTGCAGTGGCCAGCGCGGCGTCGGCGGGCGCGTCGGCGTCTGCCTCCGCCTGGAGACGTGCTGCAGCCTCCTCCGGCGCCAGCGGACCGAGCAGCCGCAGCAGGTCGGCCACGCCTTCGAGGCCCCGCGCCCGCCGGTCCGGGACCAGCCGCTGCAGCTCACGTTCGGTGGCTTCGATGACCTTGGCGTCCAGGAGTTCGCGCAGTTCAACGCGTCCCAGGAGTTCGTTGAGGAGGGTGGAATCCAGGGCCAGGGCCGCGGCCCGCCGCTCGGCCAGCGGGGAATCGCCCTCATACAGGAACTGGGCCACGTAACCGAACAGGAGGGACTTGGCGAACGGCGACGGCTGCGACGTGGTGGTCTGCACGATCCGCAGCTCCCGCCGTTCCACAGAGGCTGCGATGTCCTTCAACGCAGGGAGATCGTACACATCCTGCAGGCATTCCCGGACGGTTTCCAGCACGATGGGGAACGTGGGGTACTTCCGGGCCACATCCAGCAACTGCGCCGAGCGCTGCCGCTGCTGCCAGAGGGGCTGCCGCTTCCCCGGGGTCTGGCGGGGGAGCAGCAGGGCCCGGGCGGCGCATTCCCGGAACCGGGAGGCGAAGAGTGCGCTGCCGCCTACCTCCGCGGTGACAATCTGCTCCAGCTCCTCCGGATCAAAGAGGAACAGCTCGGCGCCCGGCGGCTCGTCCTCCATCATGGGAACGCGCAGGACGATGCCGTCGTCTGCCGCCATGGCCGAGCCGTCCAGCCCGTACCGCTGGTGCAGGCGTTGGCCGACGGCGAGGGCCCAGGGAGCGTGCACCGGCATGCCGAACGGGCTGTGCAGGATGACGCGCCAGTCGCCCAGCTCGTCGTGGAACCGCTCCACCACCAGCGTGGTGTCGCTGGGGACCACCTCGGTGGCCTGCTTCTGTTCCGTCAGGTACTGGATCAGGTTGTTGGCAGCGAACTCGTCCAGGCCGCTCGCTTTGCAGCGCTCGGTGGCAGGGCCGGCGTCCGACGCGGAGAGTTCGCGGACGAACGCGCCGAGGGCGCGGCCCAGGTCCACGGGCCGGCCCAGAGAATCGCCCTTCCAGAAAGGCAGCTTCCCGGGCTGGCCGAAGGCGGGGGACACCAGCACGCGGTCGTGCGTGATGTCCTCGATTTTCCAGCTGGTGGCGCCCAGGGCAAAGACGTCCCCCACCCGGGATTCGTAGACCATCTCCTCGTCCAGTTCGCCGACGCGCCGGCCTCCCTTGGGGGCAGGGGCCGGCTTGCCGTCGGCGGACGGCGACGCCGAGCCCTCAACCTCGGTCCCGATGATGTAGACACCGAACAGTCCGCGGTCCGGGATGGTGCCGCCCGACGTGACGGCCAGGCGCTGGGCACCCGGCCGCCCTTCGATGGTGCCGGCATTGCGGTCCCAGACGATCCGGGGGCGGAGCTCGGCGAATTCGTCCGACGGGTAACGGCCCGCCAGCAGATCAAGGGTGGCCTCGAACGCCGAGCGGGGGAGCGACGCGAAGGGGGCCGAGCGGCGCACCGTACTGAACCATTCCTCGACGTCGATGCTGCCCAGTGCGGTGGCGGCGACGGTCTGCTGGGCCAGGATATCCAGCGGGTTCGCGGGGATGCTGAGCCGCTCGATCTTGCCACCGAGCATCCGTTCCACCGTGATGGCGGTGTGGACCAGGTCCGCGCGGTGCTTGGGGAACAGCACACCCTGGGAAACTTCCCCCACCTGGTGGCCGGCGCGGCCCACCCGCTGCAGGCCGCTGGCCACCGACGGCGGGGATTCCACCTGCACCACCAGGTCCACGGCGCCCATGTCGATGCCGAGTTCCAGCGAGGACGTGGCCACCACACACCGCAGCCGGCCGGATTTGAGGTCATCCTCGATGAGCGCCCGCTGGTCCTTGGACACCGAGCCGTGGTGGGCCCGGGCGAGCACCGGATCCGCTCCCGCCGAGCTTCCCGCCTGGGCCATCATGTGCGCCGGCGTGGCGGTGGAGGCTGGAACGCCCGACGGCGGGGCGCCAGGCGCGGAGGCATCGCTGGCTTCCAGCCCTTCCGCGCCGGGATCGTCCCAGCCGCCGCCCACGGCCACCAGCTGGCGTTCGGCGTAGATCTCGTTCAGGCGGGCAGTCAGCCGTTCGGACAACCGCCGGGAGTTGGCGAAGACGATGGTTGACTGGTTGGCAAGCACCAGGTCAACGATCTTCTCCTCCACGTGCGGCCAGATGGACGCCTGGGGCTGGAGGCCGGAGGCAGGACCCGAATCGAAGGCCCCGGCCGCGCCCTGGAGGTCGGACATGTCCTCCACAGGGACCGAGACCGTGAGGTCCCAGTTCTTCTGCGCGGGCGGCGCAACGATTTCCACCGGCGCCGTGCCCGCCAGGAACTGGGCCACGAGCTCCCGCGGTTCCACGGTGGCGGAGAGCCCGATCCGCTGGGCGGGTTTGGGCAGCAGGGCATCCAGCCGTTCAAGGGAGACGGCGAGATGCGCGCCGCGCTTGGTTCCCGCCACGGCGTGGACCTCGTCAACGATGATGGTGTCCACCTCGGTGAGGGTCTCGCGGGCCCGGGACGTCAGCATCAGGAACAGCGACTCGGGCGTGGTGATCAGGATGTCCGGCGGGTTGCTGAGCAGCGCCCGCCGGTCCGACGTGGTGGTGTCCCCGGACCGGACTCCCACGGTGATCAACGGCGCGGGCAGTCCCAGCCGCTTGGCGGTCTGCGTGATGCCGATGAGCGGGGAGCGGAGGTTCCGTTCCACGTCCACGCCCAGCGCCTTCAGCGGCGAAATGTAGAGGACCCGGGTTTTCCGCTTGGGCGCCCGCGGGCGCCGGCCCTTTGCTGCTCCCTTTGACCCGGCGGCAGAAACCGCGGGACCGGCAGCTTCGGGTTCGGGGCTTGCTGCTGCAGAGGAGAGGAGCCGGTCCAGGGCCCAGAGGAAAGCGGCAAGCGTTTTGCCCGAACCCGTAGGGGCGACCACGAGCGCGTGGGAGCCCGAGGAGATGGCGTTCCATGCCCCTGCCTGCGCGGGGGTGGGCTCGGAAAAGGCGCCCAGGAACCAGTCGCGGGTGGGCCTGCTGAACTGGCCCATGGGCGCGGCCGCACCGGCGTCCGTGCCGCTGCCGGAAGGCTGTTCCTGGTTCATGCCTCCATCATGCCCCAAGGCACCGACAGGGATGCCGGTGCCTCCGGAACGCCCGCTCAAGCCTTTCCGGCCTGGGGGAGGTCCCGGGTGGCCGGGCCCTCCAGGAGCTTGCCCTCGCTGCTGAACCGGGAACCGTGCAGGGGGCAGTCCCACGTCAGTTCACTGTCGTTCCAGTGCACGATGCCGCCCAGGTGGGTGCAGACAGCAGACAGCTTGCACGTGGTCCCGTCCACGGTCGAGGCAGCTACGGGCCGCGTTCCCTCCCGGTAAACCTCGCCCTGACCTTCGGCCGGCACCACCGGCGCCGCCGCCGGGGCAGGTTGCTCCTTGCCCTTCTTCAGCGCCTTGGCACCTTCGGTTTTCAGCCCTTCCGCGGCCAGCTGCCCCCAGCCGGATGCAAGCTTGGCGGCAACTCCGGCGTTGAGTGCTACCGCGGAGAGTGCACCGGAGGGGGACGTGACCCGGTGATGGATGGTATCCGCCCACGGCACTTGGCCGCCCAGGATATCCGCTGAAATTCCCACCGCTGCCGCAACGGCGTTGGTCATGCCCCATTTGTTGTAGCCCGTGCCGAAATAGACGTGCCCTTTACCCCGGGGGAGCTTGCCGAAGAACGGCATCAGGTTGGTGGCCATGTAATCCTGGGCGGACCACGTATGCGTGGTGACCGCACCCGGGTAATGCTGCCGGGACCAGTCGAGCAGCCCGTCAAGATGGGCTTTTTCCGATTGTGCACGTCCGACGTGGTGTCCGTGGCCGCCCACCAGCAGGAGCCTGCGGCCGTTGTGCTCGAAGTCCCGGAGCGAGTGGGTGGGCTGCTCCACGGAGATGTACATGCCCGGAGGCGGCTCCTGCCCTTCCTGCAGCTGAAGTGCTGCGGCATAGGAACGGCTCGGCTTCAGCTTGGCGAAGTACAGGCCCCGGTCGAGGACGGGGATGCCGGTGGCGAGCACCACCCGGTCCGCCCGCACGCTGCCGCGGTCCGTCTTCACGGCTGAGGGAATGTCGCCGGTGACGTCCCGCAGGCGCACTCCGCTGACGATGGTGCCGCCGCGGCTCCGGATGTCCGCCATCAGTGTGTCCAGGACCTGCATCGGGTTGATCTGGGCCTGGTCGGGGAGCCGGACGGCGCCGTGCACGGCAAAGGGAAGGCCGGCGTCGCGCACGTACTCCATGTCCAGTCCGGCGGTGGTGCCGGCACTGACCTCCTCCCGCAGTTTCTCGGTGCCCTGCGGGGTGGCGGCGTAGGTGTAGGCGTCCCGGCGCTGGTAGGGCACCTGGTGTTCGTCCAGGTAGCGCAGCAGCCACGCCTGGCCTTCACGGTTCGCATCAACATACGCCTGGACCTGTTTGGCGGAGTACTGGCGGGCGAGCTGGGACAGGAAGGTGCCTTGCAGCAGGGTCACTTTGGCGGTGGTATTCCCGGTGGTCACAGCTCCGGGGAACCGTGCCTCGATCACCAGTACCTTCTGTCCGGAGCGCGCCAACAGCAAGGCGGTGACCAGGCCGGTCAGCCCGGCCCCTGCCACCACGGTGTCGTACTTGCTGTCGGGCTCAAACGGATCAGAAGTGAACGTTTCGATGCGGTCCAACCAAATCGACGTCATGAGCTCAACCTGCCTCCGGTAATAAATCCGCTGGTGGGGGGCCAGTTTGTGATGGGTCTGTTATATACCCTGACCTATCCGTGGCGCACTTGATAAGTATACTTACCTTGTCGGGGTTTAAGTCTATGGTCAGGCACAGCCCGGCAGCCATGATGTGAACGTTTTCGACAAATAGCAGGAGAAACCATGACAAGCATGAGTTCCGACGGTCGAACCGTAGGCCGGACAAATATTCAAAAAGCAGCCCTCGCGGTAGGAGGGGTCTTCCTCCTGGTAGGCATCCTGGGATTCATCCCCGGAATCACCACCAACTACGAGACCATGAGCTTCGCGGGGCATGGATCCGGGGCCCTGCTGCTGGGCATCTTCCAGGTGTCCGTGCTGCACAACATCGTCCACCTGCTCTTCGGCGCAGCCGGTATCGCCATGGCCCGCAGTGCCGCCCAGTCCAGGAACTACCTGGTCATTGGCGGTGCCATCTACCTGGTGCTGTGGCTTTACGGCCTGCTGATCGGCCTGGACACCCCGGCCAACTTCGTCCCTGTCAACATGGCGGACAACTGGCTGCACTTCATCCTGGGTGTCGGCATGCTGGGCCTGGGCCTCGCCCTGTCCCGGGGCACGGCACGTGCCGGCCGCACCACCACGGCGCACTAGAAAAGCGCCGCACCAGGAATCATCCAACGAGGAATCAAGAACCAGGACCATCGGACCAGGCAGCCAGCCTGGTGGGCGGACATAGCACTGCAGGCGGCCCGGCTACACGCCGGACCGCCTGCAGTCGTTTGCGGGTATGGACAGGAAATGGCGCTAGGCCGGCTGGAACGCGCCTATGCTCAGCAGCGTGATGCCGGCGTTGCTGCATGCCTTGGTGGGCTGCGGCAGGAACAGGGACGCGGTGTCCTCCGGCGGGTAGATCCGGTAGCCCGCGGCGTCCACCATGGCGCAGTCAGTGTAGTTTCCGGCCTGGGTATAGCGCAGCACCGCGGAACCCGTCTGGCCCGGGGCCAGGAGGACGTCCACAACAGGGGCAGATTCGTCGCGGGTGGCAGGCGCACCGATGGGAGCGCCGGCGTTGTCCGCGGCCAGGGATACACCGGGGAAGCCCTTGAGGATGCAGGATTCAGGGCCGGTGTTGGTCAGGTTGAGCTTCATGTAGACGCTGCCGGCAGCGCCCCCGCCTGATGCATCGGTGGCGGCGGACAGTGCCGCCGCCTTGCACAGGCCCGGTGACGCCGGGGTGGAGGTTGCCGGTGCAGCGCTGGACGGCGCGGACGACGGCGCTGCGGACGACGGCGGCGACACGGACGGTGCCTCCGGGCTGGCTGAGCCGGTGCCCGGCGCCGTCGTGGTGGTTTGCGCCTGCGGCGTGCTGCTGGGCCCGCACGCTGTAAGCATCAGGGCGGCAGCTGCTGCCGCCGTCGACACGGCTATCCCCTGGAAAATTCTCTGAGACCTCATGGCACCACCTTCGCGGCAGCCGCTGGCCGCGTCAACGATGCGGTGTGCCTGGCGGGCATTTGATGCCCGGATCGTGATGATCCGGGCATCAAACGGGCCATTAGTGTGGTGCCGGCTTGCGCGGCGCGGGCGGTTTACTTTCCGGCGGCGCCGGCCGTTGCCTTGTTACGGGCACCGCTGCGCAGCAGGGCTGCCCCGCCCAGGGCCAGGCCGCCGATGCCGGCGGCGAGTCCTGCCCAGCTGCGGGCCCCGGCTCCGCTGTCCGTGACGGCCGCGGCCTGCTCGGTGGAGTGGGATGCCGGGCTGGCGGAGGCCTCGCCATGGCCGGCAGCGTTAGCCGCCTCCGTGATGGTGATGGTCGGGGCGGGGGCCTTGAGGGAGTGCGGGTCCGCGCCGTCCTTCGCGATCTCCGACCAGTCCGTCTGGCCCACTTCGCAGGTCTGGAGGGTGGGGAAGTGCAGGGTTGTCCCGGCTGACTCGGGGAGTTTGACGGACAGGACCAGGGCGTCCCGGAGTTCGTGGGGGAGGGGCGCCTTGGCGGTGTAGATGATCTGGCTGGTCCGCTTGGTGACGGAGGTGCCGTCCGCGAGCTTTTGAGGCTCGGGAAGCTGCTCCGTCACTTTTTCGACGGTCCAGTTGGGGTTGACCGTGGGCTGGGCGTCATTGAGTTCCGATGGCAGGGTGATGGCCACCTTGGTGGTGCCGGACTCCCCGCAGCCGTGCGGAATCGCGAAGGTCAACAGGGCGTAGGAGTTGGCTGAGGTCTTGTCCGGTGTGACGCCGACGTGTGCCGCGGCCCCGCCCGCTGCTGCCAGCAGCAGGGCTGCGGCGCCGCCGGTTGCAGCGGCAGCGGCCAGGGAACGGTGCATCAAGGAACGGTCCATCAAGGAACGGTGCATCAGGAAGCGGTGATTCAGGAAACGGTGGTTCAGGGAACGGCGAATCTGGGTACGGCGAAGGGATCGGATGTTCATGGGGTTGCCTTTCGGATGCATGCCCGGAACCGGGCGTGCAGGAAATGGGGGCCGCGGCCGGCAGGTGTCCGGGTGCGGTTAGGACGGGAGAACGACGGCGGAAGGCGGGCCGCGCCGGTTGTCCTGCCGGAGATTGCGCCAGGGACGCCGGGGCGCGGCGTCGGGCGGGAAAGTTTCGGCAACGGGGCTGTCAGCGGTCGGCGTTACGGCCTGGGGGAGGGCGGCCAGCGGACGAAGCCAGGCGGCGAGGGCCCAGAGGGCCGCCTCACCCCTGGCGAGCAGGAGCGCGCAGCCGAGGGTTGCCACTGCGTGGGCTGCCAGCATCAGCGGCGCCGAGCCGGGGTCTGCAGGGTTCAGGTGCGCGGCCAGGGCAGCCAGTTCCGCTGAGGCTGCGTGCGCTGAGGCTGCGTGGCTCCCGGCGTGCTGGTGGCCGTCCAGCGGAAACCCCGGTGCTGCCGCCAAACCCGGGCGGCCGAACGCGGTGAAGATCTCGTGCAGCACAAGCTGGCCGGCACCGAGGAGCGCTGCCATCGCGGGGAAGGCGAGCCGCAGCCGTGTGGCTGCGGTGCTGACGAGGGCGGTCAGTGCCAGGACTGCCAGCAGGATCCCGGGGGCGGGCAGCTGGGCGCCCCCGGCAAGGTGCGCCCCCGCCGCAAGAGTGAGGATGCCGGTTGCCAGCGCGGAGGAACGGAAGACGTGGAAGGGAGTCCGCGGGCGGTGCGTTGGCACGGCTACTCCTCTCCGGGCAGATGCGGAACTGCCGGGGGCAGAACTGCGGTCCAGGCCATGTTTTCGGTCCACCAGATACTATCGGGGATTCGCCGTACAAACCGGCCGGGATGGGGTCTACGTGGATAACTGGCCGGGGACGGCGGCCAGCAGTTCGGCCAGGACGTCCGCGGCAGTGTCATGCCGGATCAGGCGTGCGGATTGGCCAGCCCAGAGGGACATCAGCTCAGTTTTTCCCTGCGCAGCGGCCTCGGGCCGGAAACGGCCCGTGAGCCAGTTTTGGACCGGGAACGGTGCGACGAATGGGGAGTCGGCCAGTTCTGTGATGACACGGTTGGGGATGCCGCGGGCCAGCCTGCCGCTCATTGCACGGGTAAGTACAGTGTGGCCGGCGGCGGGGCTGCGGAGTACTGCGCGGTAAGCGGGCACGGCGGCCGATTCGCGAGTTGCCAGGAACGCCGTGCCCACCTGCACGGCGTCGGCGCCGAGTGCACGGGCGGCGGCATATCCGCGCCGGTCGGCGATTCCACCAGCCGCAACAACCGGAATTGCCACGGCATCCGCCACTTGGGGGATGAGGGCGAAGGTTCCCACCAGCGATTCTTCGGCAGGCTTCAGGAAGGAAACGCGATGGCCTCCGGACTCCATCCCGCTGGCGACGACGGCGTCCACGCCGCCTTCCTCAAGGGCGACTGCCTCATCAACGGTGGTGGCGGTGCCGAGGACCTTGATGCCGCGCCGGTGTGCTTCTTCCACAACCTCGGGAGCGGGGACACCGAACACAAAACTGACGACGGCGGGCCGGGCTTCCAGCGTGGCCTCCACCTGCTCCCCGTAGTCGGCAAGGTACCGGGCCGGCATCTGCGGCAGCGGAATGCCGAGCTCCTCGAAGTAAGGTTTGAGGCCATCGACGTAGCGGTCGAAGTCAGCCTGTGGCACGGACGTGGCCTCACTGCCGGTGGGCACCCATAGATTGAGCGCGAAGGGTTTGGCCGTGGCAGCGCGCAGGTCCGCCGCGGTCCGCTGGATCGCCTCGCCGTCGTAACCGTACAGGCCGTAGGAACCCAGCCCGCCGCCGTCGCTCACTGCTGCGGTGAGCTGGACGGAGGAAGCACCGCCAAAGGGGCCCAGGATCACTGGAACGTCTATTCCCAGGAGATCCGTGAACCGGTTGGTGCCGAAGGCGGGGCTGCTGTGCGGGGCCATGGGGGTCTCCTGACGGTTGGCTGCTGGGCTGGTGCCAGTCTTGCAGGACCGGCCGCGGCACCCAAGTCAGCCAGGACCCGCGTCATTCGGCATCCACATCAGTCAGTGCCCCCGCCAATCAGAGCCTCAGTCCGTCTCCGGGCCTCGGCAGTAGTGGCAGTCCTCCGGGCAGCTCTCCGTCACGCCGGTGCCGCTGCCAGGTGGTAGCCGTCGGCGATGTGGAACAGCCGGCGTCCTCCGCCAAGGGCAACAACCCACACCACGTCGCCGTCTTCCGTGCGGGCATCCACCAGCCCGGCGAAGACGGGGGCATCATTCCGTCGAAGTTCGACGTTGTCGCCAATTTCGACATCGTCCCAGCGGGCAGGGCTTGTGACGCGGTTCGCCATTGAAGTCACAGTTTTTTCCTTCGGTTTACGGCAGCGGCCTTACCACCGCTTCCTGCCATCAAACAGGTGCCGGGCCCGCTGCTTCAATGGAGGACTGACCACGGCCTCCGCTGCCTGTTTGTGCAGGCCTCCAGCACGCATCCGGGCCAGCCAAAAGGAGCGGGGCGCTAGACTGCCTGCGTAAGTGCCAGGCGATTGAAGGAGAAGTTCATGGACTACACCGGAAGCCAGTCAGAGAAGGCCGTTCCCGCAGGTGAGCTGGACCGTTCCCATATTGGCCACACCGTCAGCTTTCAGCCGAACGAGTTCACCGTTGTCTTCGGCAGGATCGCCGGGATCGCCCGGACCGAGGCAATGGTCTACCTGTCGCTGGACGGGGTGGCGGGCGGCACGCACCTGAAGGATGAGTACGATCTTCCCCTCACGCACGACGTCTACCTGCAGGTGGATGTCATGACAAACGCCGAATCCACCATCAAGGACCTGTTTGGCAAGGTCCAGGAAAACCTCCGCGGGGCAGGCCACAAGGGCGGCGACGACAGGACGGACCGGCTTTAGCCGGCGGCCGGCAGGGCAGCGGACGACGCCGGGACCTCCTGGCGTCGTCCGCTTTCCCTGTGGCACGCGTCAGCGTGCGGTTTCCTCAATCGCCTTGACTGGCCAGTACGCCTTGACTGGCCAGTACGCCTTGACTGGCTAGTACGCCTTGACTGGCTAGTACGCCTTGACCCGCTGCGCCACCACCAGGTGGATGAGCGCGAACACGCCGTCCCTGTCGATGGCTGCCAGCGCCGCGTCCAGCGCTGTCGCAACATCCTTGTCCTCGGTAACCGTGATGCCGAAACCGCCGAAGGCCCGGGCCATGAGGCCAAAGTCGGGGTTCTTCAGCTGGGTGCCGGACACCCGTTCCGGGTAGTGCCGCTCCTGGTGGGTGCGGATGGTGCCGTATTCCTGGTTGTCCATCACAATCACCAGCGGAGTGGCGCCGTACTGCGCCGCCGTGGCCAGCTCCTGCCCGTTCATCAGGAACTCGCCGTCCCCGGCGATGGTAACCACCCGCCGTCGTGGTTCAGCCAGGGATGCCGCGATGGCCGACGGGACGGAGTACCCCATGGAGCCGTTGCGGGCGCTGATCATGGACGCGTAGCGGCGGGTGGGGAAGTACCGGTGGGCCCAGTTGGTGTGCTCGCCCGCCCCGAACGTCACCATCGCATCCTTGGGCAGCCGCGGCACCAGGTTCGCCATCAGCGTGTCCATCCGTGCCTGGCCCGGTGCAGGCGCCGCCGGGGGAAGCGCGGCGAACTGCTCCTGCTCGGCGCGCATCCGGCGGGTCCAGGCCTTCCACTCCTCCTTCACCGGGAGGCTGATGTCCGCCAGTTCACGCACAAACGCTTCCGGCTTGGCCAGGATCTGCCGTGACACTGGACCGGACCGGCCACGAAGGGACGGGTCGACGGTGACCAGGAAGTTTTTCTTGTTCCAGTCCTGCCGGCAGACAAAACCGTCCGTGATAACGTCGCCGGGCACCGTGCCCACGAACACGAGCAGGTCCGTTTCCTCCAGCAGGTCATAGGTGGGGCGGGGGCGGCCATAGCCGATGGGCCCCACATAGGAGGGGGAATCGAATGACACTGTTCCCTGGGTGCGCCATTCCGCCGCTGCCGGGATGTGGTGCCGCTCCAGCCATGAAGTGAGCTCGTCGGCTGCTTCCTGCGTCCAGTCGTTGCCGCCCGTGACGAAGAGCGGTTTTTTCGAGTCCGCCAGTGCAGCTTCCAGCGCCGCGGCGTCCGTCCTGCTCATTCCGCCTGCGGCAACCGGGATGGCGGGGTGCAGGGCAGGGTCAATCTGTTGCCGGATGATGTCCTCGGGCAGGCCAACCACCACCGGACCGGGCCGGCCGCTCATGGCAGCGAACATCGCCTCGGCGACGATTTCGGATGCCCGCTCGGCATGGTCCAGGACCATCACGCGCTTGGCTCCGGTATCGAACCAGGCCTTGATATCGAACTCCTGGAATGCCTCGCGGTCCCGGTGCGCGAAGGGGATGAGGCCTACGAAGAGCAGCATGGGCGTGGAGTCCTGCCACGCCGTGTGCAGCCCTACATGGGCGTTCGCCGCGCCCGGTCCGCGGGTCACCATGGCGACGCCGGGGCGCTGGTTCATCTTGCCGTCGGCCTCGGCCATGTAGGCCGCACCGCCCTCGTGCCGGCACACGACGGTCTCGATATCCGAGTGGTGCAGGCCGTCCAGGACGTCCAGGAAGCTTTCGCCCGGAACCACGTATGTGCGCTCCACGCCGTGGGCCGCGAGCGAATCGACGATGACGTGGCCGGCGGATTTGAGTGTTGCCGTGGGGACGTCGGGCCGCGCCTGCAGCGCGCCGTCCTGATGGAGGACGACGGCGGCGGGCGGGGTGGGGGAGGTGGTCACGGTGGACTGGGGCTCAGGTGTCATGGTCTTTCTTTTGTTGAGGGCGGGCTGGAGACGAATGCGGTTGATTCAGGAGATGGGCGTGCGGTTGGCGATGACGGGAGCGGTGCCGGTGTAGCCTTCGCGGGTTTCGGCGATGTCGTTGATGCGTTTGCGGCAGGCGTACCAGCCGAAGACCATGAGGATGGAGGCGATGGCGGTGACGAGCATGGTCAGGGGCGATTCGATGAAGACCATGATCAGGACCCCGAGGAGGAAGAGGAGGGAGAGGTAGCCGGTGTAGGGGGCGCCGAACATGCGGAAGGAGGGGCGTTTGAGCCAGCCTTTGTTTGACCAGCGGTGGAGTTGGATCTGGCACAGGACGATGGTGGCCCAGGTCATGATGATGCCGACGGAGGCGACGTTGAGGACGATTTCGAACGCGTCGGCGGGGACGAGGTAGTTCAGCGGGACGCCCAGGAGGGAGACGCCGGCGGTGATGGCGATGCCGCCGTAGGGGACGCCTGCTTTGTTCATCCGGGAGGCGAAGCGCGGGGCGGAGCCGTTGACGGACATGGAGCGCAGGATCCGG
>NZ_QRGQ01000041.1:0-517 GCF_003367205.1 Arthrobacter sp. RT-1
CGGGATGGCCTGGTTCTCCGCGTACCTGCCCGCCGACTCGGCGTCAGCGATCTGGAACAGCACCACCGCCATGGCACGCGGCCTCCAGGGACCCCACGAAACCCGCACCCTGCCCCAACGACGCGCCGACGTCCTGGCCCACCGCCTCCTCACGCGCACCACCTTGGCTGGCGCGGACACAGCAGGCAGCGGCCAACCCCACACCCGCAGCCAGGACCAGGCTGGCATTGATGAACAGCTCCCCGAGGCCTTCATCGGGCTCGCCACGCTCGTCGGTTCGGAGGAAACAACCGCGGACCTGGGCATCCCAGACACCGGCCACTACCCAACCAACGGGCACATCTTCGCGAGCGGCAATCCAGACACGACAGCACCCGCTGGCCCCCTCGCCGGAAAAGTACCGGCCCCTCGGACGGACGTGCTGATCACCGTCCCGGTGTTCGCCCTACTTGGCCTCACCGATGAACCGGCCATGCTCGATGGCCACGGGCCCATCCCGGCCTCGATGGCACGGGAA
>NZ_QRGQ01000042.1:0-302 GCF_003367205.1 Arthrobacter sp. RT-1
GGAGTACGGCCGCAAGGCTAAAACTCAAAGGAATTGACGGGGGCCCGCACAAGCGGCGGAGCATGCGGATTAATTCGATGCAACGCGAAGAACCTTACCAAGGCTTGACATGAACCGGACCGCCGCAGAAATGTGGTTTCCCCTTTGGGGCTGGTTTACAGGTGGTGCATGGTTGTCGTCAGCTCGTGTCGTGAGATGTTGGGTTAAGTCCCGCAACGAGCGCAACCCTCGTTCTATGTTGCCAGCACGTGATGGTGGGGACTCATAGGAGACTGCCGGGGTCAACTCGGAGGAAGGTGGGG
>NZ_QRGQ01000043.1:0-333 GCF_003367205.1 Arthrobacter sp. RT-1
ATTCCCCACTGCTGCCTCCCGTAGGAGTCTGGGCCGTGTCTCAGTCCCAGTGTGGCCGGTCACCCTCTCAGGCCGGCTACCCGTCGTCGCCTTGGTAAGCCATTACCTCACCAACAAGCTGATAGGCCGCGAGTCCATCCAAAACCACAATAAAGCTTTCCACCAACCACCATGCGATGATCAGTCATATCCGGTATTAGACCCAGTTTCCCAGGCTTATCCCAGAGTTAAGGGCAGGTTACTCACGTGTTACTCACCCGTTCGCCACTAATCCCCGGTGCAAGCACCGGATCATCGTTCGACTTGCATGTGTTAAGCACGCCGCCAGCGTTC
>NZ_QRGQ01000044.1:0-678 GCF_003367205.1 Arthrobacter sp. RT-1
ACCGCCCGCCGTCGTTCTTTAAAACGCAACGCGGGGTCACTTTCGGCCCAATCCGGTGCCCGGAGAGGGCTAAAAGTGACCCCGCGTTGCTTCTGCTACTTGCCTTCGATGGCTGCCTTGGCAGTGGGGTCCGAGTCGTTCAGGAACTTCTCGATCCGCTCCGGTTCCTCCGCCTCGCCGATCGCGGCCGCAGCACGGCCCAGCGAGTACAGTGCACGGAGGAAGCCACGGTTGGGCCCGTGTTCCCACGGGATGGGGCCCACGCCGCGCCAGCCGTTGCGGCGCAGCGAGTCCAGGCCGCGGTGGTAGCCCACACGTGAGTAGGCGTAGGAATCGATGGTGCGTCCCTCAGCCCAGGCCTCTTCCGCCAGCACGGCCCACAGCAGCGAGGAGGTGGGGTGCTTTTCCACGAGGTCCAGGGCTTCCTGGCCTGCTTCCAGCTGCTGGTAGACCTCGGTCTCGGCAGGCAGGAGCGTAGGCTCGGGGCCCATCAGGTTCTTGCGGAACTCGTCTGACATTCCTAGAAGGTCTTTCCGGCCGAGCCGAGCTGCTTGGTGGCTTCCACGACGCGGGCTGCGAGGCCGGCTTCGGCGGAGGCGCCCCAGACGCGGGGGTCGTAGGTCTTCTTGTTGCCCACTTCGCCGTCCACCTTCAGGACACCGTCGTAGTTGCGGAACA
>NZ_QRGQ01000044.1:688-97573 GCF_003367205.1 Arthrobacter sp. RT-1
TACCGCGTCGGCGATTTCCTGGTCCGAGGAGCCGGAGCCGCCGTGGAACACCAGGTCGAACGGGCTGTCCTTGCCGATCTTGGCGCCCACCTGGGCCTGGATGTCCTTGAGGATCTCCGGGCGGAGCTTCACGCCGCCGGGCTTGTACACGCCGTGGACGTTGCCGAAGGTCAGCGCGGTGATGTAGCGGCCGTTCTCCCCGGAGCCGAGGGCCTCGACGGTGGCCAGGGCGTCTTCGACGGTGGTGTACAGCTTCTCGTTGATCTCGTTCTCGACGCCGTCCTCTTCGCCGCCCACGGTGCCGATCTCAACCTCGAGGATCATCTTCGCGGCCGCGGTGCGCTCCAGCAGTTCGCGGGCGATCCGCAGGTTCTCCTGCAGGGTCTCGGCCGAGCCGTCCCACATATGGGAGTTGAACAGCGGGTTCCGGCCGGCCTTGACCTCAGCCTCGGACGCGGCCAGCAGCGGCAGGACGAAACCGTCCAGCTTGTCCTTGGGGCAGTGGTCCGTGTGCAGGGCGATGTTGACGTTGTAGTTCTTCGCCACCTCGCGGGCGAACGCGGCGAAACCCAGGGAACCGGCCACCATGTCCTTGGTGGAAGCCCCGGACCAGTACGCAGCACCGCCGGTGGAGACCTGGACGATGCCGTCGGACTCAGCCTCCGCGAACCCGCGCAGCGCGGCGTTCAGCGTCTGGGAGGACGTCACGTTCACGGCCGGGAACGCGAAGCCGCCTGCCTTCGCGCGGTCGATCATCTCGGAGTAGATCTCTGGGGTTGCAATGGGCATGCTGACTCCTATGCTGAGTTTTGTCTGTGGGGCTGGTAACCCGTAGACCGCTGTACGGCTAGGACCATCCTAGTCATTACCGCACTGGGTGTGCTCCTGGTTACGCCCCGCCCGCACCCTCGCCTCGCAAGCTCGGCCAGGGAACCCTGCGGGTGTGGGCCCACCGCCCGGCCGGGCCCGGGCTTACTCGAGATGGCAGTTCACGGCAATGACGGGCCGCGCGTCTGCCGTTAACTGTCATCTCGCGTCCAGCCCCGGCTTTGCAGCGCCCGCCGGACCCTGGGTACGACGGCGGGACGGTCACCCTCGAGATGATGTTTGCCGATCCTGACCTCCAGCCAGCCGTGGATCTCGGGCCGGTCCTGCCGATCGATGTCCCTCAAATGCTGTTCCGTGCCGGCATGATGTCCGCCGTCGTACTGCAACGCGATACCCCAGCGCGGATAGGCCGCATCCGGCCACAGGACCGGGACGCCCCGGCTGTCAAACAACACATGGTTCAGGACGGGTTCGGGCAGACCTGCATCAACGAGCGCGAGGCGCATCCTGGTCTCAGGGACCGAGTCGCTGCCCACGCGGACCAGCTCAACTGCCTCCCGTGCTGTCCGGACACCCCGCATGCCACGGTGCCGCCCGATAACGTCCCGCAAGTCATCGATACTGCATATAGCGGCCCTGGGCATCGGAAATGCAGGCCCGTGGCAGCAGACCAAATAGTCGCCAACGGCTACCAGCTCCTCCACGGTCAGCAGACCAGCAAGGTCCAGCCACGTCCGCGCAGGCGACGTGAGCCGGACGCCGTCGTACTCCAGCACCTCGTCCGGGAAGAATGTCAGCACGTGCCCAACGACGTTGACGCGGCGCGGGAAGCTGAAGCCCCGCCGCCGGGCAAGGTGGATCCGCCAATCGCCGCTGTGCCTGGCGGGCAGCGGCGCGCCCCAGACCCGGGCGGCCGACAACGACGTGAGGATGGAGGTGTCGTCAAGGTCCGTGTAGGCACGCAAAGCTGCTGATCCCGTGGCGCCCGACTGCACCGGCACCCGGATACCCCGTGAAACCGTCACCAGGTCTTTTGCCGCCGTGCGGGTACGTGTGACTCCGGCCTTGTCCGAGGCCCGAAGGGAGAATGAACCATTGTTCAGATGGTCGGGGAGGATGGCCCTGCGCATCCTTCATTTTGGCTCGTTCACGGAGCCCGAACAGGAGTTATCCACAGCCTGGCTGCCCTCCCCCGCGCGAGATGGCACTTAACGGCAGTTCCGGCCGCTTGTTCTGCCGTTAAGTGCCATCTCGCGGGAAGGGGCGGTACTAAGTGAGCTGGTTGAAGACGTGCCGCCGCACCCAGGCGTGCATGGCGATCGCGGCGGCGGACGCTGCATTGATGGACCGGGTGGAGCCGAACTGTTCGATGGACAGGGTGGCGACGGCCGCCTCGTGAACCTCCGGCGTGAGCCCGGGACCTTCCTGGCCGAACACCAGCACACAGTCCTTCGGCAGCTCGTACGTCTCCAGCGGGACGGAGTCCGGGAAGATGTCGATCCCGATGATGGCCAGCCCTTCCCCCTGCGCCCACTCGACAAAGTCGGCAACGGTGGGGTGGTGCCGGACGTGCTGGTAGCGGTCGGTGACCATGGCCCCGCGGCGGTTCCACCGCCGTCGGCCGATGATGTGGACCTCCTTGGCGAGGAACGCGTTGGCGGTGCGCACCACCGTGCCGATATTGAGGTCGTGCTGCCAGTTTTCGATGGCCACGTGGAAGTTGTGGCGCCGGGAGTCCAGCTCCGCCACGATCGCCTCGTGCTTCCAGTACCGGTACTTGTCCAGGACGTTGCGCCGGTCGCCGTCGGCCAGGAGGTCGGGATCCCAGTGGTCGCCTTCCGGCAGTTCCCCTTCCCAGGGCCCGACGCCGACCTCCGCCTTGGGCGCGGAGTCCTCCCCCGGCGCTGCCTCGCCGGACGGCGGATCGGACGGCGGCGGAGTCTGGGGCTGGTCAGTCACGCTTCAACTTTAGCCGCGGGTCAGCCGTCCAGTTTCCAGCGGTTGGCACGGTACGAGTTGGAGATCTGCTCCAGCAGGTCCGGGTGTTCGTTCCAGTACGTCTCGTGGCCGCTGACGCCCACCATCTGCGGAGTTCCCCACGGGGTGACGCTGAACAGGTTCACGGCCCGGATGGTTTCGCCGCGGGCGTTGGTGCAGGTAAAACCGATGACCACGGCGGCCGTCCGGCGGAATTCGCGGGTCTCCGGAGTGGTGGTTTCGAAGTTGCCCGTGCATTTGTGGCCCACCAGGTGCTGCGGCAGGTCGGCTGCGGGCATGGTGGCGAACTTCGCCTGGATCTCCGCTATGGCCGCCTGCACCTTCCCGGGTTCCTTGCCGTATTTGCCTTCCTCGGCTTCAGCGAAAAACGCGTAGGCCAGGGCGATGCCGTCGCCGTCGCGCTCCTCCGTGCCCTGGGCTTTCTGCTGCATGGGCGTACCGGTGGTGGGATCCGTGGTGATTCCGAAGGTGTCATCGGCGGTCCAGGATGTGAGGTACTGGAAGGAGGACTCTCCTGTGACAAAGCGGCTGAACAGGGGATCGCCCTCGGCGGGGATGTTGGCCGGCCCCTGCAGGTCCGCCCAGCCCGGGGGAAGGGGAATGGCGCCGGCAGGCACATCGTCCGCAGCCTGGCCGGATGGTGCAGCCGATTCTTCACCCGCTGGGCTTTCCTCCGGCGCCGGGGACGCCCCCGCGGACGGGGAATCTGCGGCCCGCGGCGCGGTGAACACCGGGACCACCCACACAAAAACGGCGACGAGCGCGGCTATAACGGCTGCCGCAACTGCCCCCAGGACGATGAACAGTGTCTTGTTGTTGCGGGGCGGCTCGTGCTGGGGCTGCTGCGGGGCACCAGGTTGCGGGTATTGCTGCCCGGGGTACTGCTGCCCGGGGTACTGCGGGCCGGAATACTGCTGGTTGGGGTGCTGGCCGGGAAGCGGCGGCGGCGCGTAGGCCCCGGCGGCATCCCTGGGCGGTGGCGGGGCACTGTAGTTGATGTTGCTCATGGCGGTCCCTTTCAGGTGCTGGTGGCAGCCTGCGGTTCCCGCACGGTGCCAGGTGGTCTCTGTTCAAAGGGACGTGCTGGCGCGTGCCGGCGCAACAAACACTGCGGACATCCCCGGATCCGCAGCCGCTGGCACCTTGGTGCCAGCTAAGAGCCTAGTGGACCGGGCAGCCAGGCTGGCCGCCGGGGCCCTTCCCTCCAGGGGTCCAGGTTGTTCGGGCAGAAGGATGAAAGACTGGGAGCCGCAACCGGCAGATGAACCTGGAGGAGAAAAACATGGCAGAAGCGGACACGGTCAAGGGAAACCCGGCGGTCTACCGCAGCGGCCAGGACATCGAGTGCTGGCTGACGGACATGGACGGTGTGCTGGTCCACGAGAACCAGGCGGTGCCCGGGGCCGCCGAGCTCATCCAGCGGTGGGTTGACACGTCCAAGCGGTTCCTGGTGCTGACCAACAACTCCATCTTCACTCCGCGTGACCTTGCCGCCCGGCTCCGCGCTTCCGGACTGGAAGTACCGGAGGAGAACATCTGGACCTCCGCCCTGGCCACCGCCCAGTTCCTGAAGGACCAGGTGCAGGGTTCAGGATCGGGCAACCGCGCCTACACAATCGGCGAGGCAGGACTGACGACGGCGCTGCATGAGGCAGGCTTCATCCTCACCGACCAGGACCCGGACTTCGTGGTGCTCGGCGAAACACGCACGTATTCCTTCGAGGCCATCACCACCGCCATCCGCCTCATCCTGGCCGGCGCCCGCTTCATTGCCACCAACCCGGATGCCACCGGCCCGTCGAAGGACGGCCCCCTGCCCGCCACCGGTGCCATCGCCGCGCTGATCACCAAGGCCACGGACCGGGAGCCCTATGTGGTGGGCAAGCCCAACCCCATGATGTTCCGCTCCGCCATGAACCAGATTGATGCGCATTCCGAGACCACCGCCATGATCGGTGACCGGATGGACACGGACATCATCGCCGGCATGGAGGCCGGGCTGCATACGGTCCTGGTCCTGACCGGCATCACCCGGCGCGAGGACATCGGTGCCTACCCGTTCCGGCCCAACCAGGTCTTGAATTCCGTGGCGGACCTGAAGAACCAGATCTAGAACACGGTCACCCTGGAGCCGCCGCGGGGCAGGGGGAAGAACCCGTCCAGTAGTTCGTCCAGTATTGGCCGGTAGATGTTGGGGTTCCAGCCCGGGCTCGCATGCGCCGGGGCGGCACCTGTGGTCTGCAGGTCCGTCGACACGATGTTGTCCTTAAACGCCACGGCCCAGGCTTCGGCTGCCGTCTGGTAGCGGACGGTCCGGTCCCGGGGATTGCCGACGTACGCCATCTTGGCCGTGCCGATCTTGCCCGCGAACCGGGCACCTTCGAAGTGGTAGATGTACGCGGACTCCGTCTGGACGAGCACGCTGGACGGAGCGATCGGGGACAGCTGTTCCATCGTCTGGTCCAGGATCTGGCGCCAGCTGCGTTCATCCTTGTGGATGACCCGTTCGCCCAGCTCGTAGCCGCCGCGGAGGGTGGACGGGAACCGGAATCCGCGCTCGTAAAGGAACACCACGCCGTCGAACCAGCTCTGGTCCAGGACATCGTGCTTGCTGTAGGGGCTGGAGTCGAGCACGATGAACTCCACCTCCACACCATGGATCTCCAGCAGCCGGGCAGCCACCTGGGTTGCGACCATCCCGCCGAAACTGTGCCCGTAGAAGAACAGCTTGGTGATCTTCTGGGCACGGACGTGCTCGATCAGGGCGATCACGATGCTGTCGATGTCCAGGCCCTGGTTGGAGTAACCGACGGCGGCCAGCCTGGCCCGCTTGTTCAGGGACCCGCGCAGTGAGTTGAGGATCCATTGCGCCTCTTCCCAGCTGGTCTTGTAGCCGGGGAACAGGAACCAGCTGGCGTCCGGGTAGTAGAGGTCCGCGAAACCGTCCGAAACGGTAAGGATCCTGTCCGTCCGGCGCTGCGACTGGACCTGCCGGGTGAGCAGCATGTCTGCGGCCAGCAGCCCGGAGGCGCCGGCTCCGGTGAGGAAACCGCGCCGCGAGAACTGTTTCAGGGCAGCAGCTTCCGCCAGCAGCCGGGCAGCGGAACTCCCGCGCCGGTTCTGCGGATTTACGTCCCCCTCATACGGCACGCCTCTACCGTAGGCACAACTGAAGACACCGCCGCAAGAAGCGGGGTGTAACCATTCAGTGACGCCGCGTCAGCTGGCTGCCTGATCCTCCGCTGCCGGGAATGGTGTTTCCGGTTCCTGCCGGCGCCTCGAGAGTTCCTGGCCAATGTCGTTGTAGCGGCCCAGCAAATCGGCGCCGGCGAAGGCTTTCGGATTGTCCAGCATGGCAAACAGCGAGTCGCTGGCCGCCAGGAGTTCCTCGTCGGTGTACTCCGCCAGCGGCCGGCCGAAAATTTCCTCCAACGGTTCAGCCGGCGCGGCGGGGAACGCATCATGCCCGGCCCCCAGGAGGGCAACGTCGTCGTCAACGATGACAAGGGGCTGCACGCGGGATTCGCCCGTGTCTGAGGGGGACGTCCAGCTGTCAGTGGCGGGGGTGAGGTGAAGCGACACGCCGGCACCGTGCAGGGCCGGCAGCGTGGAATCCATGGCGTTGAGGTCTGTCCGGAGCCCGGCCAGGGCAGAGGACTCCACCAGCACGGCGTTGGAGAGGTCCACCCTGACGTGGGAACGGATACCCATGCGCCTGACCCGCCGGATGATGTGCATGAGGTCGGGGCGCGATTCGTGGTTCAGGCTCCCCCGGACGTCGATCCAGACGGTATCGGCGGGGACATCGAGGTTAACGATGGCATTCAGTGCGCGGTCCATAGGTACTCCAAAAAAGGGTGTCTATGGCCGACGGCTCAACCTCGGCAAGCGTATCCTCCAGCGGGAGCGGGCACAACCCGTATGTCAGGCCGTCTGGTCCGATTGCCTCTGGCCGGGTTCCTGGTAGTGGGTCCGGGTGCCCGTGCCGCCCACGGAATCCACCAGCGATTTGGCGATGTCCCGCAGCTTGGTGTTGCTGTTGCTGGACGCCTCGGTGAGGATGTTCACCGCAGACTCCTGGCTGCACCGGTTCTGGGCCATCACGATGCCCACGGCAATATCGATGATGGTCCGGGACTCGAGGGTTGCGCGCAGGTTCGCGGCACTGTCCGTGTGCAGCGAGAACCGCACCGCCAGCCGCAGCGCCTGCGAAATTTCCCGGGTGTAGCCACGGGCCCTCGCGGTAGCACGCTCGTCGAATTTGCGCGGGACGTCCGAGTACAGGTTCAGTGCCGCTTTGGCGTCGCCCTGGAGGTTGAAGGGCAGGGAAAGCACCGACCGGAGGCCGTGCGAGGCCACCGCGTTCGCGTAATCCGGGCCCCAACGGTTCTCCTCGAAAAGGTCCGGAACGTGGACTTCGCGTTCCTCCTTGGCCGCCGTCAGGCACGGCCCCTGGGACAGGGAGTACTGGATCTCGTCCACTTCCCGGGCGGAGTCGCTGCTCCAGCCGATGGTCGCGGCCTTGCGGTCGCGGAGCAGGGTGATGCCGCAGAGGGCGTCCTCTCCGTCGCCTGCCATCTGGTGTGCCGAGAAGCGCGCCAGCTCGTTGAGGAAGTCCTCGAAATCGGCGCTGTCCAGGATGAGGTTCTGGACCTGGTCCGTGGTGCTCAGAGGTTTTTCGGGGGTGAGCATGGGCAGGTTCTCCAACGGGTACTAAAGGGGGTTAACGCAAATAATAGGCCACCCTCAAGTTCGGATCCAACAAAGTCCGGCCCCTGGCCCCCGCAACCGGACCGGCAAGGATCCGGCTGCGGCGGAGAATAAGGCTACGAGAGGCCCAGTTCGTCCTTGCCAAAGGCGAACAGGTAGGGCACGCCGGTTTCAGCTTCAATCTTTTCCTTGGCTCCCGTATCGCGATCCACGATCACGGCGACAGCCACCACATTGCCGCCGGCTTTGCGGACGCCTTCCACGGCGGTGAGGGCAGAGCCTCCGGTAGTGGAGGTGTCCTCCAGGACCAGTACCTTGCGGCCCTCCACGGAGGGGCCTTCCACCTGGCGCCCCATGCCATAGGACTTCTGGGCCTTCCGGACCACGAAGGCGTCAACGGCACGGCCCGAATCTGCGGCGGCGTGCATGACGGCAGTTCCAACGGGATCCGCGCCCATGGTAAGGCCTCCGGCGCACTCAAAATCGATCCCGGCCTGGTCCGCGAGCGCCAGCATTACCTGTCCCACCAGCTTGGATGCTTCGTGGTGCAGCGTGATCCTGCGGAGGTCGATGTAGTAGTCCGCCTCTGCTCCGCTGGAGAGGATCACCTTGCCGCGGACCACGGCGAGTTCCTTGATCAGTTCGAGCAGGCGGGCGCGGGCGGCTGCAAAGTCTACTGCAGTCTCACTGTGGGAAGTCATGCGCTCCAGTTTAGTAGCGGCCGGACAGTGTGGATGCTTGAGCCGCGTTGACACGGCTGGCTAGTGTGGACCTCATGCGCGAACTCCAGGCCACCATCATCGAAGAAATGGGCGTGCAGCCCCGGATCGATCCCGCAGGGGAGGTGCGCAAACGTGTCGGATTCCTCAAGGACTACCTCAAGGCCACACAGACCAAGGGCTTCGTCCTGGGCATCTCCGGCGGATTGGATTCGTCCCTCGCCGGAAAGCTTGCCCAGCTGGCGGTCGAGGAGCTTGAAGCCGAGGGCGTTGAGGCCAACTTCGTAGCCGTCCGCCTGCCGTACGGGGTGCAGCATGACGAGGAAGACGCCCAGGCCGCGCTCGACTTCATCCAGCCCAAGACCGAGTGGACGTTCAACATCTCCGCCGCCGTGGACGGTTTCGAGGATGAGTTCGAGAAAACCGTGGGAAGCGAAATTTCGGACTTCCACAAGGGCAACACCAAGGCCCGCACCCGGATGATCGCCCAGTATGCCCTTGCCGGCGAGCATAACTACCTGGTGATCGGCACGGACCATGGAGCGGAATCCGTCACCGGCTTCTTCACCAAGTACGGCGACGGCGGCGCGGACATCCTTCCGTTATTCGGCCTCAACAAGCGGCAGAACCGGGCACTGCTGGCAGTACTCGGCGCCCCTGCACGCGTCTGGGAAAAGGTGCCCACCGCGGACCTGCTGGATGACCGGCCCGGCCGGACAGACGAAGACGAACTCGGGCTGACGTACGACCAGATCGACGACTACCTGGAGGGCCGCGAGGTTCCGGATGACGTTGCCGAACTGATCGAACAGAAATACCTGCGCACCCGGCACAAGCGCACCGTTCCCGTCAGCATTTTCGACACCTGGTGGAAGCACGAGGGCCCGGAGGAACCGCGGGCCGGACTGTAGGAACCCAGCTGGAAAGTCGCTGAAATTCCCACCTTTGGGGACGAACGACGGCGCGCCGCACCGGGAAGGTGGGCGCGCCGTCGTCGTTCCTTGGCAAAGGCGGGGAGACTCAGCGGGGCCGCGTCCCCTTTCCCTCCCCACCCAGCTGCTGGGTAATCCGGTGGGCCTCCGCCATCAGGAGGCCGCCCAGTTCTTCCTGGCGGTCGGGCCGGAAGCGCGGCTCAATCCCGGTCAGGGACAGCGCCCACGCGGGCCGGCCGGACTGGTCGAACACCGCAGCGCCCATGCCCCAGCTTCCCTCCAGCACCAGCCCGGGATTCACCGAGTAGCCGTGCAGGCGTGTCCGCGCGAGGGTCTCCCGGACCAGCTCGCGCGGGTGGCCGGCAGCGAAGGCTCCGGCGTGGGCCGTCCACCCGTCCAGCAACTCCTCCTGCTCAGCCTCCGGCAGGAAAGCCATGATGGCCGTTCCGGCGGAGGCGACGCCCAGGGGGAACCGGACCCCCTCGTGCAGCACGAAGGAACGGACCGGGAAGCTTCCCTCCTCCCGCAGCAGGCAGACCGTTTCCCCGCCGCGGCGGATCGAGAAGAAGGCGCTCTCACCGGTGGCTTCGGCCAGCCGGCGAAGGCTGGGGCGGGCGATGTCCTCCAGGGGAAACCGCGCGGACGCCACGGAACCCATCAGGAGGATTTCCGGTCCCAGCACCCAGTTGCCGCTCGCCGCCTCATGGTCCAACAGCCCTTCCGATGCCAGGGAGGACAGCAGCCGGTGGACGGTGGGCCGGGTGAGGCCCGATTCGCGCACCAGGTCCGCCAGTGACATGCCGTCAGCGCTCCGTCCCACCAGCCGTAACAATCCGGCGATGCGGCTGACCACCTGCGCGCCCTGCACGGGAAGATTGCTCATTTTCCACCCCTAATGTCCATAATATGGAAAGCAATCAGCATATCGTCCACAGTGTAAAAAGCGGTAAAGAGCGTGCGAATTGCCCCCTTGACACCCATCAAGCGACGCCCGTAGCCTCAGTTTCCAGATTACCCATCCACAAAGTGGACAAACGAAATTCTCGATGAGGAGACGCCATGACCAAGCTCCAAGCATCCGCCGCTGATGCCCTCCGGGACGCACTGCAGGACGGTATGACCCTCGCAGTGGGAGGCTTCGGCTTGAGCGGCATTCCGGCCGACCTCATCGAAGCCGTCCGCGATTCCGGCGCCAAGGACCTGACCGTGGTGTCCAACAACATGGGGGTGGACGGGAAGGGCCTGGGCGTCCTGATCGAAGCCGGCCAGGTCCGGAAGGTCATTGCCTCGTACGTTGGGGAAAACAAGCTGTTCGCTGAGCAGTACATTGCCGGCCGCCTCGAAGTGGATTTCACGCCGCAGGGCACCCTGGCGGAGCGCCTCCGCGCCGGCGGCGCCGGCATTCCCGCCTTCTACACCAAAACGGGCGTGGGCACCCTGGTTGCGGAGGGCAAGCCGCACGAGGTGTTCGACGGCGAAACGTACGTCCGGGAGCGGGCCATCACTGCCGACGTCGCACTGGTCCACGCCCACACTGCCGACACGGACGGCAACCTGATCTACCGGTACACCGCACGGAACTTCAACCCGGTGGTCGCCACGGCAGGCAGGCTCACCATCGCTGAGGCCGAGGTGATTGTGGAGCCCGGTGGGCTGGACCCGAACCACGTGGTGACGCCGGGCGTCTTCGTCCAGCGCCTGGTGCAGGCCACAGCCCGGACCAAGGACATCGAGCAGCGCACCGTCCGGCAGCGCCCTGTTGCCGTTGAAACCGAAGCACTGTCCGTCTAAGCGCCCAACACACTGAAGGAGAAACCCATGGCCTGGACCAGGGATGAAATGGCTGCAATCGCAGCCGAGGAACTGAACGACGGCGACTACGTGAACCTGGGCATCGGCATCCCCACGCTCGTGGCCAACAATCTTCCCGAGGGCGTGCGCGTGGTCCTGCAAAGCGAAAACGGCCTGCTGGGCATGGGCCCGTTCCCGTACGAGGGCGAGGAGGACGCTGACCTCATCAACGCCGGCAAGCAGACCGTGACCGTGCTGCCCGGCGGGAGCATCTTCGACTCAGCCGCCTCCTTCGGCATGATCCGCGGCGGGCACGTCAAGGTGGCCATCCTGGGGGCCATGCAGGTTTCCGGCAACGGGGACCTGGCCAACTGGACCATCCCCGGAAAGATGGTCAAGGGCATGGGCGGTGCCATGGACCTGGTGGCCGGGACGCCCCGGGTAGTGGTCCTCACCGAACACAACGCCAAGGACGGCACCGCGAAGATCGTGCGCGAATGCACGCTTCCGCTGACCGGGCTGAGCTGCGTGGACCGGATCATCAGCGACCTTGCCGTCTTCGACCTCGTCAAGAAGGACGACGGCGGGCGGCGGCTCACGCTCACCCGCCTGGCGCCGGGCGTGACGCTGGGCGAGATCCATGACAAAACCGACGCGGAATTCGACATCGCCCTTGAGCGCGAAGGAGCCATCGCATGAGCCTGCAGGAACAGTTCGGCAAGGACGTCCTGATCACCGGTTGGGGGCACAGCCGATTCGGCAAGCTCACCGAGGAGACCCTCGAATCGCTGATTGTCCAGGTGGCAACTGACGCCATCACCACCGCAGGCGTTGAGCCCGGGCAGATCGACGAGATCTATATCGGCCAGTTCAACTCCGGCATGATGCCCCTGGCTTTCCCGTCTTCCCTGGCGCTGCAGGTTTCCCCGGAGCTGGCAAACGTGCCCGCCACCCGGGTGGAGAACGCCTGTGCCTCAGGATCTGCAGCGTTCCAGCAGGGCACTAAGTCCCTGCTGGCGGGCACCGCGAAGACGGTCCTGGTCATCGGGGCAGAGAAGATGACCCACGCCGGAGCAGACGTGGTGGGCGCCGGGCTGCTGGGCGCAGACTACGACATGGCCGGCAAGGCCTCCACCACCGGATTCACCGGCCTCTTTGCCGAGGTGGCCAAGCACTACGCAAAGCGCTACGACGCCGACGGGAAACTGGGGGACGTGCTGGGAACCATCGCCGCGAAAAACCACCGCAACGGCGTGGACAACCCCTACGCCCAACTCCGCAGGGACCTCGGCGAGCAGTTCTGCCGCACTGTCTCGGACAAGAACCCCATGGTGGCCGACCCGCTGCGCCGCACCGACTGCTCCCCCGTCTCCGACGGCGCCGCCGCCGTCGTGCTGTCCAGCTCACCCACGGGCAGAGCAACTGCGCCCGTGCGGCTTGCCGGATTCGGCCAGGCCAACGACTTCTTCCCCGCCGCGCGCAGGGACCCCACGGCGTTCGAAGCCACGCGGGTATCCTGGCAGCGCGCCCTGGCGATGGCCGGCGTCGGACTTCAGGACCTGGACTTCGCGGAAGTCCACGACTGCTTCACCATCGCCGAACTGCTCATGTATGAGGCCATGGGCCTCACCGAACCCGGCCAGGGCGCGCGTGCCCTCGAGGAAGGGTCGGTGTACAAGGACGGAAAATTGCCCATCAACCTCTCCGGCGGCCTCAAGTCCAAGGGCCACCCGGTCGGCGCCACCGGCGTATCCCAGCACGTCCTGGCCGCAATGCAGCTGACCGGCACCGCCGGCGATATGCAGCTGGGGAACCCGCGCCGCGCCGCCGTCCAGAACATGGGCGGCGTAGGCATCGCCAACTACGTCAGTATCCTCGAAGCCGTCTAAAAGCAACGCGGGGTCAGATCCGGCCCTTAAACCTCGGATTATCGGGCCATATCCGACCCCGCGTTGCTGTTACCGGCAGGAGCTACCGGCCGCGGATCAGCGCAGCGATCTCCCCAAAACCGAGCCGCTCGGCGTTCTGCAGGGCGGTACGCCCTTCGGGATCGCGGATGTCGGGGTCCGCCCCGGCTTCGAGGAGCAGGCGCACCACCTCCTGCTGCCGCGGGCCGCCGTCGTTCAGGAGGATGGCCTCCTGCATCGCCGTCCAGCCGAGGTTGTTGACGTGGTTGACCGGAACGCCCGCGGCGATCAGGATGCGGACCGTTTCCACGTGGCCGTGCTCGCTGGCCGGAATCAGGGCAGTGCCGCCGTAACGGTTGATGCTGGCCACGTCCGCACCCGCGGCCAGGGTCAACTGCAGCACCTCGTTGAATCCTTCAGCGCCGGCATAGAGGAACGCGGAGTCCTGGATTGAATCCTTCGCATTGACATTGCCACCGCGGCTGATCAGCTCCTTCACAAGAGGAGCGTTGTTGGCCTTCGCGGCGGCAATCAACTCCTGGTCCAGCTGTGCCTGTTCTTCTGCGGACAGGGCCGGCGGGGACACCGTGCCGGGAGCCGGCGGTGACGGCGTGGGCTCCGGGACAGGTGCCTGGCTGGTGGATGCCGGGTTTGGTGCAACTGCAGTGGACGGCACATCCTGCGGACCGCCCTGCGGTGCCTGGCACGCGGCCAGGAACACCGCCAGCCCGCCGGCGACCACCACAGCCGCACCCCTCAAGCGCCTCATACGGGAAGCCTACTTGGCAGTCCCGGCGCCGGGGATCGCGTTCGCCCCGGCCGTGGCGCAGGCTTCGTCGAGGGCGCCGTCGGGAGCCCCGCCAACGCCGATGCCGGCCACGGACACGCCATTGACCTTCAGCGGAACGCCGCCTGCCAGGAAGAGGGTGCCCGGGAGGTCGGCGATGGAGGGGCCGGTTCCGTTGATCCGCTTGGCGAGTTCGCTGGTGGGGGCACCAAAGGCGGCGGCCGTGTACGCCTTCTGCTTGGCGGCCTCGATGGTGTGTTCTGCTGCGTTGTCACCCCGGAGCAAAGCCTGGACGGTTCCGAACCGGTCCACCAAGGCCACCGTGACAAAGGGAAGCTTGTCCGCCTGGCACTTGGCCAGTGCGGCACTCACGGCAGTGGCCGAGGCCCCCACGCTGATGCGGTTCTGCTGGACGACGGTCTCAGGCGCAGGCGCGATGTCCACGGCAGGGACAGCCACGGGCGCGGAGCCGGTTCCGGCGTTGGCGGCCGCAGTGGCCCCGGCGGTGAGGACGAGTGCGCCGGCGGCTGCTGCGGCAAGTGCTTTGTGGGACTTCTTCATGGTGTCTCCTCGGATCGGCAAACTTTCAGGGTGGATACGGATCAATCCTTCCGGCCGCGCCGGCGCCTGCCATCGGGCCTTCGTCTGGACACTGCTCCGACCAAAGGCCAGCCGTATCAGCCAAATGGCTGAGAGCCCTGCAACGGCGGGGGCAATAGCATGGGAGGGAGCGTTCCCCACCACAGAACGGGACATCCCATGCCTACCCGAGTTCACGGCGCTGCGCCGGCCGCCGCTGCCGCGTCTGCAGACCCGGTCCCCCGGAACCCAGGCCGCCCCGGGCTGGGCAGCATCGACACCGCGGTGCATCTCGGTTTCGCGGTGCTCCTGGTGGCATCCGTGGTCCGTTATGTCATGCGGCACAGCCCCGCGGACAATCTCCTGATCCTGGGCCTGGCTGCGGCAGCCTCCCTGTTGTACGCCGCGGTGGCCGTGCTCGCCGGCCGCGGCAGGCCCGGGATGGCCTGGATGTTCGCGCTGGTGGCCGTCTGGGCGGTCCTGGTGATCGCGGCACCCAGCTTTGCCTGGTGCTCGTTCGCACTCTTTTTCCTTTGCCGCAGCGCGCTGGCCGGAACCGCTGCGTACGTCGCGGCAGGAACCACGGCGGCCGCCACTGCCGCCGGGCTGTTCAAGATGAGCAGCGGCACCGACCTTGCCATGCTGCTGGGGCCGCTGGCCGTTGGCCTCATGCTGACCCTGGTCTATGACCGCATCCAGCACGACGCCGAGGCACAGCGCCGCCTGCACGCGGAGGTTTCGCGCGCCCAGGGGCAGCTGGCCGCCAGCGAGCGCCGGGCCGGCACCATTGCCGAACGCGAACGGGTTTCCCGGGAAATCCACGACACCGTCACGCAGGGACTGGCGAGCAGTTTGCTCCTGCTGGAGGCTGCAGGACGGGCCTGGCCAAGCGCCGCCGCCCAGGCTGAACTCCGGCAGGCCACCACATTGTTGCGGGGGAACCTGTCCGAAACCCGCAGCCTGGTCCACGAGCTTGCCTCCCCCGGCCTGGACTCCTCGCCCCTGCCGGAGGCGCTTCTCCTTGCCGCCAGGCAGTATGTGCCGGAGGCCCGGCTCCTGGTCACCGGCGAGCCGCGGCCCGTTTCCGCCGACGTCCGCCACGCGCTGCTGCGGGTGGTCCAGAGTGCGGCCTCCAATGTCAGGCTGCATGCCTCCGCCAGTGCCGCCACCGTGACCCTCGGCTTCCTCCCGGAGGCCGTCACGCTGGACATTTACGACGACGGCGCCGGCTTTGATCCGGCGGCGGCAGCACCGCCGTCGGACGCCGGAGGCTACGGCCTGCGGGCGATGCGGCAGCGGGTTGAGCAACTGGGCGGCGTCTTCTCGGTGGAGAGCGCCCCGGGCGAAGGCACCATCGTGGCGGCCCAGCTCCCCGCGCCGGCCGCCCGGCAGGATGCGGAGGACAGCGCATGAACGCCATCACTGTACTGCTGGTGGATGACCACCTGGTGGTGCGCAGCGGCCTCCGTGCCCTGCTGGGGACCCAGCCGGATATCGACGTGGTGGCGGAGGCCTCCTCCGGGGAGGAAGCCCTCGAACAGGTCCAGGAGCATTCTCCGGCCGTTGTGGTCATGGACCTGGCCATGGGCCCGGGAATGGACGGCATCGAGGCGATCCGCCGAATCCGCGGACGCAACGGCCGGCAGGCGATCCTGGTCTTCACCACCTACGACTCGGACGCGGACATTGTGCGGGCAGTGGATGCCGGCGCCATGGGGTACCTGCTGAAGGATGCCGCTCCGGAAGAAATTTTCGCGGCCATCCGCGGCGCCGTCCAGGGCAAAAGCGTGATGAGCCCGCCGGTGGCGTCCCGGCTGTTCCAGCAGTTGCGCAACCCGGACGAGATCCTGACTCCCCGGGAAGCCGAACTGCTCAGCCTCCTCACCGAAGGCCTCAGCAACCGCGAACTGGGCCAGCGCCTTTTCATCTCCGAAGCCACCGTCAAAACCCATCTCGCGCACATCTACGCCAAGCTCGGAGTGGAAACCAGGGCGGCCGCAATTGCGACGGCAATACGCCGCGAAGGCATGCGCTGACCAGGTGAAACCGTGTTTACCCTTGCAAGCAGGCCGCCAGCCCCGTACGTTGGGGACAGCGGGGGACGTTCTCCGCACACTCCGGGGTGAAAACCCGGAGAGAGAATCAGAGTCACATGAAGGAATGCAGCCATGGCAACAGGCACAGTTAAATGGTTCAACGCCGAAAAGGGTTTTGGCTTCATTGCCCCCGATGACGGGTCCGCTGACGTTTTCGCCCACTACTCGGCAATCGCCAGCAGCGGCTACCGCTCACTGGACGAAAACCAGAAGGTCGAATTCGATGTGACCCAGGGCCCCAAGGGCCCGCAGGCAGAGAACATCCGCCCGCTCTAAGACTTGGAAAACTCCGGCGGCTGCCGGAGCTACCATCCAGCGGCTTCTCCAGCACTTGTTGGAGGGGCCGCTGTTTTGCGTCCCGGGCTTTCGTTGCCGACCGCACCGGACGCCTTTTTGGGATACTTGAGGCATGACCGGACAAGGCCAGGACAAGGATCCGTGGGAAGAGTTCGATTCCCTTGGGCCCGCCGCGCGGGACCGGGTTCCCGGGCACCCCGGCGGTGAACCCCAGGGGTTTGGTTTCCGCACGGGGGTCCGCAGCGCCCGGGTTGCCGTCGGTTTCGCCACCTACACCCTTGCCCTGGGCACGGTCCTGGCGCTCACCGGCTGCATTGTCTTCATCTCCCAGGAACAGTGGCTGCTGGTGGGCCTGATGCTCCTGATCGAAGCGGTCTTCATCCTGGCGTTCAGCCGGCTGGTGGCCCAAGCCAGGAACCGCCGGCCCCGGAAGGGTACGCCGCGGAACCGCCCGGCCGGCTGACAGGGCCCGTCCCCCTTTCCGCCGCACCCCTTGACCTTGACGCAGCGTCAACCCGTACGCTCGGATCATGGAAGAAACCGGGACCGGAACAGGAAAGGACTGGTCCATCCAGGACGTGGCCAGGATGGCCGGCACCACCAGCCGGACGCTCCGCCACTATCACGACATCGGGTTGCTGAAGCCGAGCCGGGTGGGCAGCAACGGCTACCGCTACTACGACGGCACTGCCCTGGTGCAGCTGCAGCGGATCCTGCTCCTTCGTGGGCTGGGCCTGGGGCTGCCCGCCATCGCGGAGGTCTTCCACCAGCAGACGGATGCCGTGAAGGCGCTGACCCGCCACCTGGAATGGTTGCGGCAGGAGCAGGACAGGCTGTCCCGGCAAATCCTGTCCGTCCGGCAAACGATCGAAACAGCACAAGAAGGAGGCGAACTTATGGCCGAAAAAATGTTCGACGGCTTCGACCACACGCAGTACAAGGACGAGGTGGAGGAACGCTGGGGCAAGGAAGCCTACGCGAAGAGTGATTCCTGGTGGCGGGGAATGGGCGAGGCGGAGAAGCGGGAGTGGAAGGCCCGCTCCGAACAGCTGGGGAAGGACTGGCTGGCCGCCGCCGGTTCGGGCGCAGCCCCCGAGAGCCCTGAAGCGCAGGACCTCGCCCGGCGGCACGTCGCATGGTTGGAATGCATCCCCGGTACGCCTGCCGCGGAGAACGGCGGGGACACCAAGGGCTACGTCACCGGACTCGCGGACATGTACGTTGCCGACCCCCGTTTTGCCGCCAATTACGGAGGTGAGGAGGGTGCCGGCTTTGTGCGGGATGCCCTGCGCATCTTCGCTGAAAGGAATCTGTAGGAAGCTGGCTGATCTTTCCGGTCCAGGCCGCGCTGACTACCGCAACGGCCTGGCCAGCCGGTTGCCGGCCACTGCGACGGTGCCGGCGAGAGCTGCCGCGACCATGGCCCTGCGCCCGGCAGTCCGCCATCCGCCGCCCCAGCCTCCACGGATGGAGCCCTTCCGCAGTGCCTCCGACGCCTGGTGCAGGTTTCCGGCAGTGACCGGGGTGGACCGCCGCCGGGAAAGCTGGCTCGTGTCCACCTGGCGCGCAGTGGCGGCCTCGACGGCACCGGGGGTAACGCGGTGCTGCAGGACGAGCAGCCGTCCGGTCAGTCCTCCCACGACGGTTTCGCGGCGCGGGTGGGCTACCACCTTGACCACGGCCTTCGCCACCCGCTCCGGGGTATATACGGGAGGCATCGCGGAGGCATGGCGGCCGCTGTAGTTGGCTGCATGCTGGTAGAAGGGCGTATCAATGGTGGCTGGAAGCACGGTGCACACCTTGACCCCTGACACTCCGTCGCGTGCCAGTTCCGAACGCAGGCTGACGCTGAGGGCACGGTTTGCGGCCTTGGAGATGGAATACGCCGCGGAGTAGGGCAACTGGATTTCCCCCACAATCGAGGCAACGTTGACCAGGGTGCCCGATCCCTGGGCAATCTGGCGGGCCAGTGCCGCGCGTGCACCATTGACATAGCCGGAAATATTGATGTCCAGGACGCGCTGGAATTCTTTTGGCGGCACCTCGGACAGCCGGCCGAAGGCACCCACGGCCGCGTTGTTGACCCATACGTCCAGGCGTCCGAACTCCCGGACGGCCCGCGCCGCCAGCTCCTCCACCGCGTCAGGATCAGTGACATCGGTGGGAACCGCAAGGGCCTTGGCGCCGCGCTTCCTGCACTCCCTGGCCACTGTTTCGAGGGCTTTCGCCCCGCGGGCAGCCAACACCAGCCGCGCACCCTTGCCCGCGAAGCGAAGTGCGGCGGCCCGGCCGATGCCGCTTGAAGCGCCGGTAATAACCACCACAGAATCCTTGACCCGCATCATGATTCCTTCCCGCACCCCCACCGAACGTGGAGCCAGAAAACTAAGTAGGCTTACCTCTTCGATGCTAGCGAGGCACGGCCCGCGGGACAACGTTCCGGCCACCCCTTAAGCGTTGTCAGATGAACGCAGGCTGTCAGGTGAAGGCGCCTCTGTCAGGTGAACGCCGAGATGCCGGTGACCGCGCGCCCAACCAGAAGCGAGTTGATCTCGTAGCTGCCTTCGTAGGTGTACAGGATTTCGGCGTCCCCGAACAGCTTGGCCATTTCGTAGTCGCTGCTGATGCCGTTGCCACCCAGCAGCGAGCGGCCCATCGCCACCGAGGAACGGGCGAGGCGGGTGGTGGTGGCTTTTGCCATGGCGGCCTGCGCCATCTCCAGCGTGCCATCCGCCTGGATCCGCGCCAGCTGCACCATAAGCGAGAGCGACGCCGAGGCGTTGCCCAGGATGTCCGCGAGCTGTTGCTGGACCAGCTGGAATCCCGCCAGTGGCCTGCCGAACTGCCGGCGCTCCAGCGCATACTCCCGGGCAACATCGAAGGCCGCCAGCTGGATCCCCGCCGCCTGCCACCCCACCCAGGCACGCGAATCCCGCAGCAGCCCATTGGCTGAAGCAAAGTCGGCGGCCCCCGGGAGGAGGTTGGCAGCCGGAATCCTGACATCCTCCAGCATGATGTCGGCGTTTTGCATGATGCGCAGCCCGATTTTGTTGGAGATCTTGGTGGCCGAGTAGCCGGGACGGTCGGTCTCCACGATGAAGCCCTTGATGGCCTGGTCCGCCTCGTCCCGGGCCCACACCAGCGCGAAGTCGGCGATGGTTCCGGCACCGATCCAGCGTTTTGCCCCGTTAAGGATCCATTCCGACCCTGCCCGCCGGGCGGAAGCCGCCAGGCCCCTGGAGATGTCCGAGCCGTGGCCGGGCTCCGTCAGGGCGAAGGCGCCCAGCTGGGCGAAGCTCCTGAGGCCGGGCAGCCAGCGGCGCCTCTGCTCGTCGGATCCCAGCTGGCTGACCATGCCGACAACAAGCTCGTTATGGATGCCGGCCAGGGCCGAGAGGGATACATCGGCGCGGGCCAGCTCCACGTACATCAGCCCTTTGAACAGGGCCGAGCTGCCGTCCACCTGCAGTGCGCCCAGCCCATGCCTGCCCATGTCCGCCAGCAGGCCGAAGGGAAATTCCTCGCGGTTCCAGTATTCGATGGATGCCTGGCGGACGGACCCCTGGAGGAACTCCCGGATGCGGGCATACCGTTCCCGCTCCGCAGGCGGCAGGAGCTCCACGACGTGCATCAGGTCCGCATCGGGAAACGGCGGCTCGCCGCCACGTCTTTGGGGCTGCACGGGCTTTGGTCCCTTCCCTCGCCAAACCGTTGGATGTCCTAGTATATTCACAGGCTTTTCGGAAAGGGGCTGGCATGGGTACTCCGTTGTCCCGCGATCCCATTGCTGACGCCCGGCGCAACTGGGAAGAGCATGGCTGGCCGGACGTTGCCGCGCCCATGGCCGCCATAACTGCGGTGATGCGCACCCAGCAGATCCTCCTGGCCAGGATCGAAGCAACACTTAAACCGTTCGGCCTCACTTTTGCCCGCTACGAACTCCTGGCGCTGCTGAGCTTCGCGCGGAAGGGCTCGCTGCCCATGAAGAAGGCCAGCGCCCTGCTCCAGGTCCACCCCACCTCCATCACCAACGCCGTGGACCGGCTTGAACGGGCCGGCCTGGTGGCCCGCTCACCACATCCCACGGACGGCCGCACCACTCTCATCGAGCTCACCGGCGAGGGGCGCAGCCTGGCGAAGCGTTCGACGGCGGCCCTGAACAATGAGGTGTTCAGCGATCCAGGGTTCAGTCCCGGCGATGTTGACGAGTTGATCCGGATCCTCGCGGATTTCCGCCGGAACGCGGGCGACTTCGCCGATTGACGGGAGCCTTCACAGGGTCAGGGCCATGCTCAACCAGAGGTCAGCGTCGGGCCTTCGCCCGCTTGACCCGCCTGGCAACGAGCAGGACCACGGTGACCACCAGGGCGGCGTACACCGCGTAGTTGAGGAACCGGGAGTACTGCTCGATCAGCCGGTACTGGGTGCCCAGCAGGTACCCCAGGCCAATCAGGGCGCCGTTCCACAGCCCGCTGCCCGCCAGGGTGTAAAGGCTGAAAGTTCCCAGCGGCATCGACGCGGCACCGGCGGGGAGGGAGATCAGGCTGCGCACCCCCGGAAGGAGCCGGCCGAAGAAAATGGAGGACCTGCCGTGGCGGCGGAACCACCCGGCCGCATGCTCGAAGTCCTCACGGTCCACCAGGGGCAGTTTGGACAGGCCGCGGATGGACCGCTCCAGCCCCAGCTTCGCTCCGAGCCAGTAGAGCAAGAGCGCTCCCAGGTAGGCCCCAAGGGTACTGGTGACAAAAACGAGGAACAGGTTCAGGGACCCCTGCTTGGCAAGGTACCCGGCGAGCGGCAGGATCACCTCGCTGGGGATGGGCGGCACCACGGTTTCAGCGAGGGTGAACGCGCCCACGCCCCATTCGCCCAGGCTGTCGATGGCCCGCGCGGCAACGCCCACCAGTCCGCCCAGCCCGTCAGTCGGGCTTGCGGCCCCCGTCGCTGTAACCAACATCAACTCTCCCCCGATTCCCGCTGCATCGCCTGCGCGACCCCTGCCGGTCTTTTCTACCTTACGGTCCTGAGCGCAAGCTGGCAGCCTGGAAAGCCCCCTACTGTTGCGCGGCCGGTTTGGCCCGCACGTGCATGCGCTCCCCCTGCGTCCCGAACAGGCTCAGGAACTCCACGGCCTTTCCGTCGGCCCTGCCGAACCAATGCGGTACCCGGGTGTCGAACTCGGCGGCTTCCCCAGCGCCGAGGACCAGGTCCTGGGTTCCCAGCACCATGCGCAGCTTTCCATTGAGCACATACAGCCACTCGTAGCCCTCATGCACCTGCGGGTTGGGCTCCTCCAGCGGGCCGGCCGGCAGGATGTGCTTGTAGGCCTGGATGCCGCCAGGCTTCCGGGTCAGCGGAATGATGGTCATGCCCCTCGCCACGATGGGCCTTAGGTGTACGCGGGGGTCGCCCGTGTCCGGCGCGCCCACCAGCTCGTCCAGGGGGACCTGGTGTGCCTTTGCCAGCGGCAGGAGCAATTCCAGGTTTGGCCGGCGCTGGCCGGCTTCGAGCCGGGACAGCGTGCTCACCGAAATTCCGGTTTCCTGTGCCAGCGCGGTCAGCGTGACATTGCGGCTGAGGCGGAGGGCCCGCAGTCGCGGGCCAACAGCCGCCAGCACGTCGTCGAGGTTTTCATCCATCCTCGAATTTTGCCATACCGGCAAATTACTTTGCCAACACATGCGCGCGGGGCACATCATGAATCCATGACTGAAAAGGGAAATATCAAGAGTACGGATTCCATGTATGACGTCGTGATAGTGGGCGGCGGTGCTGCCGGCTTGAGCGCAGCCCAGATGCTGGGCCGTACTCGACGTTCAGTGGCGGTGGTGGACGGCGGCCAGCCACGGAACGCTCCGGCAGGGGGTGTGCATGGCTTTTTGTCCCGTGACGGCATCGACCCGGCAGAGCTGTTGGCCATCGGGCGTGCCGAGGCGGAGCACTACGGTGCCGTGGTTGTGCGGGGTGAGGTAATGGCCACCAGCGGCGATGTGCGCCGGGGCTTCGAGGTGACGCTCGACGACGGGAGGCAGCTTCGCGGCCGGCGCCTCCTGCTCGCCACCGGACTGGTGGATGAGCTGCCGGACATTCCGGGGCTTCAGGAGCGGTGGGGCAAGGACGTGCTGCACTGCCCCTTCTGCCATGGTTGGGAGGTGCAGGACCAGGCCATCGGCATCCTCGGCAACGGCGCGTGGTCGGTGCACCAGGCCCTGCTGTTCCGGCAGTGGAGCAGCAACATCACCCTGTTCCTCAATGACACGACGGATCCCTCGGACGGGGAGCACGAACAGCTGGCCGCCCGCGGGATCAAGGTAGTGGCCGGCGCCGTGGAAGCGGTGAGGGTGGAAAACGATGCCCTGCGCGGGGTGGCGCTGGCGGGCGGACCGGAGGTGGCGGTGGACGCCGTGGTTGTGGGAGCACGGGTCCATTCCCGCCTCGCGGCGTTTTCCGGCCTGGGCCTGTCCGCCACGGCGCACCCGATGGGCATCGGTGACTACCTCGAAACCGACGCCGATGGCGCCACCGCCGTGCCCGGCGTCTGGGCAGCGGGCAACGTCACGGACCTGAGGGCGCAGGTGCTGGCGTCCGCCGCGGCCGCGGCATGGACCGCCGTCGTGATTAACAACCACCTGATGGCTGAAGAACTGAACCGCGACGTCAGCGCCTACCGGGAGTCCCTGGCGCTTACCGGTGCCTAAAGTCCGGCTGGCGCTTTTCCGTGAACGCCGCCATGCCTTCTTTCTGGTCTTCCGTGGCAAAGAGGGAATGGAAGAGCCGGCGCTCGAACAGGACCCCCTGGGCGAGCCCGGTTTCGAAGGCGGCGTTCACTGCTTCCTTGGCCGCCATGGCCACGGGCTTGGACTTGCCCGCGATAACATCGGCGGCTTTGAGCGCCTCGGCCACAACGTCCTCGGCAGGAACAACCCGTGATACCAGGCCGCACCGGTCGGCCTCCTCCGCCCCGATGAACCGGCCGGTCAGGATCAGGTCCATCGCCTTGGCCTTGCCCACGGCCCGGGTCAGCCGCTGGGACCCGCCCATGCCGGGGAGGACGCCCAAGTTGATTTCCGGCTGCCCGAACTTGGCGTTGTCCCCGGCGATGATGAGGTCGCACATCATGGCCAGTTCGCACCCTCCGCCGAGGGCAAACCCGGACACCGCGGCGACAGTGGGGATGCGCAGCCGCGTGAAATCCTCCCACCCCCGGAACCAGTCAGCCGCGTACATGTCCATATAGCCCTGGGACGCCATCTCCTTGATGTCGGCGCCGGCGGCGAACGCCTTGCCTGATCCGGTGATCACCACCGCTCCCACCCCGGGATCGGCATCCATGGCGGTCACGGCCGAAACCAGCTCCTCCATGGTGGCCTTGTTCAGCGCATTCAGCGACTGCGGCCGGTTGAGTGTCACCAGGCCCACCCGGCCCCGCTGCTCCACCAGGATGTTGGCGTACTCCGTCATTCAGGGCTCCCGTCGTCGTGTGCTGTCGTGGCCGGCGCTGCAGGCGTTGCCTGCGCCTTCCCCGGGGCATCCGCGCCCTGGTTTCCGGATTTCTCACGGATATCGGTGATGATCGCGGAGAAGTCCCGGCCGGCGCCGCCTTCCGCGGCAAACGTATCGTAGATTTCGGCGGCGAGGGGGCCCATCCGACCCGCCACCCCGGTGCTGCGGAGTGCGTTGACCGCGAGGTTGAGGTCCTTGGCCATGAGCGCGCCGGCAAACCCCGGCTGGTAGTCCCGGTTGGCCGGACTGCCGGGAACAGGGCCGGGCACCGGGCAGTTGGTGGTCAGGGCCCAGCACTGCCCGGAAGCGGCCGAGGCAACATCGAAGAGGGCCTGGTGGGTCAGGCCCAGCTTTTCGCCGAGCACGAAGGCCTCGCTGACGGCGATCATGGACACACCCAGGATGAGGTTGTTGCAGACTTTGGCCGCCTGGCCTGCCCCGTGTGCCCCGCAGTGCACCACGCGTTTGCCCATCACCTCCAGCAGCGGGCGGACGGTCTCGAAGTCTTCCGTGTCCGCGCCCACCATGAAGGTGAGGGTTCCGGCTTCGGCGCCCACTACGCCGCCGGAGACCGGGGCGTCCACGGAGCGGTGGCCTGCCTCGATAGCCAGACGCGCCGCCTCGCGTGCCTCGTCAACGTTGATGGTGGAGCAGTCCAGGAACAGGGTCCCGGGAGCGGCTGTTGCCAGCAGGCCCGGCTCCCCGGAGGTTCCGCGGTAGGCGTCGAGCACCTGCTGGCCGCTCTGGAACATGGTCAGCACCACGTCAGCACCCCTCAGTGTCTCCGTGGCGCTGCCCGCAACCGGAATTCCCTGGGCCCTGGCCGCTTCGAGGGCAGCCGGGACCACGTCGAACCCGGACACCCCATAGCCTGCCCTGACCAGGTTCGCGGCCATGGGCCCGCCCATGTGCCCCAGGCCCAGGAAGGCCACGGTGTACTTTTCAGACATGGTCCGTCTCCTCTAGTTGCAGTCCCCCGCCTGCACGGAGGTCCAGTTCCCTGCCGTCCAACGGTTCGAAAAAGCGGGCAACGTGTTCCGGAAGCACCTCCCCGAGCGTTGGCGGCGTCCAGCGGGGCGTGCGGTCCTTGTCCACCACCTGCGCGCGGATGCCCTCGCGGAAGTCGGGGCCGGACAGGAACCGCAGGCCAACCCTGTACTCCTGGGCCAATGCCTCGTCCAGCGCCAGTGTCCTGGCCCGCCGCAGGGATTCCAGCGTGACCTTGACCGACGTGGGAGACTTCCCTTCGATGGTGTCAGCGGCGTGTGCCGCGTCCGCCGTGCCTTGTCCGTTCCAGCTGCGGAGCCGCCGGACGATGTCCTCGGCGTCGGCGAAGGCGTAACAGGCGTCGATCCACTCGCGCTGGCCGGCCAGCACCGAGGGCGGAGGTACGGCAGTAAAGCGTCCGACGGCGTCTTCCGCGCTTTCCTTCTCCAGCGCGGCCACGAGTCCGGGCAGCCGCTCAGACGGGACGTAGTGGTCCGCCAGTCCCAGGTGCAGCGCGTCCGGACCGGTCAGGTGCGCCCCGGTCAGGGCGGCGTGGGTTCCCGCTTCCCCCGGTGCGCGGGCCAGCAGGAATGTCCCGCCGACGTCGGGGGCGAAGCCGATGGTGGTTTCTGGCATGCCCGTCCGGGTGCGTTCGGTGACCACGCGGACGGACCCGTGGGCGGAAATTCCCACCCCGCCGCCCAGTACCAGCCCGTCCATGAGCGCTACGTACGGCTTGGGGTACCGCGCAATCAGGGAATTGACCCGGTACTCCGTCTGCCAGAAAGCTGCGGTCCGGGCGCCGCCCTGCGGGATGTCCTCGTAGATCGCCACGATGTCCCCGCCCGCGCAGAGGCCCCGCTCTCCGGCGCCCTGCACCAGGACGGTGGCTACGCCGTCGTCATCGGCCCAGGCGGTCAGCTGCTCCAGGAGCAAGCCCACCATGCCGGCGGTCAGTGCGTTGACTGCCCTGGGCCTGTTGAGGGTGGCCACCGCGAGCCGGCCGCGGCGCTCGAACAGCACGTCGGAACTGCCCGTATCCCCCTGCGCCGTGTCCGCACGGCCGGAGGTGCCGGCCATCAGCTTCCCTCCGGCATCACGAAGCTGGCCCCGTGGCGTATTCCGGACGGCCAGCGCGTGGTGACGGTCTTGGTCTTGGTGTAGAAGCGGAAGGCGTCCGCGCCGTGCTGATTCAGGTCGCCGAAGCCGGAGGCTTTCCAGCCGCCAAAGGTGTAATAGGCGAGGGGTACGGGGATGGGAACGTTGATCCCCACCATGCCCACGTCCACCCGGGTGGCGAAATCGCGGGCGGCATCGCCGTCGCGGGTGAAAATGGCTACGCCGTTGCCGTATGGGTTGTCGGTGCACAGCCGGAGGGCTTCGTCGTAACCGGCCGCCCGGACAACACTGAGGACCGGGCCGAAAATCTCCTCGCGGTAGAGGGCCATGTCCGGGGTGACGTGGTCGAAGAGGGTGGGGCCCACCCAAAAGCCGTCATCATAGCCCGCTACGCGAAGCCCGCGGCCGTCAGCAAGGAGGGTGGCGCCGTCGTCCACACCTGCCCGGATGCAGCCTTCGATCCGTTCCTTGGCGGCGGCCGTCACCACGGGACCGAAGTCCGTGTCCGCCTCCAGGCTGTGGCCCACCTTGAGGGCCTTCACGCGTTCCTGGAGCCTGGCCACCAGCCGGTCAGCGGTGTCCTCGCCCACCGGCACGGCCACGGAGATCGCCATGCAGCGCTCACCCGCGGAGCCGTAGCCGGAGCCAATCAGGGCGTCCGCGGCCTGGTCAAGATCCGCGTCCGGCATGACCACCATGTGGTTCTTGGCCCCGCCGAAACACTGGGCCCGTTTGCCGTGCGCGGCAGCTGTGGCGTAGATGTACTGGGCAATGGGTGTGGACCCCACAAAGCCCACCGCCTTGACCCGGGGGTCCTCGAGCAGCGCGTCCACGGCTTCCTTGTCGCCGTTGACCACGTTGAACACCCCGTCCGGCACGCCCGCCTCGCTGTAGAGTTCCGCCAGCCGGAGCGGCACCGAGGGGTCCCGCTCCGAGGGTTTCAGGATGAACGCGTTGCCTGCGGCCAGGGCCGGACCCGACTTCCACAGCGGAATCATGGCGGGAAAGTTGAAGGGGGTTATGCCTGCCACCACGCCCAGCGGCTGGCGGAGCGAATGGATGTCAATGCCCGCGCCTGCGTCGCTGGAGAACTCACCTTTGAGCAGGTGCGGTGCTCCGGCCGCGAACTCCACCACCTCCAGGCCCCGCTGGATGTCTCCCCTGGAATCGGCGAGGGTCTTTCCGTGTTCAGAGGACAAGAGCCGGGCCAGCTCGTCTATGTTGCGGTTGACCAGGTCCACGAAGGCGAGCAGGATCCTTGCCCGCCGTTGCGGGTTCATGGCTGCCCATTCCGCCTGCGCTTTTCCGGCGGTGGCTACCGCGTTCTGCACCTCATCCCGGTCCGCCAGCGGAACCCGGGCCTGGACGCGTCCGGTGCAGGGATCGAAGACGTCGCCGAAGCGGCCTGAAGTTCCGGGGGTCTGCTGACCGCCGACGTAATGGGAGAGCTCGCGCACCATGGCTGATGCTCCTTCGCATGTGGTCCAGGTCCTCTTTGGTTGCGAATATACTCGGACTTCCTACTAAGTTCCATCAGCCGTTTCCGGCCCTGGAAGCGCCCGCGCAGGCTTCAGCCACGCTTTACCAGGGGTGGTGCCGCCACGGTAAGTTAGGAACTGTGAAGATAGCTACCTGGAATGTGAACTCGCTCCGTGCCCGCGCCGACCGCGTTGAAGCCTGGCTTCAGCGCAGCGATTGCGACGTCCTGGCCATCCAGGAGACCAAGTGCAAGGACGACAACTTTCCATGGGAACTCTTTGAGCGGATGGGCTACGAAGTGGCCCACTTCGGCGTGAACCAGTGGAACGGCGTAGCCATCGCTTCCCGCGTGGGGCTCGAAGACGTGGAGCGTACGTTCCTTGACCAGCCCTCCTTCGGCAAGGCCGGCAAGGACCCCGTGCAGGAAGCCCGGGCCATGGCAGCAACGTGCGCAGGCATCCGGATCTGGAGCCTCTACGTTCCCAACGGACGCTCGCTGGACGACGAACACATGCCGTACAAGCTCAAGTGGCTGGAGAGCCTCAAGACGCACGCGCAGGGACTTGTCACCGAGAACCCCCAGGCCCAGGTTGCGCTGATGGGCGACTGGAACATCGCGCCCTTCGACGACGACGTCTGGGACATCGACCTGTTCGTGAACAACCGGTACACCCACGTCAGCCCGCCGGAGCGTGCCGCATTCCACGCCTTCGAATCCGCCGGCTTCACGGACGTTGTCCGCCCCTACACCCCGGGCCCCGGCGTCTACACATATTGGGACTACACCCAGCTGCGCTTCCCCAAGCGCGAAGGCATGCGGATCGACTTCGTCCTGGCGTCCCCCGCCCTGGCCGGCCGGGTCACCGGCGCCTCGATCGACCGCGAGGAACGCAAGGGCAAGGGCGCCTCGGACCACGCCCCCGTGCTGGTGGAACTGGCGGACTGATGGCAGCCCCCTGGACCCTTCCAAGGAGACCGTGATGACCGGAAACCTCTACCGGGGCCAGGCCGGCCTGCCATTCTCCTCGACCCTGCGCGTCTACGAACCCCTCGACGCGTTCCCGGAAGAGCAACGCCCGGCCATCCAGGCCGCCGGCGCACGCACCGCCTCGCGTGCCGCCGTCGAAAACGCTGAACTGCTGGCATCCCTGGGCCGCATCACGCGCTCCGGCGGTGATCCGTTCCCCACGGGCCGCACCGACCTGGTCCGCGTCACCACGGCGCCGGCTTCCCAGGGCGGAACGTCCGACGACGACGCCGCTGCCGAGCCGGTGCTCCTGTACTGTCCCAGCCAGCTGGTGCTGCGGGCGGGCCTGGCCGCCAACGCCCTGATGGAAGGGATCCACGGTCCGCTGGCCGAACTGTTGATCCCCGAGGAGCAGCGGGACCGGCACCAGGAACGGATCGACCTGGTCAAGGCCCGCGACGGTTCCATCCGGGTGCACACGCGGGCGTCCACGTGGGGAATCCCGTTCAGCTGGTTCTCGCTGTTCATGGAGTCGGACCACAAGGACGTTGTGGAGGCCGCCGGGCGGATCCTGACCGTGCGGGTGTGGGCGCCCATCACCGAAGCGTTGGAACGCGCCCGGTACGCGGTGGCGAATCTGGCGCTGGCTGCACCTGACCTGGACATGCTGGACGATCTGGCCCAGCTCACGGAGTGGCTGGAACAGTTCCACGTGGAGTCCATGGTGGAACTGGATTATGGCGCCGTGGCGGACAAGGTGTATCCGGACGATTCCCCCATGGACATCCGGCTGGGCATCGAGTGCCTTGCGGAGGGCGACATGACCGGAGCGGCCGCCGCGTACCGCCGGCTGGCGTCCCGGTGGATCCCCATCCGGCAACTGGCCCGCGCGTCCTGACGGCCGCGCGCCTTCGGACGTAGCAGGACTGTTAGCCCTGCGGCGGGGCCGTGGTGCGCCGCACGATAAGTTCGTGGGGCGCGACGGCGGACTGGACTGATCCCAGTTGGCCGTCCAGTTCGTCAAGGAGCATCTTGGTGGCCAGCTCCGCCTGCTCATCCGGCCGCTGCCCTACTGTGGTCAGGCCCATGGGATCGGCAAAATCGTGGTTATCGATGCCCACCACCGAGAGGTCCTCCGGCACCCTGACACCGAGCCGGGATGCTTCGAAGATGACCCCCATGGCCATTTCGTCCGAGGCGCAGAAGATGGCGGTTGGTTTGTCGCCCGGCCTGGACCACAGCCTGCGAAGGGCTTCCTGCCCGCTTCGTACAGTGAAGTCGCCCCATTCGTCCCACTCCGGCCGGGTGGGAAGTCCGGCCGCCGTCATCACGTCCTTGAACGCCAGGATACGCACGCGGGGAACATCGAAGTTGAGGTCAGTCTCGTCGTCGCCATGCAAGAGGGCGATGTCCCGGTGGCCCAGGTCGATGAGGTGCCGGACGGCTGTTGAGGCGGCGGCGTAGTCATCGATGCCGATGTAGGCGCACTCTTCCACATGGCCGCCTACCACAACCAGCGGGATATCGATCTTCTGCAGGTGGTCCAGCTCTTCGTGCGTCAACGCCATACACAGGACCAGGAGGGCGTCAATCTGCTTGTAGACCATGGTCTTGCTGAACAGCCGTTCGCGGTTGCTGCCGTGCCCGCCCAGGTTGAAGAGGGAGAGGTTGTAGTGCCGGGCATGGAGTTCCCGGTCAGCCCCCTCTATGGCCTTGGAAAAGAACCACCGGCTGACGAACGGAGCCAGAACACCGATGGTCTTGGTGCGGCCGGTGGCAAGGCCGGAGGCGGACGACGACGCCACGTAGCCCAGGTTCGCGGCAACCTCGAGGATCTTTTCCCGGGTTGCCGGCGAAACCCGGGGCAGTCCCCGGACCGCCCGCGACACTGTGGCAGTTGAGACACCTGCCGCCGCAGCAACGTCCTCGATACTGACGCCGTTGTGGCCGCCCCGTTGGGACCTCTCAGTTGTGCGTGCCACGGTGTCCCCTCAATAACTCCTTGCAGCGTAAGGCGCTCCGCCCTGCGTTACCCCAAACCTTCGTATTTTTGCATCCCGTCCAGGCGCGGCGTTAAACGCAGCGGGATGTGACCTGTTACCTGCGTGCCGGGAGCTTGCGGCGCAGCCGCACCATGCCGTACAGCGCCAGGAGCGTTGCCAGCAGGCCAAGGGCCCAGCCGAGGGCGGGCTGGGCCGTCACCTCCATCCATACGGTGACGACCAGCAGAACCAGGGCCCAAAAACCGAGGAATCCGATGATGATGTCGAAGTCCTCCCCGGACCTGGCACGCCGGCGGCTGCTTCCCGCCCCCGTGGAGCGGGAACGGGAAGCATCGCCCGTCACTTGACTGCACCTGCCGTCAGACCGGCAACAATCTTGCGCTGGAAGACCAGCACCAGGATCACCAGCGGAATGGTGACGATGGTGCCCGCAGCCATGATGGCCGTGTACGGGATCTGGTTGGGCTGCGCGCCGGCAAAGCTGGCAATGGCAACCGTGACCGGTTTCGTGGCCTCATTCGACAGCTGGCTGGCGATCAGGAACTCGTTCCAGGAGGAGATGAACGCCAGGATCGCGGTGGTGAAGATGGCCGGTGCTGCCAGGGGCATGATCACCTTCCGGAACGCCTGGCCCTGCGTGCAGCCGTCAACACGGGCTGATTCCTCGAGCTCCCACGGCATCTCGCGGAAGAAGGAGGTCAGGGTGTAGACGGTGAGCGGCAGGACGAAGGAGATGTTCGGGATGATCAGGGCCTGGTAGCTGCCCATCCAGCCGATGTTGGTGAACAGCTGGAACAGCGGGGTGATCAGGGCAACGCCGGGGAACATGGAAGCGCCCAGGATGAAGCCCAGAACCAGGTACTTGAACCGGAAGTTCAGGCGCGCCAGTGCATACGCGGCGAACACACCGATCACCAGCGAGATCACCGTGACAGTGACGCCAATGAAAATACTGTTCAGCAGCGCCTGGCCGAACCTGTTGCCGAACGAGGTATCAAAGGCAGTGATGAAATTGTCCATTGTCACGTGCGTCGGCCACGGCGTTGTGTCGTAGGTGAAGCCAACCTCGCGGAACGCCGTCACCACCATCCAGTAAGCAGGTGCAAGGCACCAGACCAGGATGACGGCGGCGCTGATGTACGTCCTGGCGCTCGCCCACTTTTCACGGGTCTGCGAAGCCTTACGCCCCTTGTCCTGCTCCGCCCGCAATGCCGTTGAGGCAGCTGTGGTTGTCATTTCTTCCCCTTGCCGGTGGCTCCGCTTTGCTCCACAACATTCGCACCAAGGAACCGGACGAAGATAAAAGCGACCAGGAAGATGATGATGAACGTAATGGTGGACAACGCGGCTGCTGAATTAAACCCTTGCCTGATCTGGTTAATCACCAGGATGGACAGCGTAGTGGTGTTGTTGGCACCGCCGGTGAGGATGTACGGAAGGTCAAACATACGCAGCGCGTCCAGGGTACGGAACAGGATGGCGACCATCAGTGCAGGCTTCACAAGCGGCAGGGTGATCAGCCGGAAACGCTGCCAGGCGGTGGTGCCGTCAACCTTTGCGGCTTCATACACTTCGGCAGGGATCATCTGCAGGCCGGCAAGGATGAGCAGCGCCATGAACGGCGTGGTCTTCCAGGTGTCGGCAATGATCACCGCCCATTTTGCGGGCCATTCACTGCCGGTCCACAGGATGGAGACATTGAACAGCTTATTGATGATGCCGTTGAAATCGAACATAAAGAGCCACAGCTGGGCGGTAACGGCGGTGGGGATAGCCCATGGAACGAGCACAGCCGCGCGGACCAGCCCACGGCCCTTGAACGTCCGGGACATGATCATGGCCATCCAGAAACCGAGGACGGTTTCGAAGGCCACAGTAACTACCGTGAACAGGAACGTCGTGCCTGTCGCCGTCCAGAACTGGCCTCCGAGGGTGCCGGGCGGACAAGCGACCGTGCCGCCCCCTTGGGCCGCACACTGCTGCCCCAGCCAGTTCACATAGTTCTGGATGCCCGCCGGGCCGCCGGCCGTAAACAGACCTGTAACCGGATCGAGTCCCGCGTCCTTCTGGAAGGACATGACGATGGCACTGATGATCGGGTAAACGATCACAATACCCAGGGCAATGATGGTCGGGGCAAGAAGCCAGGTGGCCCACTTGCCCTGGCTGAGGATCTTGTTGTCTTCGCCTACACCCTTAGGTCCGTGGTGGACCGGGGCGGCGCCCGACGCCGGCTTGACCGGCGTCGGGCCCAATTCGGTAGCCATGGTTTGCTACGATCCCGCGCCGGCGGTCTCGATCGACTTCTGCATGTCGGACAGCGCATCCTTGGCAGGCTTTTCACCCTTCAGTGCCGCGTAGGCATTTTCCTGGATTGCCTGGGTGACAGCTGGGTAGAACGGCGTCACCGGACGGGGAACAGCGTTCTCGATGGAGGTCTTCAGGACCGGCAGGTACGGCAGCTTGGCAACCAGTTCCTGGTCCTCATAGAGGGCACCGAAGACCGGAGCCAGGGACCCCTGGGTTGCGAAGAACTTCTGCTGTTCCTCTTCGATCAGGAATTTGACGAAGTCCAGGGCGGTCGCCTTGTGGTCGGAGTAGACGCTGATGGCTGCGCTGTGGCCACCGAGGGACGAGGCACCGGGGCCATCCGCGCCGGGCAGGGCAGCCATGCCCAGAACGTCCTTCACCTGCGAGGAACCTTCAGTGGTGGCCAGGTTGTACACGTAAGGCCAGTTGCGGAGGAACAGCAGCTTGCCTTCCTGGAAGGCACGGCGGCTTTCCTCTTCCTGGTAAGTGATCGCCTCAGCGGGAATGTTCCCGTTCTTGAAGGCTTCCACCAGGTTGTTCAGGCCTTCTTCAGCTTCCGGGGTGTTCAGGTTCGGCTTGCCCTCGTCATCCAGGACAGAACCGCCGGCAGAGTTGATGGCCTCGGAAGCATTGACGGTGAGGCCTTCATACTGCTTGAACTGGCCGGAGTAGCACCCGATGTTGTTGGCCTTGGCAATGGAGCACATCTCCATCATCTCGGCCCAGGTCTTGGGCGCTTCGGGCACCAGGTCCTTGCGGTAGTAGAGGATGCCGCCATCGGAGGAGACCGGAGCCGCGTAGAGGGTGCCCTTATAGGAACCGGCCTCAACGGTGGGTTCGAGCATGCCCTCGGTTTCCACAGCCATCTTGTCCTTGAGCGGCTGCAGCCACCCCTTGGCTGCGAATTCAGCAGTCCACACAACATCCACGCTGGCAACGTCGTAATCCGCGTTCTTGGCCTGGAAGTTCTGCACGAGGTCATCGTGCTGCTGGTCGGCCTGGTCGGTCTGTTCCTTGAACGTGACCTTCTCGTCAGGGTGGGCAGCGTTCCACTTTTCGATCAGCGGACGCACCACGTTGCTGTTGTCCTTGCCCTGTACGTAGGTGATGGGGCCCCGGCTGTCCAGGTTTGCTTCGGCGTCGGTCCCGCCGCCGCCCGTGGTCCCGCCGCCGCCTCCGCCGCCACAGGCAGACAAGGTCAGGGCAAGGACACCGGCAGTGGCAGCCGGAAGAAGGAATCTAGGGGTTTTCATTAGCTTGAAGCTCCTCGCTGAGTGACAAGTAAGTCGACAGTGCGCTTGTTTGGTGAGGTTGTTGTGGTGACCATCACACTAGTAATGTGACTGCGGGTAATGCAAGCGTTTACATCAAAAAGTTATCTGAGAGGAACCAAATGTCCAACCTGAGCGTTCCTGCCGCCGCCCCGGCCCGTTCCGAATGGTGGGCGGACGCTGTTGTCTACCAGATTTACCCCCGCTCCTTCGCCGATGGAAACGGCGACGGCATGGGCGATCTGCGCGGCATAGTGGCCCGCCTTCCCTACCTGGAGCGCCTGGGGGTAGACGCGATCTGGCTGTCCCCGTTCTACAAGTCGCCGCAGGCGGACGGCGGGTATGACGTCGCGGACTACCGCCAGGTGGACCCGCTGTTCGGCTCGCTGGCCGACTTCGACGCCATGTTGCAGGATGCTCACAGCAGGGGCATGAAAGTCATTGTGGACCTGGTTCCCAACCACACCTCCGATGAACACGTGTGGTTCCAGGAGGCCCTGGCTTCGCTGCCGGGGTCACCGGAACGGGAGCGCTACATCTTCCGCCCCGGCAGGGACGAGGTTCCCGGGTCGGGGGACGGCAACCGGGCACCGAACAACTGGCGGTCGATCTTCGGCGGGCCTGCCTGGAGCAGGATCCCCGCCGCTGACGGCTCCCCCGGCGACTGGTACCTGCACCTGTTTGATACCAAGCAGCCGGACCTGAACTGGGAAAACCCGGAGGTACAGGAAGAGATGCGGTCGGTTCTCCGTTTCTGGCTGGACCGGGGCGTTGACGGCTTCAGGGTGGATGTAGCCCATGGCATGGTCAAGGAAAAAGGCCTGCCCGACTGGGACGGCGTGGCTGCCATGGTGGAAGGCACCGCCGGCACGCGCCCTGGTGCAACACCACCCGGCGACGCGCCCGGCGCCCATACCGACGCCGAAGAACCGCACCGTGCTGTGTCTCCGGTGTACCCGCCGTCGCCGTTTTTCGACCAGGACGGGGTGCACGAAATCTACCGTGACTGGCACCGGGTCCTGGCAGAGTACGGCAGCGACCGGATGATGGTGGCGGAAGCCTGGGTGGAGCCGGCGGAACGGCTGGCACTCTACGTCCGGCCCGACGAGATGCAGCAGGCATTCAATTTCGATTTCCTGCTGGCCGGCTGGGACGCTGAACGCCTGGCGGAGGCTGTGGAAGCCTCCCTTGCGGCCGCAGCGTCCGTTGGCGCGCCCTGCACCTGGGTCCTGAGCAACCATGACACCGTCCGCCATCCCACCCGCTTCGGGCTGTCCGATCCCACAACCTTTCCCAAGGGCATCGCCGCCGATGACGAGCAGCCGGATGCCGCCCTGGGACTGGCCCGTGCCCGCGCTGCCACGCTGGTTTCGCTGGCCTTGCCCGGCTCCGCCTACCTGTACCAGGGCGAGGAACTGGGCCTGCCGGAACACACCACGCTGCCGGCCGCCGCCCGGCAGGACCCCACTTTTTTCCGGACACGCGGTGCTGAAACCGGGCGGGACGGCTGCCGGGTGCCGCTCCCCTGGTCCGGCGACCTGCCGGGCTACGGGTTCTCGGACCGGCTCAATGGCCAGGCGACGCAGCCCTGGCTCCCCCAGCCGGAGAGCTTCGGGCCCCTGGCTGCCGACCGGCAGGACGGCGTGGAGGGCTCCACGCTTGAGCTTTACCGGGCCGCCCTTGCCTTCCGTTCCGCACACAAACTTGGCCGGGGCGCCGTGTCATGGGCTGGCGTCCATGCGCCTGACAGCGGCTTGCTGGCCTTCCACAATGGGGACGTCCTGGTCCTCGCCAACATGGGATTCGCCTCCGCACCGGTTCCCGAGGGGTACGCCGTAGCCCTCTCCAGCGGGCCTGAGCCCGCCGAAGAGTGGGCAGCGATGCGGGAGGTCCCCGTGGACTACGCCGTCTACCTTCTCAGGAAGTGACCTGTCAGCGGACCCGCTCGGCCCGGCCGAACCGGGTCCGCGCACCGGCGCCGATATGAATGAGGACGGGCGTTTCCCTGCCTACGGCGGTTTCGAGGGCAGCCAGCAGCTCGGAGATTTCGGCGGCCAGCAGATGCGGCGCCACCCCCTGGCGCGGCAGGAGCCGTACTTTCAGGGCGGGGGTTCCTTTGACGTCGTAGGTGGTTACGGTGGCCCCGGCCAGGTCCGGGCGTCCGGCAAGGGCGTGCTTGAGGGCCTGCTCGGCCACTCCCCCGCCAATCCGCACGTCACCGGGAACCTCACCGGGATCGTACTCGGAGGCCAGAAGGTTGGACCGTCCTTTCCCCTGCTGGGCGATCCAGGCCACCATGAGCCCGATCAGCAGCAGCAGGACCAGCGCCACTATGATCCACAGCCAGCTTTGGGTCCGGCCCGGGAACCTGGTGGCGTTGAACATCTGGTTGATCCCGTTCCACACGCCCGGGGACCAGGAGTGCCACCACGCCGCGACTGCCGGCACGGTGGCCAGCAGCATCAGCAGGAGACCGATCGCCAGGAGCTTCAGGCCCAGGATGGTGAGCAGGATCCGGTTGAGGAGGGTTGGAGTGCTGTTCATGCGCCCACCACCCCTGACGGTGCCACGTTGACACGGGCTGCAGGTGACGGATCCAGCGCCATCTGGTCCAGCTCGTCCTGGATGGCGCTGAGGACTGTTCCCTCGTCGACGGGTACGCCGGACGTGGGCCTCACGTTCACCAGGACCTGGCGCTGCGAGACCACCACCATGACCTGTTCGGGGGTGACGTTTGCCGCCAGCCTGGCGCGGCGGGCCAGCGACGAGGCGATGACTTCGTCGTCAACCACGACGGCGGGCCTTCCGGGGGCGTGGCTGGAGAGAAGGTGCCGGGCCCGCCGTCCGGGAAGTATCCCGTTGAGGAGAAAGACCAGGCCAACCATGGCAACCACGGCCCCGATGGCGCCAAGCAGAAGCGGGGTTATGCCGGCGGGCAACGCGACGATACGCTGCGCTGCCACCTGCGGTTCGATGAGCCAGGCCGGTTGGCCGATGGCGTGTACGGCGGCTTCCAGGAGGCCGTAGGCGGCGAACACCGTGACCAGGACTGCAGCGGCGATCGCAACAGCCGCCCGTGTTGAGTGGGTTTCGCGGTACACCACGCGGCGCATGTCAGGACGCCGTCCGTTGTCACGGTCCTCCGGACTCCGGGACCTGCGGTCCCCGGCCTCCACCCTGCTGCTCACTGGACGCGCCCTCCTTCACTGATCCTGGCGCCGCTGATCCGGATATCCACCCGGCTCAGTCGTGCGCCGCTGAGGTCGGTGACAGTTTCCAGGATGCGGGCCTTGGCCCGGACCGTGCGGTCCCAGATGGAGCCGCCAAAAACCTCCACCCGTGCCGCGTCCAGGGACACATCCTTTAAAGGCGGGATGCTGATGGGCGTGACGAGGGACAAAGCCAGCAGGCCGTCGTCGTCCGTCCAATCCGCCCGGACATCCTGGGCATCGACACCCAGGGCATGGGCGGCCGCCGCTTTGGCGAGGCTCGTCAATGCCTGCGTGCTGATCCGGTTGTGGCCGCTGCGCGCCTGCCCCCGCACAGCCGGCGCAGGCGTGCTCATGAGGATGAGCGCCGGCCGGTGATGGCGTCCAGGACGCCGCGCAGGTCCAGCTTCCCCTCGGCGGCGCGGCCCAGGAATGCCCCGATGGCCATAAAGAGCAGGGAGATCAGGAATCCCCACAGCCCGAACTGGAGGGACATGAAGGCAACAAAGGCCCCCATCGCGATTCCTGCAACAGTGAGATTCACAGCAGCGCCTCCCTGTCGGCAGTGCCCGGTGTTGTCGGTTTAACAGGAGGCGGAACGAAGACATCGGTGACTTCGACGTTCACCTCGATGACCTGCAGTCCCACCAGTTCCTCGACGGCCCGGTAAACGGCCGCCCGCACCTGGTTGGCGAGGGCGTGCAGGGGCGTGCCGTAGCTGGCCACCAGGCTGATATCCACAGCTACCTGCGTTTCACCCACCTCGGCATGGACCCCCGCAGCATGGTCCGTGCTGCTGCCTACGGCATCGCGGATGGCCCCCAGCGCGCGGGAACCCGACCCCAGGGAATGGACACCGGGGACGGCGCGGGCGGCGATACCGGCAACCTTGGCCACCGCCGTTTCGGAAATCACTGTCCGGCCCAGTCCCGGGACCGGGACGGGAACCGGCACGGCGGCACTGTGGCTGCCCTGGCCGGGTTGTGGGTTCTGGTATTCCATCAGGCACTCCCCCTTCTGTTGTTCCAACCCTATCCCCAGCCGGCGCTGATGTGCTGTTATGCCTGTCAGCCGGCTTTTTTGCCGCGCTCACCGGCCGGCTGCCAGCGCACCGCCAAGAGCCCACGTTAAAAGAACCCAGGCGGGGAGGCCCCCAAGGACATCCCCGCCTGAGCGGTGCCGCTGGCTCAGCAGCGGCGGTTACGGCTGGTGCCGCAGTCTATTTGTAGTGTCCTTCGCCGCCGACGCGGACGTTGGTGGGCAGGTAGCCGAATGGCCCAAGGCCGTTCTGGCCGAAGCTGCGGTCCACCTGGGACACACCATCACGGAAGTTGATCTTCACCGTGGGCGAGAGCGAGCCGCCCCGGACGCCGTTGACGTTGTCGATGAAGGACTGCACCAGGCCGCCGGGCTGCACGTAGTGCGAGTAGGCCTGGAACTGGCGACCGTTCTGGTTGGGCGTGGGTGCCTCCGGTGATTCGGACGGCAGGTTCAGGTCCGTCGGCGAACCGAGTGCCAGGCCGCTGTTGTTCATCGGCTGGTAATCGGAACGGACGCCGTCGCCCACGAAGCCGTAGACGCCGTCGGGGCCGCGCATGCCCGCTGCATAGGTGAACTGGTGGCTGATGGTGAACAGGTAGTACTTGTTCTTGCCGCCTTCGTTCTGGATGAAGATCTGGGGACGCTCAGTCTGGTCGTTGACGCAGTTCGCCGAAAGGATGGGCGGCAGGAAGGACCACTTGGTGAGGTCCTTGTTGTCCGCCACTGCCAGGCCGACGTTGGCGGTCTGGTAGTAGGCCCCGCTGCTGTTGACCTCATCCACGGACTCGGCATTGGCGTCGCCGGGACGGTACCCAAGGTCTTCGGGCTTGCACTCGTATTCCCCGCGGGTTCCGCCGGTGTTGCCTTCGAAGACCATGAAGGTCTTGCCGGGGTGGGCCGGGTCGGCGAACGTGTAGGGGTCGCGGAAGGCGAAGCCCGGGTTCTGTTCCTTGGTCTGGTACATCGTGCCGTCCGGTTCCAGCAGCTTGGTGTGCTGGAAGCCGTCGAACGTCACGCCGTTCTCGTCGGCGTGGATCTTTCCCAAGGCCTTGGCGATGGCAGCATCGGGGGCAATGCCGCCGCCGCCTGCGTTCCGCTCGGCAACGTCGTAGAAGGTGGTGGCGGTGTAGAACACGTTGACCTGGTTGCCCTGCATGAGGCGGGTGGAACCGGACCATTCGGTGTTTCCGATGGACGCGCCGTCAGCGAAGACGTGTCCGCCGTAGTTCCACTTGTCCTTGGCCGGGTCGGCGTTGGTCTTGCGGAAGAAGTAGCCGATGCGGGCGTTCCAGTGCCGCTGGTCGAAGCCGTAGCCGGCGTGGCGGTCGGCGACCAGCGAGAAGACGACGTCCCAGCCCTTGTAGCTGATCTGGTTCGCGTTCTCGTCCGTCAGGGACCAGGTGTCCCACACCCAGACGTCGTCATTCATGGCGGGGAAGTCCTCGGGGATCTCCGGCATGGTGACGTCGGGGCTCATGGAGTTTTCGCCGGCAGCCACGGTAGAGTCGCTCTGCGCCATGATCTGCTTGGCATCCGCGCGGGTCCACTTGGAGGTGAAGTCCGACGCCGGGTCGTGGGCCTGCTGGTTGTGTTCCGTGGGGAGGGGGAAGCCAGGGGTGGGCGCGGGCATCTGCTCAACGGCCGGCGGGTCTGCAGGCTCGTTCGCCTGCGCCGACGGCACGGCCAGGAAGGCCGAGGCCGCTACGGCCGTCGCCAGTGCTGCGGCGGCTGGACGCCACCGCAGCGGCCGGCGGGTTTGGGGGTGCTTGTGCATTGTTGCTCTTCTCGCGGAGTTGTAACTGTTCGTGGAAGACGGGCGGGTGCCCTGTTCCCCACACTCCGGAGTCCTCGATAACCCTGTTGGCGTCATCGAGGACGCCGTTGTATCGAGGGGAGGGACCTGGGTGCGGTCCCGATGCGGGCCCGGTATCTGGGGAGATCCCGGGCCGCTGTCCACGCTAGGCACGGTGCCGGGCCCGCTCCAAACCGTGTTGCAAGCCCCGGATTCCGCACCTGCCGGGTCGGGTGCAAGCGCTTACGCATTCCAAGGCGCGCGCGTGCCACAACGGTTTTGCAGGAGTCAAATGTTTCAAAGGTCAGTCGAATCTTTTTTGGCTGGTCTGGGCCGTGTGGTTCATGCCACGCGGGTTCTGTGGGGCACTTCACAGGAGTATGTCCATGCAATTCCGGCTAAGGCAGCGAAATGCCCCCACATATGGACATCTCCCCCGGAAACGCCAGGGGGATTTGTCTGTGTAGGGGGGATTTAGCTGCCGTGCCGGGGCCAGGGGTCCGGTTGCCAGCACCGGAAGGAGCAGCCCCAGGCGCCCTGCCCCTGCTTCGTTAGGAAGGCCGCTACATGACCCACCCGGGATTTACACACGTTTTGTCCTATAACCCTCGTTAGGAGGGCCGCTCATCCGATAAAGAGAGGTGTGTTAAATGAAGAAAAGCACCAGTTCCGAAGAACTGGTGCTTCCCAGTGGTGGCTCCGACCGGCGTCGATCCGGTGACCTTTCGATTTTCAGTCGAACGCTCTACCAACTGAGCTACAGAGCCTAGGTGACTAGTCACCATGACAGCCGGAATTACTTCCAACAATCAGAGCGACCCTGACGGGACTTGAACCCGCGACCTCCGCCGTGACAGGGCGGCGCGCTAACCAACTGCGCTACAGGGCCTTGCGTTTCTTGCATTTGCAGTATCTCTACCGCTTTTTTCAAGGCTTCCAGCCTACCAGACTTTTTTAGTCTGTTTGACCAGTTCCTTGCGTACCCCCAACGGGATTCGAACCCGTGCCGCCGCCGTGAAAGGGCGGTGTCCTAGGCCGCTAGACGATGGGGGCCAGAACCCGTTCGGAACAAAATAAAAGGCGTAAAGCGAGGCTTTCCGTCTTTGTCCTTTGCGTTTCTCCGAACTGGACTCTAAAACTATAGGGCCTAGTCCGGGATATTCCAAAATCGGCCTAAAACACCGTGCCTGAACAGGGATAACAGGTGAAGATGGACTGATGGATGCCGTTGCAGCACTCAACGAGATTGCTTTCTGGCTGGAGCGCGGACGCGCCGCCACCTTCAAGGTCCAGGCCTTCCGCAAGGCCGCCGCGGCCATCAGCCCGCTGCCGCCGGAGGAGGTGGCGGAGCGTGCCCGAACCGGGCGGCTGAAATCCATGAAGGGCATCGGTGACCGGACCTACCAGGTCATCCAGCAGGCAGTGGGCGGCGGGGTCCCGGACTACCTGGCCGACCTCCGGGAGAAGGGCGCCCAGCCCCTGGCAACCGGCGGCGCCGCCATCCGGAACGAACTGCGCGGGGACCTGCACAGCCACAGCGACTGGTCCGACGGCGGCTCCCCCATTGAGCTGATGGTGGCGGCCGCCGGGGTGCTGGGGCGGGAATACCTGGCGCTCACCGACCACTCATCGAACCTCACCATCGCCAACGGGCTCTCGCCGGAACGGCTCACCCGGCAGCTGGACGTGGTGGCGGAGATCAATGCCGACGGGCAGTCCGGCAGCGGGAACCCGGGCAGCAGGGTGCGGCTGCTGACCGGCATTGAAGTGGACATCCTCGAGTCGGGCGAGCTGGACCAGGATCCCGGCCTGCTGGACCGCCTCGACATCGTGGTGGCCAGCGTCCATTCCAAGCTCCGGGCGGACCGGAAGACCATGACCCGGCGGATGCTCGGAGGCATCCAGGCACGGCACACCAATGTCCTGGGCCACTGCACGGGACGCCTGGTTGAGGGTTCGCGGGGAACCCGCCCGCCGTCCGAGTTCGACGCCAAGGAGGTCTTTGCCGCCTGCGCCGAATACAACGTGGCGGTGGAGATCAATTCCCGGCCGGAACGGCAGGACCCGCCGGATGCACTGATCCAGCTCGCGCTGGAAGCCGGGTGCCTGTTCTCGATCGACAGCGACGCCCACGCGCCGGGACAGCTGGACTTCCTGCAGTACGGCGCGGAGCGGGCCGCACGGAACGAGGTCCCGGCGGAGCGCATCATCACCACCTGGCCGGTGGACCGCCTGTTGGACTGGGCAGCCGCGACGTAACCTGCTTCCCAACGTGACCGGGCGCTGAACAGGAACGCTACTTCGCCGCGTCAGCCAGCTTCTGCCGGAAGTCCGCCTGCGTGGACAGCGTCAGCTTTTCCCCGTTCAGGAAGAAAGTGGGTGTACCGCTCACGCCCAGCGCCTTGCCGTCGGCGATGTCGGCCAGGATCCGGTCCTCGGTCTTCTGGTCGGCCACCGCGGCATCGAACAGGGCAAGATCGAGCCCCAGCTCCTCGGCATAAGTGCGGAACAACGGCGCCTGCGACTGCTGGCTCCCCGCCCACTGGGACTGCGTTTCAAACAGCCTGTTGGCCATCTGCTGGTACTGGCCCTGCTGCCCGGCGGCCTCGGCGGCCAGGGCAGCCTGCCCGGAATTCGGATGCATCGACAATGGGAAATGCCGGTGAACGAACGTGATCCGGTCTCCGAACTCCGCCTTGAACTGCTCCACCACAGGATGGATGGAGCCGCAGGACGGGCACTCGAAGTCGAGGAACTCCACCAGCTGGGCCTTCTCCACCGACGGCGTGGTGAGCCGGTGGCTGTCCGCCCGGACCAGCTGCTCCGAGCCGGGGGCCGGCGGGGCGGCCTGTTGCGGCTTCCCGGCTCCAAAGAAGGCATACCAGGCGACGCCGCCTGCCACGACGAGGGCCAGGACGATCCAGATGATTGTCCTGACGAGGCGTGCGGCATCACGGGGAGGAGCAGGGTTTGAGACCATAACCCGCATCCTAACCGAGGCCGGCAGCTGCCCCTGCGCAAGCGCCGTGGAACTTTGGCAGGAAGTTGACCAGACGTGGCCGATTTCCGCCAGCCTGCAGCTCCTGCGCCCGGATACATTGGCTTCATGCCGTCAACCACCCCCGCCAGCACATCCGTTCCCGCACCTCCCGGCCAAGCCGCCCCGCTGAAGGCGCTGGGCGTGGCAGCGATGGTGGTTACCGTGGTGCTGTGGGCATCCGCCTTCGTGGGAATCCGGGCCATCGGCCCACACTTCTCCCCAGGCTCCCTGACGCTTGGCAGGCTGGCGATTGCCGCCGTCGTACTGTCCCTGCTGGTCCTGCCGCAGCTCCTGAAGAGCCGGCATCTGCCGCAGGGGCGCGAGTGGTGGCCCATCCTTGCCTATGGCGTGATGTGGTTCGGCGGGTACAACGTGGCGCTGAACGCCGCCGAACATGTCCTGGACGCCGGCACAAGCGCTTTGCTGATCAACGTCAATCCCATCCTGGTGGCCATCATGGCCGGCATCTTCCTGAAGGAGGGCTTCCCCAGGTGGCTGCTGATCGGAAGCACCGTGGCGTTCGCCGGGGTTGCGCTGATCGCCGTGGGGTCCGGGCAGGGGACGGCGCCCGGGCTGGGATCCGTGCCGGCGTCCGGCGGAGGGGAAAGCACGACGGCGGAAATGGCGGGCGTGGCGCTTTGCCTCCTGGCCGCCGTACTCGCCGCGGTCAGCGTCATCATCCAGAAGCCAGTCCTGCGGAAGTTCCCCGCGGCGCAGGCCACCTGGTTCGGGATCCTGGTGGGTGCGGTCTGCTGCCTGCCCTTCGCAGGGCAACTGGTGGCCGAGGTGCAGGCCGCCCCGCCCGGGGCGACGGCCGGGCTGGTGTATCTGGGGATTTTCCCCACCGCCATCGCCTTTACCACCTGGGCCTACGCCCTCTCGCTCATTGACGCGGGCAAGCTCGCCGCCACCACCTACCTGGTGCCCGGCACCACGGTCCTGATTTCGTGGCTCCTGCTGGGAGAAATCCCCACCGCCCTGGGCCTGGTGGGCGGCCTCATCTGCTTAGCGGGAGTCAGCCTCACCCGGCGCCGTTCACGCCCGGGCGGCGGGCACAAGGCGCGGATCCGGCAGGGGCACATTCGGGACTAAAGTCGAGGTATGCCTGCCAGCCTCCCGCCCGGCCTCCCCATCATTCCGGAGGGTCCCCACGAACCGCTCGGCTTCAGGATGTCCGCCGACGAGTTCGAAGCCGCGGTGTCAGATGCCCTGGACAGCATCCCGGACAAGCTGGCCCGTGCCATGGACAACGTGGCCGTGTTCATCGAGGACGACTACGTGCCGGGGCCGGGTGAGGACCCGGACACAGTCCTGCTGGGAGTTTATGAAGGCGTGCCCCTCACCGAACGGGACTCCTGGTGGGACGCCGGCTCACTGCCGGACCGGATCACCATCTTCCGCGAACCCATCCTGGAGATCTGTGCGTCCCGGGAGGACGTCATCCACGAAGTGGCGGTGACAGTGGTCCACGAGATCGCCCACCACTTCGGCATTTCGGATGACCGGCTGCATGAGCTGGGCTGGGGCTAGCCTTGTAGGCATGGGACACGACCACAGCCACACACACGGCATCACCGCCACCGGGCGGCACCGCAGACGGCTCGTGGCCGTCCTTGTGATCACGCTGTCCGTGGTGGCGGTCCAGGTTGCCGGTGCCATCCTGTCCGGTTCACTGTCCCTGCTTGCTGACGCCGGGCACATGCTGTCGGACGCGGCCGGGGTGACCATTGCCCTGCTCGCTTCCTGGATTGCCGGCCGGCCCGCCAGCGACCAGCGCACCTACGGGTACCAGCGGGCCGAAGTGCTCGCTGCGCTGGCCAACGCGCTGATCCTGATCGTGATCTCCGTGGTCATCTTTTCGGAGGCAATCCGGCGGATCGGGTCCGCGCCGGAAGTGCAGACCGACATCATGCTGTTCGCGGCCATCCTCGGCGCCATCGCGAACATCGTGTCACTGCTGATCCTGCATGGCGCCCATCATGAGAGCCTGAACGTGCGCGGCGCCTACCTGGAGGTCCTGGGCGACCTGCTGGGCTCCTTCGCCGTCATCGCCGCTGCCGTGGTGATCATGCTGACCGGGTTCAACGCCGCGGATACCATCGCGTCCGTGGTGATCGCCCTGCTGATCCTGCCCCGGGCCTGGAGCCTGCTGCGTGACGTGGTGGATGTGCTGCTGGAAGCCAGCCCCAAGGGCGTGGAGGTGCAGATGATCCGCGAGCACATCCTGTCCGTGGACGGGGTCACCGACGTGCACGATATCCATATCTGGACCATCACGTCCGGGGTGCCGGTCTTTTCCGCCCATGTGGTGGTGGAGGACGGGGTGCTCAACGCCCGTGGCGCCGACCAGCTGCTGGACAAGCTCATCACCTGCCTGGGCTCGCATTTCGACACCGACCATTGCACCTTCCAGCTGGAACCTGCGAGCCATTCCGAGCATGAGGCGCACCAGCACGCGTAGTTCTGCAAAACGGCTGATGCGGCAAAACGGCTGGGCGGCTCAGCTCAGGACGTCCTTGGTGACCATCCGACCGTACGCGAGCGCCCCGAACACGGTGATGTAACCGGCCTGTAGCAGTGCGTTGCTGGCGAACGTGTCCCATAGAACGGGCTGGCGGAGCATATCGCCAAAGCCGAACCAGTAATGGCTGAACAGCCATGGGTGCAGCCACTCCAGCTGGGGCAGCTGGTCCAGGACCTGGGACACCACCGAGACCACCACGGTGGCGGCCATCGCGCCCACCGGGACGACGGTCAGGGTCGAGAGGAACAGCCCGATGGCGGACAGGCCCGCCAGGGATACAGCGAGGTAGGCGGCAATCAGGAGAATGCGGACGGCAGCTTCCGGCGGTTGGATCACGTCGCCGGACAGCAGTGTCACCGGGCCTACCGGAAAGAGCGCCGCGCCGATTGCCGCGCCGGCAACGGCCACGGTGAGGGGTGCCACCAGGCAGAATGCGAGCGCCCCCGCGTACTTGACCAGCAGCAGCCGCACCCGTCCGGCAGGTGCGACCAGCAGGTACCTCAGCGTTCCCAGGTTCGCTTCGCCCGCAATCGTGTCCCCGGCAACCACCCCCACCGTGAGCGGCAGGAACAACGGGACCGAAACCAGCATCGCGGTAAAGGCGACGAACAGGCCGTTCTGGCTGATCCGGTCGAGGAAAGCAGGGCCGCGGCCCGGCGGGACGGAGGAGGATACCCGCACCGCGACGGCCACCAGCACAGGTATGGCCGCGAGCGCCAGCAACAGCGCCCAGGTGCGGCGGCGCGCAAACAACACCCTCAGTTCAGACAGCATCAGCGAAAAGCCGGACCCGCGGGGCACCCTTGCCGGTCGCAAGGCCACTCCCGGGACGTCCGCCGGGACACTACTGGGCAACGTCGAACCCCTCCCCCGTCAAGGCAACAAAGCGGTCTTCCAGGCTTTCGCGTTCGACGGCGAATCCCCTGACCCGGACCCCCGCCGCCACCAGGTGCCCCACAATGTCCTCCGGAAGGCGGCCGTCGGCACCACCTCCAGGGGAGGCCAGGTCAGCCAGGAGGATCTCGCCGTCGGCCTGGACGCCGCCTGCCTCCACTGCCAGGCCAAGCCCAGCCAGGACCGGACGGGCCGCCCCGGCGTCCGGCGTCAGCAGCCGGATCCGGGCGCTGCCCGCCCTCCGAAGGTCGGCCAGCGGCCCCTGCGCCACCAACCTGCCGGCACTCATGACGGCGGCATGCGTGCACATCTGCTCCACCTCCGCCAACAGGTGGCTGGAGACAAAGACAGTGGCACCGTCGTGGGCCAATGACCGGACCAGGTTGCGTACTTCGCGCGTACCCTGCGGGTCCAGCCCGTTGGTCGGCTCGTCGAGGACCAGCAGGTCCCGGTGGGACAGCAGGGCATTGGCAATGCCCAGCCGCTGCTTCATGCCCAGCGAGTAGGCGTGGACCTTTTTTCCTGCAGCGTGCGACAACCCCACGCGTTCCAGCGCCCCGTCCACCCTGGCCTTGCGGGTGGACGGCACGGTGTGGCGGCCGGCGGCGTCCAGGCGGTGGAGGTTGGCCGCGCCGGACAGAAAGGGGTAGAACGCCGGCCCCTCCACCAGCGCGCCCACCTGGGGCAGCACGTCCTGGAACCGGCGCGGCATGTCCATCCCCAGCAGGTTGACCGTTCCCGCCGACGCCGCCGCCAGGCCCAGCAGCATCCGGATAGTGCTGGTCTTGCCGGACCCGTTGGGGCCCAGGAAGCCGAACACGGAGCCGGGCGGCACGGCCAGATCCACGGCGTCCACCGCAACCTGCTGGCCGAAACGCTTCGTCAGGCCCTGCGTCTCAATGGCCAATCCGTCAGTCCCGGGGCGGGAGCTTCCGCCCGCAGGATTCACGGAACCGCCGACGCGGCTGCCTGCAGCCTGTCCGGCGGCACCATGCCCGCAAAGATGCGGCCGTCGTCGGTGATGAGAACGTTGAAGAGCGTGGTGGACAGCAGCCGCCCGCCCGGCACGACGACGGCGGCCTGGGACAGGAGTGGATCCTTCAGCAGGGCGCCGGCGAGGCTACCGCCCGCTGCCGCGGCAGGGATTCCCACCACAGTTTCCCAGCCCTTCCCCGTCACTGTGAACGGGGCCCGATGCTGGTGGACACCGTCCGGGCGCTGGTGGATGGCATCGAGTTGGTCCGGGGTGATCATCATGCCAGGGTTGCGGATGCCGGGCGGCCACCCGGTGGCCGGAACCTGCAGTTCCTCCACGGTGCTGCCCGGTGGCGGGACGAAGGTGAAGAGCGAATCGTCCGGAGCTTCAAGGGAAAGGCTGGTGAACCCGGCCCGGAAGGACGGCGAGTCCGCACCGCGTGCGGTCACCTGTACGGACAGCGGCATTCCGGTTTCCCCGTCCACCGCGATGGCCACGTTGCCCACCAGGGTGGCGTCCGTGCGCGGCTCAAGTACCAGGTTGTAGGCCGCGCGTCCGGCCACTTCCACGTCGTCCCCGACCCGCACCGCGGTGGTGGGGTCCACCTTGGCCAGCAGCTGCTCGGCGAGTTCTTGGGGCGTGGCCGGCATGGCGCCGTCCGGTACAGACTGGTCCGGGGGCGGACTTCCCGGAAGTCCGGGATCAACAAGCGGCAGGTCGCGGGCGAATGCCGGCAGGGTCAGGTGCGCTGCGGAGTTGTCCCTGGAGGAGTAGAACCACAGGTCGCTGTCCCGGCGGATGATGTCGCGTTCAGCCAGCCGGTCCATGACCTGGATGCGGACCTTGGTTTTACCGTCCATGTAGACCCGTGCGGTGTGCTGTCCGGAGAGCAACTCGAACACCGAGGCTGCGCCGCCGGCAGATGCGGGTCCTGAGCTGGGCCCGGTTGCGGGCAGCTCCGGCAGGCCAAGGTTGGAGGACTGCTCAATGGTGCCCGAGAACGAGTGCGGTTTGTGCCCTCCGTCGTGCCCGCCCACCAGCGCCAGGACTTCAGCGGGCGTCTTGGCGGGCAGGGGATCACCGGCCCGCGCCGGAATGGTCCCCGCCAGGACGCCGGCGGCGATTATTGCAGGTGCTGCCACGGCAGGCACCCACCGCAGCCAGGCACGCCTGGTGCCGGGCGTATTCCGCCGGTTGAACCTGCCGCCGGAGCCCATGCTGTCGGAGCCCATAGCTCAAGGGTACGCCTGCAACGGCGGGTAGACACGCGGGCCAATCCCCCACCTTCAGGGCTTCCGGAAGGTCACTCAGGCGCTACTGTGCCCGCCCCGCCGTCGACCGTTATTCTCTCACCGGTGGCGATCCTGGCCGTGGCATCCGGGACCCCCACCACGGCAGGAATGCCGTATTCCCGCGCCACCACGGCCCCATGGGAATTCGGACCGCCCATTTCCATCACCAGCCCGCCCGCCGTGAGGAACAGCGGCGTCCAGCCGGGGTCCGTGGACGGGGCAACCAGGATTTCGCCGGGTTCCAGGTGGGCGCCCACCGGGTCCAGGATGACCCGGGCGGCAGCGGTAACGGACCCGGCCGAGGCAGGGCTTCCTGCCAGCGCGCCGGCAACAGTGCTTGCGGCCGCAGGCCGCAGCGCTTCGGGTTCCGTGCCGTCCGAAAGCAGCACCCGGGGAATGTGCCGCCGCCCGAGTTCCCGGGCGTACGCCTCGCGCCGTTCCGCCACAAGGTCCAGGATGTTTCCGGCTTCGGCTGTTGCGCCAGTGCCGCCAGTTTCGCCCGTGCCCGCCTGCCGGGTGACTGCCGTCCGGGCTTCGTCGAAGTCGAGGAAGAAGATGTCGTCCGGCTGCCCGAGGACGCCGGCCGCGGTGAGCGTGCTGCCCACGTGCACGAGTTGCCGACGGACCTCGGCGAGGCCCAGCACCAGCTGGTACTTGGGCAGCTCCCTTAGCCCGGCGAACAGCCGCGCCCTGCGCAGGGCTCCGCGGACCAGCACGGCGTGGACGGCGCTGCGCGCCCGGGCCTGGGCGACGAGGCGTTCCACCTGTGCATCGGCAGCCTCTGCGGCCTTGCTGAACTGGACGTCGGGGGCAAGCCCGGGATCCTCCAGCCGGAGATAGTTGGCCAGGACCCCAAGGATGTGGGCAGGGTCATCGGACCAGCGGGGCATCCCGACGTCGATCTCGGCAACGGCGCGGTGCCCGTAACGGTCCAGGAACCTTGTGAGGCCGGCCTCCAGGCGTGGCGGCACGCGTCCGGCCAGGAACTCCCGGGCAAGGCGGGACGGGTCCTGGGTCAACAGGGCCGCGCTGGATTCGGCGTCGTCCCTGATGGCCGCGGCAAGGTGCCATAGCTCAAGGTCCATTTCCGTGGTCACGTTGTTGGGCAGGCCGCGGAGCACCGGCTGGAGTTCGTCCCACCGGCTCCCGCCCAGCAGTTTGCCCGCCACTGCCAGCATGGCGAATCCCAGCGCCGGCAACGGCAGGATGGCGGGAACGATCGCGAACAAGCGCGTCTGCAGGAGCCTTTCGGCGTGGTCGAGGCGTTCCCCGGGTCCGGCGTCACCCGGCAGCGCCAGCGCGGCGTCGAATTCGGCCGTGAACCTCTCCATCCGCCGGAGGGCAGCAGCAGGCCGGACCAGTCCGCGGAGGACCGTTTCCGGAGCTTTGGCACGGGCCGCTGCGGGCACGACGTGGCGGAGCAGCCCCCAGGGGGTCCTGCGCGTCACGGAAAAGGCCGGATCGTTGAAAAGTTGCCGCAGGACGGTGGCGGAGCGGGCCTCCATGATGTCGAAGACGCGGGGCAGGATCTGCCGGCCCACCGTGCTCCGCAGTGGAGTGGTGGCATCGATGTAGATGCGCTGCCCGGCTTCGGCATACGGGGACGGTCCGCGCCTCGGGTCGGGAACCCGGAAGCCTGCCGCTCCGGCGATGGAGGAAGCGATGAGCCGCAGGGCGGCGCGTCCCATCGGCGTCAGGGGACGGGTCAGGCCCTGGGCAAGGCTGAAGCAGAGGTACGCCCTGGTGCCGCCGGTGTTGCCGTTGCCGTTGGCCTGGGTGGTTCCGTTGCGTGCAGGCACCGGATACAGCGTGGTGATGGGCCTTGACTGCGTCAGCCACAGGGTGCCGTTATGGTCGATGGCCCACTCGATGTCCTGCGGCGCACCGAAATACTGCTCTGCCTGCTGTCCCAGGCGGGCCAGTCCGGTCGCCTGGGCATCGGAAAGGCAGGAAGAATCCGGCGCGGGTGGCAGGTCAACGGTCTCGGTCCCGCCGCCGCGAAGGGCCAGGACAGCCACCCGTTTGTCGCCCAGTTTCCGCTCGACAACCCGGCCGGCAGCGGCGTCCACGACGTAATGGTCCGGATTGACCGCCCCCGAAACCACCGCTTCGCCCAGGCCCGGGCTGGCATCGATGACGGCGTGCCCCCTGCGTCCGGTCACAGGATTGGCAGTGAACAGGACGCCTGCCGCTTCCACGTCCACCATCTGCTGGACAACCACTGCCAGGGCGACGTCGTCAGGATCAATCCCGAGGCTGGCCCGGTAGGCGGTGGCCCGGTCCGTCCACAGCGAAGCCCAGCACTTCCGGACTGCTTCCAGGACGGGACCCGCGCCCACCACGTTGAGGTAGGTGTCCTGCTGCCCGGCAAAGCTGGCGAAGGGAAGGTCTTCCGCCGTGGCCGAGGACCTTACCGCCACGGGCACCTCCGGCCCAAGGCTGTTGTAGGCCTGTTCCACCGCGGCGGCTATGCCGGACGGAATGGGTGCCTCCTGGATGGCGCTGCGCGCAGCAGCCGCCAGGCCGGCAAGCGCAGGCAGCTCAGGCGCACCACTTCCGGAGCCCGGCTTCAGGGCGGCATGGATCCCGGCGAGCGCCGGGAGCAGGTTGTGCGGGGCCCCGGTGATGTGCCGGTAGGCATCAGTGGTGAGGCAAAAGCCGTCCGGCACCGGCAGCCCGGCCGCCATCAGCTCGCCCAGGTTGGCGGCCTTGCCTCCCACGAGGGCGAGCATTCCACCATCAAGGGAGCGCAGGTTCCGGACCAGGCCGTCACCGGCGCTCTCCTCAGCCTCCTCCGGCCGCTGCATGGGCGTGCCTTCCCTGGTGGCCGGGTGCCTGCCGTCTTAGGCGGCGTCGCCGAGGATCGGCCCGAAGCGGGCGCGGTCGGCGAGGCGGGGGTCTTCGCGGTCCGGAACCACCATCACCGGGCCCTTGGCATGGTGGAGCACCCCGTCGGACGTTGACCCCAGGAGCATCCCGGTGAACCCGCCGCGGCCGCGGGTGCCCACCACCACAAGCTCAACGTGCCTGCTTTCCCCAACCAGCACGTCCACGGGCGAGCCGTCCCGCAATTCCGACTCCGCCGGAAGGCCGGGGTAATGGCTCCGCAGCCAGGACATGCCGGCGTCCAGCGTTACCTGGATGTCCGCGAAGAGGGCCTTGCGGTCCATCGGAGCGGGCACCCAGGCGAGCGATCCGCTGTACTGGGGCACCGCGCACACCACACGCAACGCCGCGCCCAGCCGTTCAGCCTGGTCTGCAGCTTCCAGCACGGCAACCCGTGCCTGTTCCGAGCCGTCAACGCCGACCACCACCACGTTCTCCACGCGCTGGTGCCCTGCTTTGGCCTGTTCAGCCTTGATGCGCCGGTCCTCGGTTGTTTCGCCCAACCGGTCCGAACAGATCAGCGGCACCGTCACCGTCGGGCATTTGGCGTGTGCGGGCAGGGCGCTGCTCACCGAGCCAAGGAGCCGGCCCACGAAGCCGCCCCGGCCCCTGGTGCCGAACACCAGCAGTTCCGCGGTTTCGGACATTTCCAGCAATACTCCGGAGGCATCGCCGTTCTCCACGGAGGAGCTCACCTGGATGTCGTACCCGGCAACTTTTGCAAGTGCTTGCTTGACGATGGCCTCTGCACCCTCGCGGATCACCGAGTCATCCACGGTGGCGTAGCCGCCGTCAAGGCCGGACGCAGCGAAGATCGGCACGGAGTATGCCGTGACGATGTGCAACGGACGACGCCGGCGCTGGGCCTCGCGTGCTGCCCACACCAGGGCGCACTGGCCATGGTCCGAACCATCAACACCCACAACGATTCCATCGGGCGCGGCAGAAGTGCCACCACCGTCCCGTGCCGGGTCCGGATGCAACTCTCGTGCGCCCATGGGGCCGCCTCCTTGCGCTACTGCCTGATATTGCGGCTATTCTGCCAGAAGCCTGGCGTTCCCCAAGCACCCGGCCGGCAGCCGCAGCCGCCCGGGAAACAACCCGCCTCCACTTCTCACTATTCTCCGTCCGCTGTGCCATAGCAAGCCTGTTCAGGCCATGGAAGCGCAGGTTATCCACAAGATTTCCACAGGCTCACGGCAGTGCCGCGGAAAGCGCGTTCACCTGCAGAAGAATGTTTGCGTTTTGGGCTATGCCTGACCCGGATTGTTCTGTAGTCTTCAGGACATTGTTGGTCCGGGACGCCTACTGCCACTTCTTGTCAGGGCTGCCCGCCAACGTGCTGCGGCCGGACTTTGGGGGATACGGAACGCGCGCCGGCGAGGACGCCGGCACCTGCCGAAACTTTCGAAGGAGGGAAACTGTAGTGTCAAGCATGCCTGGGAGTGCCGGGACCGAACAGACCACCACCGTGATCATTGGCACGGGCCTCTCCGGCCTGGCCGTTGCCGCCGAACTGCGCCGCCGCGGCATCGACTCCATCGTGGTGGACGGGCTCGACATACTGGGCGCGGCCCAGCCGGCCAACACAGCTTCACTGCAGCGCTGCGATGCAGCGGACTCCGCCACCCTCCGGGAACGGAACGAGATCCTCCGGCACCTGCGCAACTACGCCGCCAGCCACCACGTGGACGTGCGGAACACCACCCGCGCCGTCCAGCTGACCATGGTGGAGCCCTCCCCGGCTGACGCTGCCGGCCCACAGTGGGAAGTCCACACCCCCACCGGCATCCTGGTGGCAGACCACATCGTCCTCACCCGCTGCGCCCACAGCCAGCTCCGGCGGATGATCAATGACTTCGGGATCGCCGTCGGCCGCAACCTTGCCGCCGCCATGCGGGCCATCGGCATCTACCTGGTGGGCGTTGGCGAGCTCATCACGCCGTCACCCAAAGAAGTCCTCCGCCAGGCAAAGACCGTTGGCCAGGCCATCTCCGCCAAGGTCCACCCGGACAGCACCGCCTTCCCGCCGACGGGAAGCTTTGCAATCCTGCCCTGCTAGTGATCCTGCCCTGCCGGTACGGCTATTTCCCGTCCGGCTGCTCTTCGCCGCCGGCGGACAGGCGGCGCTTCGCCAGGATGGCCAGCACCGCGAGCAGGCCCACGGCCACCGCGGCGAAAATGACGATGCTCCATTGGAACGGCTCCCCGGAGTTTGCCGGTACGGACGGTTCCGCCGTGACGCCAGGCTCAGCGGTGCCCATCCCCGGAACTGTTGCGGCCGCCGTCGAACCCGTTGCCGGGGCCGTTGCCTCCGCGGCGCCGGCCGCGGTGAAGCCGAACGTGCCTTCGATGGGATGCGAATCGGAGCTGACCACCCGCCAGGACACCGTGTATTCACCGGCCGGGCCGCCCGCCCGGAGTTTCTGCGACGCGACGTTGTCCACGATCTCAACCGGCCCGTCGGCCCATTCGGCACCGGAGGCATCCTTGACCGAGAAGGAGGCGCCGATGCCGAGCGGTTTGTTGCCGAAGGTGACCGACACCTGCGCGGGCGGGCTGGGCACGGACGCGCCCTGGGCGGGGCTGCTGGACTCGGCGGCGTCGTGGGCAGCGGCCGGGCCGGCAAAGCCCAGCAGGCCTGCGGCAAATACCAGGGACCCGAGCAAGAGGCTCAGCATTTGGCGGCGGATGGAACGCATGCGGGACTGCTCCTTGTGTTGGCTTCCTTACAGACTAGGGGAATTTGCCGGCCCTCCCGCCGTCACACCCATAGGATGCAGGTATCCCCACAGACTTCCCCGGAGGACTAATGCTTAAGCAAGGCTCTGCCCTGGACCGGTATTTCAAGATCACCGAGCGCGGCTCCAACCTCTCCCGCGAGATCCGGGGCGGCTTCGCCACGTTCTTCGCCATGAGCTACATCGTGGTGCTGAACCCCCTGATCCTTTCCGGCCCGGACTCGAGCGGCAACACCCTCGGCTTTCCCGCGGTTGCAGCGGTCACGGCGTTCGTGGCGGGCATCCTCACCATCCTGATGGGCGCGTGGGCAAAGCATCCTTTCGCGCTGGCCACCGGCCTTGGCGTTAACGCCTTCGTTGCCGTCACCGTGGCCACCAACCCCGGACTGACATGGCCGGACATGATGGGCCTGGTGGTCCTCTCCGGCGTCACCATGCTGATCCTGGTCCTCACCGGGTTCCGCACTGCTGTCTTCAAGGCCGTGCCGGACGGGATCAAGACCGCCATTGTGGTGGGCATCGGCCTGTTCATCGCGCTGATCGGGCTCGTGAACGCCGGCTTTGTCCGGCGCATCCCCGATGTTGCCGGCACCACCGTTCCGGTGGGCCTGGGTTTTGACGGCAAGCTCCTGGGCTGGCCCACCGCCGTCTTTGTGTTCGGCCTGGTCCTGACCATCGCCCTGGTGGTGCGCAAGGTCAAAGGCGCCATCCTGATCGGCATCATCACCTCCACGGTCATCTCGGTGATCCTCGAACTCACCCTGCACATCGGACCCAGCGTGGTTCCCGGCCAGGAATTCAACCCGCAGGGCTGGTCCCTGGTGGCCCCCGCGTTCTCGGAATGGGCCGCCCCTGACCTCTCCCTGATCGGCAAGGCAAACCCGTTCGGCGCCTTCGACAACCTGGGCTTCGTGGCCGCCACCCTGCTGGCCTTCGTCATCCTGCTCAGCATCTTCTTTGACGCGATGGGCACCATGGTGGGCCTGGCGAACGAGGCAGGCACCGTGGACGAGCACGGCAACATTCCCAACGTGGACCGGGTCCTCCAGGTGGACGCGCTGGGCGCGATCGTGGGCGGCGGCGCCTCCGTGTCCTCCAACCAGATTTACGTGGAAGCCGGCGCCGGCATCGGCGAAGGTGCACGCACCGGCATCGCCTCGATCGTGACCGGGCTGCTGTTCCTGGTGGCCATGTTCTTCACCCCGCTCATCAACCTGGTCCCGTTCGAAGCCGTCGCCCCCGCCCTTGTGGTGGTGGGCTTCATGATGGTGTCCCAGGTGGGCAAGATCGACTGGCAGGACTGGGGCATCGCCATCCCGGCCTTCCTCACCTTCACCCTCATGCCTTTCACCTACTCCATCGCCAACGGCCTGGGCGCCGGGTTCATCGCGTACGTGCTGATCCGCACTGTCCAGGGCAGGGTCAGGGACATCCATCCGCTGATGTGGGCTGTGGCAGGAGCCTTCCTGCTGTTCTTCGCGGTGGGTCCCATCGAGGCTGCCCTGGGGATGTAGCCCGTTCCCGGCCTATACCGGGGTGTTGGGGGCGAGCCCTTCGTCCCCTGAAACGGCACGGGCCTTCTTCTCGCGAAGCCGGTCCAGCCGGTTCATCAGGGGCGAGGTGGTGGCGCCGTGGATCACGATGGACAGTGCCACCACCAGTCCCACGAAGGCCCACAGCCACTCTGCCTGGCCGCCGAACTGCCCTTTTCCGAGGGCGTAGGCGAGGTAGTACAGGGACCCGATCCCGCGGATGCCGAAGAAGGACAGGGCGATCCGCTCACGCGGGCCGGTTTTCCCGCCCAGCAGCCCCACCCACCCGGCCAGCGGGCGCACCACCAGCAGGAATGCCAGCGCCACGAGCACCTCGGCCAGTCCGATGCCGGCCAGCAGTCCGCGGGCAATGGCGCCGCCGAGCAGGACCAGGATCACCACGGTCAGGAGCCGCTCCAGCTGCTCCACGTAGGAATGGAGCACGCGGTGGTAGCCGTGCGTATGCTCTGCGGCCCGGATGGTGACGGCGCAGACGAACACCGCGATGAAGCCGTAGCCCTCCACCATCTCCGTCAGCCCGTACGCCAGGAACGTCGCGGCGAGGGCCACGAAGCCCTCCGAGTGGTTGGACAGCCGGAGGCTTTCTTTCCGGGCCGAGAAGAAGAGCCGGCCCAGCAGTTTGCCCATCAGGAAGCCCAGCAGCAGGCCAATGGCCAGCCGCCACAGGACGTCCACCCCGAACCATTCCAGAAACCACGAGGACGGGGACGATCCAGCAATGCTGATGGCGATGGCCAGGTAGACGAAGGGAAACGCCAGTCCGTCATTGAGGCCGGCCTCCGAGGTGAGGCCGAACCGCACCTCATCCTCCTTGTTGGCGCCGTCGTCGTGGTCTGCCGGCTCCCCCACCTGCACCTCCGACGCCAGGACGGGGTCCGTGGGAGCCAGGCTGGAGGCCACCAGCAGTGCAGCGCCGAGGCCCAGGCCCAGGAACCACAGCCCCAGCAAGGTCAAGGCGACAATGCACAGCGGCATGGCGATCCCCAGGAGCCGCCACGTGGTGGACCACTCCTTGCGCCCCACCGGCCGGTCCAGTGCCAGCCCCGCGCCCATCAGGGAGATGATGACGCAGATTTCGGCGAGGTGCAGGACGAAGTCGCCGTGCGCCACCGGGTCCGGATCGGGAAGCGTGGGGATCAGGGCGAACACTCCCATTCCGGCTCCGAGGAAGACCATGGGCATCGAAAACGGCATGTTGCGCAACAGCTTGGGCAGCACCGCGGCGATGAACACCGCCACGCCGGCGGCGGCAAACAGGAGGTTGGGGGCTTCAAACATGCGTGCTCTCCGGACTGTTCATTGCGCCCGTCCGGCGCAGGCAAACGTTCTGCGGTCCCAAACGGGATTGCTCCACCATAGCCCCTGCCGTTTTGGACATGGTTCTTGGATTCCAGACACGACGACGGCGGCGCTGCTGGTTTTCGCCGCCTGCATGCGGTGAGCTTGAGGCATGCCTGCCGTGAGCCCCGCCGTCGATGTCCCGCCCCAGCCCTGGACGGGAAGGTTCGACGGGGACGGGCCGGAGCACCGCCGCTGGTGGCAGGCCGTGGCAGAGTACGGCCAGGCAGGACCGGGGGCAGTCCCCGGGAATGCCGGCGGCGGCGCCCAAGCTACCGGTGACGCTTCCAAGCCCGTGGCCCTGCTGGGCTTTGCCAGCGACGAAGGGGTGCGCCGGAACAAGGGCCGCACCGGCGCGTCCGCGGCACCCGCCGCCCTGAGGAAGGCTTTGGGTCCCCTGGCGTTCCACCTGGACCGCAGCATCGCGGACGCAGGTGACGTTGTGGTGTCCGGCGGCGACCTGGAAAACGGCCAGGAACGCGCAGGCCATACGGTGACGGAGTTGCTCGACGCCGGGCACTTGACCGTGGTGCTGGGCGGCGGCCACGAAACGGCCTACGCAAGCTACCTCGGCGTCAGCGCTTCCCAGGCAGTCCAGGGCGGCCAGCGGCTGGGCGTGCTGAACCTCGATGCCCACTTTGACCTTCGGGACGAGCCGGTTCCCAGCTCCGGGACACCATTCCTCCAGATGGCAAAGGCGGAAGCTGACGCAGGGCGGGACTTCCGGTACGCCGTGGTGGGTATCTCCGAAGCCAACAACACCAGGGCGCTTTTCGACACCGCAGGGCGGCTGGGCGTGCGCTACCTGCTGGATGAGGACTGCGACGCGGAGCGGGTCCGGGCTTTCGTGGCCTCCTTCCTGGCGGACATCGACGTCCTGTACCTGACCATCGACCTGGACGTGCTTCCCGCGGCGGTGGCTCCGGGGGTCAGTGCCCCTGCCGCATATGGCGTGCCGCTGCCCGTCATCAGTGCTGTCTGCCGCCAGGTGGCCTGGAGCGGCAAACTGCTCCACCTGGACGTTGCGGAGCTCAACCCCGCGTTCGACGTCGACGGCCGGACAGCGAAGGTTGCGGCGCGGCTGCTGGACACTTTGCTGCGCTGAATGCGGCCGAGGTTCCCCACAGATTTCATCGAATGGTAAGCATGCTGTCTATCATGAAGATGAAAGTACCTGCTGGAAGGAGAGTGCCAATGCGGCGTCACACGTTAGTGGCCGTCCTGCTGGCCGGGGTGATGCTTGTTGCCGGTTGCGGGACGTACCCGGCGGACCCGCAGGGCACGCTGGAGAAAGTCCGGGGCGGTACCCTTCGCGTGGGTGCCAGCCCGAACGGTGACTGGGTGCGGATTTCCGGGCAGGACACCCTTGGAACAGATGCTGTCCAGGGCTCGGAGGCGGAACTGGTGCGGCAATTCGCGCAGGCGCTGGGGGCGGACGTCGAGTGGACCATCGGGACTGAGCAGGTCCTGGCTGAGGAGCTCAAGCATGGCGGGCTGGACCTGGTGATCGGTGGCCTGGATGACAAGACGCCTTGGTCCACGCATGCCGGCCTGACGCGCCCCTACACTGAATCCAGGGACGGGCGGGGATCACTGCACAAGCACATCATGCTGGTTCCGATGGGCGAAAACGCGTTCCTGCTGGAGCTGGACACCTTCCTGAAGAGTGCGGCGGCCCCGGCATGAGCGCGCCCGGCAGCGGGACTGCGGTGCGGTTCGGCCACACGGAACTGCCGCAGGAACAGCAGGACGCCCTGCGCAAAGCCAAAAAGTACGAATGGATCACCATCGGATTCCTGGCGGCCTCCACAGCCCTTGTGTTTGGGGTGCTCGGCAACTCCCAGGCGATGAAGGCCGCATGGGTGGAGGACGTCCTGTCCTTCCTGCCGCCCGCTGCCTTCCTTTTCGCCACACGCGTCATCCGCAGGCACCCCAGCGAGGACCATCCCTACGGCTACCACCGGGCGGTGGGCATTGCGCATGTGGTGGCGGCGGTGGCCCTCACCGTCATGGGCACCTATCTCATCGTGGATTCCGCCATTGGGCTGTTGAGCGCCGAACATCCCACGATCGGCGGCTTCGACTTTTTTGGCCAGACCATCTGGCTTGGTTGGCTGATGATTACGGCAATGGTCCTCACGGCAGGGCCGCCCATCTGGCTGGGCCGGGTCAAGATGAAGCTTGCAGAGAAGCTGCACGACAAAGTGCTGTACGCCGACGCTGACATGAACAAGGCGGACTGGATGACCGCCCTTGCTGCTGCCGTGGGAGTGGCAGGCATTGGGATTGGCTGGTGGTGGGCGGACTATGCCGCAGCCCTGGTCATCTCTGCGAGCATCCTGCACGACGGTGTCCGGAACACCCGGGCAGCGGTCTCGGCCCTGATGGACAAACGCGCCATGACCTACGACGACGGCGCGCCCCACCCCCTCGGGCGGCAGGTGGACACCTACCTGCGCGGCCTCCCGTGGGCAGAGACGGCAAAGTCACGGATCCGGGACGAGGGGCACGTGTTCCACGTGGAGTCGTTCGTGGTTCCGGCGGCAGGGACCATGCCCACCCTGGACCAAATTGAGGCCGCACGCGAAGCCTGCGTAGCCATGGACTGGAAGGTCCAGGACATGGTGATTGTCCCGGTGGCTGAGCTGCCCTCAGAATTCCTTCCCGGCCCCACGCCTGGCGGCGAACACTAGGACTGGCTGCCGGGTTCCCGGCGCTGCCTACTTGCCCTTCATGACATAGCGGCGCTCGGGACGTCCCACACCGTACTTGAGCCGGACGTCCAGGGTGCCTTCATCGTGCAGGTACTCCAGGTAGCGGCGGGCACTGACGCGGGACGTGCCGAGTTCCTCTGCCAACTCGGCGGCCGAAAGGTCACCGGGGGCTGCGCCCAGGGCAGCCTCCACCAGCTTCAGTGTCTCCACGCTGCAGCCCTTGGGCAGCGGCCGCTCGCTGCGGTCCAGGCCGAAGACCCGGTTAACGTCTGACTGTTCCGCAATGTCCTTGGACGCGTCGAGGCTCTGGTAGGCGCTGCGGTAATGCTCCAGCCGCTCCTGCAGGTCCGATTGCGAAAAAGGCTTGATGAGGTAGTGGACGATGCCTCCCCGGAGCGCCTTCCGGACGGTCTCCACTTCGCGGGCAGCGCTGATCACCAGCACATCCAGTTCCGGGGCCACCTCACGCAGTTGCTGCATCAGGTCCAGGCCATTAATGTCCGGCAGGTGAATGTCCAGCAGCACCAGGTCCGGCTGCAGCCGTTCGGTTTCGATGACCGCCTGGGCGCCGGTATGGGCCGCACCAACCACCTTGAAGCCGGGCGTCCGCTGGATGAACCCGGCGTGGACCTTGGCCACCATAAAGTCGTCATCGACTATCAGGACGTTGATCATGCTTCTGCACCTCTTTTGAAGCGGGCGGTAAAAACCGCCCCGTTGCTGTTGGCCACCGTCAGGTCGCCGCCCGAGCGGCGGCAGACCACGCGGGAGAGTGCCAGGCCAAACCCGCGCCCGCCCTCCCGCCTGGAATCCTTGGTGGTGAATCCCTGCCGGAAAATGTCCTCCGCCTTGTCCGCCGGAACGCCGGGCCCGTTGTCACGGACGGTGACGGTAACCTCGCCGCCCGTCTCCTCCACAAGCACCCGGACGGAGGCCTGCCCAACCCCGGCAACGGCGTCGAACGCGTTGTCCACCAGGTTTCCCGCCACGGTGGCAAGGTCGCGCGAAAGCTCATCATTGACCGGACGCAGCGATGATTCGGGATCCAGCTGGAGCGCCACGCCGCGTTCCGCCGCCAGGCTGGACTTGGCGATGAGCAGCGCGGCCAGCGCAGGGTCATGGATCCTGGCCGTGACCTCGTCACTGAGCCGGGTCCGGTCCACCGTTGCCCCGTTGACGAACTGCACCACCGAATCGTAGTCGCCGATTTGGATCAGGCCGGAGATGACATGCAGCTGGTTGGCGAACTCGTGTGCCTGTGCGCGGAGGGTGTCCGTGGCGGTGCGGGTGGCGCCCAGTTCCTTTTCCAGGGAGGACAGCTCGGTCCTGTCCCGCAGGGTGGTGACGGAGCCAATCCCGCGGCCGCGGGAACGGATGGGAACCCGGTTCAGCACCACCAGCCGCTCGCCCACCAGGACCAGTTGGTCAGGGTCCGGCTGGTCGCGGGTCAGCACCACTTTCAGTGCGGGATCCACGGGAAGTGATGCAAGCTTCTTGCCCACGCAGTCCGCAGGCAGTCCCAGGAGTTCCCGGGCGCTGTCATTGGCCACAGTGATGCGCTCGTTCGGATCGAGGGCCACCACGCCTTCCTTGAGCCCGTGCAGCATGGCCTCACGGTTTTCCACCAGGTTGGTAATCTCGCTGGGTTCCATGCCCAGGGTCTGCCGCTTGACGCGGCGGGACAACAGGAGGGAGCCCGCGACACCCAGCACGCTTGCCACCCCCACGTACGTGAGCAGGTTGGGGACGGCATCGCCCAGCCGCTCCAGCGTGGTGGGATAGTTCCTGCTGACCGAGGCGATGCCGATCATTATCCCGGCGTCGTCCAGCACCGGCACGTGGGCGGACAGGAGGGCTGCGCCGCTCCCGGCCACCACTCCGGTCCAGGCACGGCCGTCCATCACCCGGCTCTCCCCCAGTTCCAGGTGCTGGCCCAGGAGCCCGGGGTCGGACGAGGCCACCACAGTCCGGTCCAGCTTCGCCAGCGCCACCTGGGACGCCCCGGAGACTGTCCGGACGGACTCGGCCACTGCCGGGAGTGCTGCGCCCACGCGGGGTTCGGCGGCGGGAAGCAATTCACGGACGGCGGGGTTGTTGCCGAGCGCTTCGGCGGCGGACAGCGCACGGCGGCCTTCGACGCGCTCGAAGGCGGCCGCGGACTGGGCCAGGGAGATGGCCACCACGGCCACCAGGACTGCCAACACAATCAGCAACTGCAGCACGAGGTACTGCCCCGCGAGGGACATCCCTCTTCGTCGAGTCACGGTGGTTGGTCCTTAAGTTTCAGCAAATATGTCCGGCCGGGCCACTGGTCCTGCGGCCACCGGCGGAGGTACGGGAACTATACCGCAGGCGGAGCAGGCGCACGGCTGGCAGGGCCTCCCAACCCCGGAGGCGCCCGGCGGTGAGGGATTCCCGAAACGTGAACGCAATGAACTTAACTTTCTCTGCGTACATAAGAGTGACCGGCATCACGGCGGAACCTAGCATCGAAGCACAAGTCAGTCTTGCTGATCATTTTTCATGAGAAGAGGAACACCATGCGCCAGATCCGCGCATTGCGAATCGCCGCCGTCGCCGCCGGCATCGCCCTGATGGCCACCGGCTGCGGTGCCACCGGCAAAAGCTCCACGGGTACGGAAAGCTCCGGCGCTGCCGCCGGGCCCATCTCCGGCCTGCAGATCATGGTCCCCAACACTCCGGGCGGCGGCTATGACACCACCGCCCGCGTGGCCGCCAAGGTCCTCGACGACGAGAAGGTTGCCACCAACACCGAAGTCTTCAACCTCGCCGGTGCCGGCGGGACCGTGGGCCTGGCCCGCATCGTGAACGAAAAGGGCAACGGCGACCTCACCATGCTCATGGGCCTGGGCGTGGTGGGCGCGAGCTACACCAACAAGTCCGAGTCCAAGCTCACGGCCACCACTCCCCTGGCACGGCTCATCGAAGAGCCCGGCGCCATCATGGTCAGCAAGGATTCGCCCTACAAGACCATCGATGACCTGGTTGCCGCCTGGAAGGCTGATCCCGGTTCCATCAGCGTCGGCGGCGGCTCCTCCCCGGGCGGCCCGGACCACCTGCTGCCCATGCAGCTCGCCGGCGCCCTGGGCATTGACGCCACCAAGGTGAACTTCGTTTCCTACGACGGCGGCGGGGACCTCCTCCCGGCCATCCTCGGCAACAAGGTGGGCTTCGCGGCCTCCGGTGCCGGTGAGTACCTCAAGCAGATCGAATCCGGTGAAGTCCGCGTCCTGGCCACGAGCGGCGAAGAGCGGCTGGAAGGCGTGGACGCCCCCACGCTGAAGGAATCCAACATCGACCTGGTCTTCACCAACTGGCGCGGCATCGTCGCCCCTCCGGGCATCAGCGACGAGGACAAGGCATCCCTGATCGCCGCCCTTGAGAAGATGCACGCCACCGAAGGGTGGAAGGAAGCACTGAAGACCAACAGCTGGACCGACGCCTTCATCACCGGCGACGAGTTCGAGACCTTCCTCGCCGAGCAGGACAAGCGGGTGGCGGACGTCCTCACGAAGCTTGGCTTGGCGTGAGCTCCTCCCCAACACTTGCCTCACGGCTGAAAGGCCGCGCCGAGCTGGGGGTTGCCCTCCTGCTCGGCGCGGCCGGCGCCCTGGTCATCTGGGACGCGGCCCGCATCTCCACCCCGTACTCCCAGTCTGATCCAGTAGGACCAAAGACCCTCCCGTTCATCGTGGGCGCCATGCTGCTGGTCTGCGCCGTCCTGCTGGCCGTCAACGTCCTCCGCGGCGGCCAGGGCGAGGCGGAAGGCGGCGAGGACGTGGACCTTACCCACCCCGCCGACTGGAAGACGGTCCTGCCCCTGGCAGGCGCCTTCATCCTTAACATTCTGCTCATCGACTGGGCCGGCTGGGTCATCTCCGGAACGGTACTGTTCTGGGGCAGCGTCCTGGCCCTGGGCAGCCGCCACTACATCCGTGACGGGATCATTTCCCTGGCCCTGGCCCTGCTCACCTTCTACGGCTTCTACCTCGGCCTCGGCATCGCACTGCCGGCCGGACTCCTGGAAGGAATCCTCTGATGGACGTCTGGTCCTCACTGATGGACGGTTTCGCCACCGCCCTGACCCCCATGAACTTCCTCTACGCCGTGATCGGCGTACTCCTGGGCACCGCCGTCGGCGTCCTTCCGGGCCTGGGCCCGGCCATGACCGTTGCCCTGCTGCTCCCGGTCACCTACGCCCTGGAACCCACCAGCGCCTTCATTATGTTCGCCGGCATCTACTACGGCGGCATGTACGGCGGCTCCACCACCTCCATCCTGCTGAACACACCCGGCGAGTCGTCGTCGGTGGTGACGGCGATCGAAGGCAACAAAATGGCCAAGGCGGGGCGTGCGGCACAGGCGCTTGCGACGGCGGCCATCGGCTCCTTCGTTGCCGGCACCATCGGTACCGCCCTCCTGGCAGTCTGCGCCCCGGTCGTGGTGGAATTCGCCGTCAGCCTGGGCGCGCCGAGCTACTTCTCGATCATGGTGCTGGCCCTGCTGGCCGTCACCGCGGTCCTCGGTTCCTCCCGCCTTCGCGGCTTCGCATCGCTGGGCCTTGGCCTCGCCATCGGCCTGGTAGGCCTGGACGTGGTCACGGGCCAGGCCCGGCTCACGTTCGGCGTGCCGCTCCTGGCCGACGGTCTGGACATTGTGGTGGTGGCGGTGGCGATCTTCGCCGTCGGTGAAGCCCTCTGGGTGGCCGCCCACCTGCGCCGCAACCCCCTGCAGATCATTCCCGTGGGCCGCCCGTGGATGGGTAAGCAGGACTGGAAGCGGTCCTGGAAGCCCTGGCTCCGCGGGACCGCCTACGGCTTCCCCTTCGGTGCACTGCCCGCCGGCGGCGCCGAGATCCCCACGTTCCTCTCCTACGTCACCGAGAAGCGCCTCAGCAAGCACCCCGAGGAGTTCGGCAAGGGCGCCATCGAAGGCGTGGCCGGTCCGGAAGCTGCCAACAACGCTGCAGCTGCCGGCACCCTGACCCCCATGCTTGCCCTGGGCCTGCCGACCAACGCCACCGCCGCGGTGATGCTCGCAGCGTTCACCAGCTACGGCATCCAGCCCGGTCCCCAGCTCTTCTCGAGCCAGGGCCCCCTGGTGTGGGCGCTGATCGCCAGCCTCTTCATCGGCAACCTGCTGCTGCTGCTGATCAACCTGCCGCTGGCACCGATGTGGGCGAAGCTCCTGCAGATCCCGCGCCCGTACCTGTACGCCGGCATCCTGTTCTTCGCCACCCTGGGCGCCTACTCGGTGAACCTGCAGGCGTTTGACCTGGTGCTCCTGCTGGCGCTCGGCGCGCTGGGCTTCATGATGCGGCGTTTCGGCCTTCCGGTCCTGCCGCTGATCCTCGGCGTCATCCTGGGCCCGCGCATCGAGAAGCAACTGCGGCAGACGCTGCAGCTCAGCGCCGGTGACCCGGCCGGCCTGTTCAGCGAGCCGATCGCCGTCGTCATCTACATCATCGTGGCCATCATCCTGGTGTGGCCGTTCATCTTCAAACTCATCCGGCGCAACCGCCCGGCGTCCACCACCGCGATCCCCGCCAACTCCGGGGCAACCGTGCCGAGGGAGGCCGGCGGCAGCGTGAGCCACGGCAGCCACCGCGCCGACGGAATGGCCGACGGCGAGGGCGACGGCTAGGACAACCTTCCCGGGCCGCCGCCCGCCCATCACTAACCGACATTCATCACAATTAAGGAGCGACCATGACCATTGTGGTGGGATACGTCCCGACACCCGAGGGCGAAGCAGCCCTGACCCAGGCCATCCACGAAGCCCGGAAGAGCAACACCAAACTTTTGGTCATCAACTCATCCAAGGGCGACGCTTTGGTGGACAACCGCTACGCCCAGGATTCGGACATCCAAAGCATCGAGGACCGCCTGGCCACCCAGGGCATCGACCATGTGATCAAGCAGCCGGTCCGTGGCCACGATGCCGCCGCCGAGGTCCTGGACGCCGCGGAGGAGAACAACGCCGAGCTGATCGTGATCGGCCTGCGGCGCCGCACTCCGGTGGGCAAGCTCATCATGGGCAGCGTGTCACAGCGCATCCTGCTGGAGGCCGACTGCCCCGTCCTGGCGGTGAAGGCCGGCTAGTACGCCGGATCCCGCTCGGTACAGTTCCTGGCGCTGGCGGCCCAGCCCTTCCACCTCTACCTCCACCACATCGCCCGGCTGGAGGTAGGGGAAGCGGCCGCTGAGGGCCACCCCTTCCGGAGTCCCGGTGATGATGACATCACCGGGCTCCAGCCGCATGTACTGGCTGCAGTGGTGGACCAGGGTGGCAGCGTCGAAAATGAGCTCTGATGTGGTGGAGTCCTGCCGCGGTTCCCCATTGACCCAGCTGCGCAGCCGGAGGTTCCCGCTGTCGACGTCTTCCGCAGGGACAAGCCACGGACCCAGGGGTGTTGACCCTGGCAGCGTTTTGCCCTTTGTCCACTGCCCGGCGGCCCCGGGCAGCTGGTACTCACGCTCCGAGAGGTCGTTCGCCGCGACGTACCCGGCGATGCAGGCGGCCGCTTCATCTGTGGTTGCGAGGTAGCTGGCTTCCCGGCCGATAACGATGCCCAATTCCACCTCCCAGTCGTACTTGCTGGAGAGGGGCGGAACGGGGGCGGCGTCGTAGGGCCCGGCCACTGTGTTGCTGGGCTTGAGGAACATGACAGGGATCTCCGGCGGCGCAGAACCGGACTCCGCTGCATGGGCCGCATAATTCATGCCGATGCCCACCACTGTTCCCGGCCGGGCCACGGGAGCTCCCACGCGCAACGTTTCTGCGTTCTCAAGGACGGGAAGGGTTCCCGCTGCCAGCGCCTCACGCGCCCGGTCGAGGCCTCCTGATGCCAGGAAGGCGCCGTCCACATCCCGCGTCAGGGGCAGCAGGCTGAAGTACCGGGAGGAACCATCGCCGGCAGGAACCATCACGGCCGGCTGTTCCTTCCCGGCCTCGCCCAGGCGCATGATTTTCATGGTGAATCTCCTTCGATCCGGGATGAGTGGAGGACTGTTTCCTATCGTGGCGCGGCGGCACCTCCGGCCGCAAAACGCACCGATTGTGACCGGAGCCAGGCTGCCGTGCAGTCTTCTGTGCTTGCTCGTCCGGCGGCCGTAGAGTGCTGGGGATTCAGCAGTCATCTGACATCTCCCGGAGCGGCCGGTAGACTGGGTGGGCCCTCAGGCAGGAAACACAGAAAGTTCAGCACATGACTACAGCCACGTTGGAGCGCCGCCCGGACGCCGCGGACTCCGCAGAAGCACATGCGAGCCGGTCCATCGACCTGGAATTTTCCAGCGCCCGCGAAGTACACGCCGGCCTGGAAGAGGCCGTTGCAGAGCTGATCGAGGTGGCGGCAAAGGATGCAGCCTGCGGCATCCTGGTGACGAGGCTCCACCCGGGACGCTACACCGTAGCCCTGGACGAATCAGTACCGTTCGGGGAAACCTACGAGGCGTTCGCAGCCTGATTTTCCCATCGCGGAAAGCCAAAACGCACAAATCCCCGCCCTGCCTTTCGGCAGTGCGGGGATTTGCTGTATCTGCTGGGGCTCCTAGCCGCGGCGGACCTGTACGCCGTCGGACTTCAGGAAGAGCTGCTTTTCTGCCGGGCCCGCCGGCACAAGCCACAGGACGTTTCCGCTCTGCGACACCTCTTCCACCTCCCCGGCCGCTACCACATGCGCATGCTTGATGATCTCGACATGGTCACCAACCGAAAGGCTCTTCCAGTTGGATACCACAGCGGAATGGGCATTGCGCCTCGATAAGACTGCCCCACGTGCTTTCATTTGAACTTCTACCCCTTTGTATACGTTCTGCGCCACAGCCTCGTTGATGTGACTTTCACTACATCTTCAGTTCTACTACACTCTTCCGCCCACGGTTGGCCGTGTCGCCGAAAATTCCGCCCCTTGGACAGGAGCTGTCCGCATACTGAAGATTCTTCGATGTCAGGCAAGCGGGCCTACTGCTGATTCGGCCGCCCTCCGCACCTCCCCGGACGCCACCAGCCGGTCCGCCGCTTCCAGCTCGGGTGAGAGGAAGCGGTCCGTTCCCGGCCCCTCGACGACGTCACGCAGGGCAGCGACGACGGCGGAGCCCGCGGGCCCCGGCGTCAGGACGCCGCCGGACAGCTGGCTCCGGATGTCCAGGGCCCGGGCCGAGGTAACCAGCTCAATGGCCAGGACGCGGCGCAGGTTCTCGACGGCCTTGCGCAGCTTCCGGGCTGCATGCCAGCCCATGGACACGTGGTCTTCCTGCATGGCCGAGCTGGGGATGGAGTCCACGGATGCGGGGACCGCCAGCCGCTTGTTGTCGGACACCAGGCCCGCCTGGGTGTACTGGGCGATCATGAGCCCGGAATCCACACCAGGATCCGCCGCAAGGAAAGCGGGGAGGCCGTGCGATCGGGCAGGATCCAGCATCCGGTCCGTCCGGCGCTCCGCGATGGAACTCAGGTCCGCGACGGCGATGGCCAGGAAGTCCAGCACGTAAGCCACCGGGGCGCCATGGAAGTTCCCGTTGGAGCTGACCCGGCCATCCGGCAGCACCACGGGGTTGTCGATGGCAGCGGCCAGCTCGCGCGACGCCACCAGTTCAGCATGGTCGATAGTGTCCCTGACGGCGCCGGCCACCTGCGGTGCACAGCGGAGGGAGTAGGCGTCCTGCACCCGTGAATCGCCCACCCGGTGGGAAGCAACGATGGGCGAGTTGGACAGGACGCGGAGCATGTTGTCCGCGCTGGCAGCCTGGCCGGGGTGCGGGCGCAGCGCGGCATGGAGCTCCGGCAGGAACACCTGGTCGGTGCCCAGCAGCGCCTCGACGCTGAGCGCCGCGGTAATGTCCGCCGTCGTCAGCAGCCGGCGAAGGTCAGCGATGGCCATCAGGAGCATGCCCAGCATGCCCTCGGTGCCGTTGACCAGGGCCAGGCCTTCCTTTTCGGCGAGGGTGACCGGCTCGATGCCGTGATCGGCGAGCAGCTCCGCAACGGTGCGCTGCCCGGCGGCGCCAACCAGTTCGCCGTCGGGCCCTTCCGCCTCGCCCTCACCCATGAGCACCAGCGCGCAGTGCGACAGCGGGGCGAGATCACCGGAGCAGCCGAGCGAGCCGAATTCGCGCACCACCGGCGTGATGCCGGCGTTGAGGACGTCCACCATGGTCTGCAGGACCACGGGCCGGACCCCGGTGCGGCCCGACGCCAGGGTCTTGGCGCGCAGGAACATGATGCCGCGCACCACCTCGCGCTCCACCTCGGGCCCCATGCCCGCGGCGTGGCTGCGGATCAGGCTCTTCTGGAGCTGGGTGCGCAGCTCGGTGGGGATGTGGCGGTTGGCGAGGGCCCCGAAGCCGGTGGAGATGCCGTAGGCCGGGACGTCGCTGGAGGCGAGGCCGTCGATGTGGGCGCGGACCTTGGCGACTGTTTCGAGGGCTTCCGGGGCGATGGCCACCTTGGCGTCGTGGCGCGCGACGGCGACAACATCCTCGGGCGTGACGCCGCTGGAGCCAAGGGTGATGGTCAGCGGTTCGTGGGTTATCAATGTCATGATTCCTACTTTTTGTGGTGTGCGGGGATCGATTGCTCCATAACTGTCGTTTTCGGGGCTCTAAACGACAGTTACGGAGCAGTCGATGGACTAGTTGGTCCCTGAAGATTCGTTCATCGGGATGCGGACGCCGCGTTCTTTGGCGACGTCGAGGGCCCGGCTGTAGCCGGCGTCGGCGTGGCGGATGACGCCCATGCCGGGGTCGTTGGTGAGGAGGCGTTCGAGCTTTTCGGCGGCGAGGTCGGTGCCGTCGGCGACGGAGACCTGGCCGGCGTGGATGGAGCGGCCGATGCCCACACCGCCGCCGTGGTGCAGCGACACCCAGGTGGCGCCGGAAGCGGTGTTGAGCAGGGCGTTGAGCATGGGCCAGTCGGCGATCGCGTCCGAGCCGTCGGCCATGGCCTCGGTTTCGCGGTAGGGGGAGGCGACGGAGCCGGAGTCCAGGTGGTCGCGGCCGATCACGATGGGCGCCTTGACCTTGCCTTCCTTGACAAGCTGGTTGAAAAGCAGCCCGGCTTTGGCGCGCTCGCCGTAGCCCAGCCAGCAGATCCGGGCCGGCAGTCCTTCGAATTCAACCCGTTCCTGCGCTGCGTCGATCCAGCGGTGCAGGTGCTTGTTCCCGGGGAAGAGTTCCTTGATGGCCTCGTCGGTGACGCGGATGTCTTCGGGGTCTCCGGAGAGTGCCACCCAGCGGAACGGGCCCAGACCCTCGCAGAACAGCGGCCGGATGTAGGCGGGGACGAAGCCCGGGAACTCGAACGCCCGGGTGTAGCCGCCCTTGCGGGCCTCGTCGCGGATGGAGTTGCCGTAGTCAAAGACCTCGGCGCCGGCGTCCTGGAATTCCACCATGGCCTGGACGTGGCGTGCCATCGAGGCCTGGGCCTTTTTGGTGAAGCCTTCCGGGTCCGCGTCGGCTTCGCGGTGCCACTCTTCGACGGAGATGCCCTCGGGCAGGTAGGACAGCGGATCGTGGGCGGAGGTCTGGTCGGTGACGATGTCCACGGTGAACTCACCGGCTTTGTGGCGGCGCAGGATCTCCGGGAAAACTTCCGCTGCGTTTCCCACGTAGCCCACGGACCAGCCGCGGCGCTCTTCCTTGGCCTTGAGCACCTTGGCGATGGCGGCGTCGAGGTCCGTTTCCACCTCGTCCAGGTACCGCTTGCCGGCACGGCGGCGCAGGCGGGTCTCGTCGACGTCGACGATCAGGCAGGCGCCCTCGTTCAGCGTGACCGCGAGCGGCTGCGCGCCGCCCATGCCGCCGCAGCCGCCGGTCAGGGTGAGTGTCCCGGCGAGGGTGCCGTTCTCATCTTTGGTGAGCTTGCGGGCGATCGCCGCGAACGTCTCGAAGGTGCCCTGCAGGATGCCCTGGGTGCCGATGTAGATCCAGGACCCGGCCGTCATCTGGCCGTACATCATCAGGCCCTCGGCCTCGAGGCGGCGGAACTCGGGCCAGTTGGCCCAGTCGCCCACCAGGTTGGAGTTGGCCAGGAGAACCCGGGGTGCCCATTCGTTGGTGCGGAAGACGCCCACGGGCTTGCCGGACTGGACCAGGAGGGTCTCGTCCTTCTCCATGGTTTCGAGGGTGCGGGTAATGGCGTCGAACGCTGCCCAGGAGCGCACGGCCCGGCCGGTGCCGCCGTAGACCACCAGGTCATCCGGACGCTCGGCCACTTCGGGGTCCAGGTTGTTCATGAGCATGCGCAGCGGCGCTTCGGTCTGCCAGCTCTTGGCGGTGAGCTCGGTGCCGCGGGCTGCTTTGACCGGGCGGGCACCGGTGGTGAAATCGGCGGGTGCCATGGTGGCTCCTTTTCATTGTGCGTCTGTGCGTGGAAGAAGTTCTGTATCAACTAAAGCCCGTTACGAAGAGGCTTTATAGGGGTTTTGGGTGGGTGCTGTCCGGCATTCCAGACAAGCCCGGCGGGCCGGGTTGCTCTATCACTCAAGGCTTCCACTCCGGGGTTTTAGCAGCCTTAGGTGATGGAGCAACGAGGATTATTTGACCGGTCGGCCGTGGATGCGGACCGAGAGCTCGTCTGCGACCTTTTGGACACGCGCCGCCAGGACGGGCCACTCTTCCGGCTGCAATTTGTCCTCAAGGAATGTGACCGCCACGGCCGCGGTGGGCCAGCCAAGGTGGTCGGTCACGGCGGCGGCGATGGAGCCGAAGCCGGGGGTGACCTCGCCGTGTTCAGTGGCGTAACCCCTTTGCCGGACCCGGTCCAGGTGTGAGGACAAGGCGGAGTACTTCATGATGGGCGACTCGGTCTCGTGCCGGGCCGTAAATGCGGCTGCATTCGGGTACAGCGCGCGGACCTGGGATTTGGGCAGGGCGGCAAGGATGGCGCGCCCGCTGGCGGTGAGGTGGCTGGGGAGCCGGACGCCGACGTCGGTCACCAGCGACGGGCGGTTCTTGGCCCGCTCCTCAACAATGTAGAGGACATCCCGCCCGTGCAGCACGGCCAGGTGCGCGCTCTCCCCCAGCGCGTCCACGAGGGAAGCAAGAAGAGGGCGGCCCAGCCGCGACAACGGTTCCTGCCTGGAATACGCAGAACTGAGCTCAAAGGCGCTGATCCCCAGACCGTACCGCTGTTCTTCATGGAGGTGGAGCACAAACCCGTTGGCCTCCATCACTCCCAGCAGGTGGTAAACGCTGGACCTCGGCAGGCCCAGGGAAGAAGCAATTTGCGAGGCTGCCATGGGACCGCGGCGGGAGGCCAGCAGTTTGAGGATGCGCAGGGTGTTTTCGGCGGCGGGAACCTTGGACGCCGCCTTTGATGTGCTGCCGGCCAGCGGCCTCGCTTCCGTAACTAACACCGGAACTCCTCCATTTCTCATGTGCGGCCCGGCACTATCCGGAATCCCGTACTTAAGCTTGCGCCCTTCGTTCCCCCGGAAGCACTGCGTAAGCCTAGGCACTGTCCGGGATACCAGATAGTGCCGAGACGTCTGACGGCACAATGCAGTCAGGACCAGCCCCGGTGGCTTGACCGGGTCAGAGCGCGGGATTTCTGGCGTTATGAAACCCCGACCACTACCTTGCCCCGGCTCCGCCCCTCGTGCAGGTATCTGACAGCGGCCGGAGCTTCCTCAAGGGGGAAGACCTTGTCGACGGCAGGCTTCACGCTGCCTGCTTCAATGAGCGATGAGAGTGCTTCCAGGTCCAGGTTTGTCTCCTTTGAGACAAGCCCCTTGAATTTCTGGCGCGAGAAAAGTGAAGCAAAGGGCGCCCCAATCGACCGCTCAAAGCCGCCGGTCAGCTTGCCGCCCCCTTCGCCTCCGACGATCACCAGCGTTCCCTGTGGCGCGAGCACCCGCCGGAGGACGGACAGGGGCCGGTTGCCGGCGGTATCCAGGATGACGTCGTACAGCTTTCCGCCACTGGCAATATCAGAATTCGTATAGTCGATAACTGCATCGGCCCCGAGGGACCGGACGAGGTCCATCTTGCCGGTACTGCAGACCCCGGTGACCTCCGCCCCGAAGGCCTTGACCAGTTGCACGGCGAAGGAGCCCACTCCCCCGCCCGCCCCAATGACCAGCACCTTTTGCCCAACGGTGACCTCGCCGGCGTCGCGGACAGCCTGAAGGGCCGTAACACCGGAAATGGGAGCTGCCGCCGCCTCCTCGAATGAGAGGTTCACGGGCTTCCGCGCCAGCTTGTCCTTCCTCCCGCAGACGTATTCCGCAAAGGACCCCTCGCAGGTTCCATAAACTTCGTCGCCCACCCGGAAGCGGTCAACATCGGCTCCCACAGCCTCCACAACGCCGGCCACCTCCCGGCCCCGCACAGGCGTCTTGGGCTTCCCCAGTCCGTAACCGAAGAGCCTGATCAGATAAGGCAGCCCCGTCATCAGGTGCCAGACCCCCTGGTCGACGCCGGCGGCCCGCACCCGGATAAGGACCTCACCATCACCCGGCACTGGCCGCGCAATCTCCCGCAAATGAAGCACGTCCGCCGCTCCATAAACGTCCTGCACGATAGCTTCCATGGCTGATCTCCTTCTGGCTGCGGGTACTGGAACACGTCCTCAAGCGATACGCCGAGCACGTGGGCGATCTGGAAGGCCATCTCCAGCGACGGCGAATACCGGCCCTGTTCGATGGCAATGACGTCTGGCGGGTGACCCCCACCCGCGCGGCGTCACCAACGTAAAGAGAACCCGACACCGCGTCAATAGTTCTGTACCAGCGAGCAGAAAGAAGCAGGGAAGAACCAGCCAGTCTGCGATAAAAGACACCAACCTCCCGTGAGGCTCATCACCCCGCACTCGAAAGTGGTCTGCTGGTTACCGGTTCCCCTCCCAATGACGAGAAGGTATTTGCATGCAAGCAGCACCAAACCCCACCAGGAACGAAAGTCCGGCCGGACAGCGAACCCCAGCAGCCGCCGTCGGGAGCGTCCTTAACCGAGGACTGAACGTCCGCCACATCCGGTTCATGGCCCTGGGCTCGGCCATCGGCACCGGCCTCTTCTACGGGTCCGCCTCGGCCATCCAAAAAGCCGGACCGGCCGTCCTGCTGGCCTACATCATCGGCGGCGCCGCCGTGTTCATGGTGATGCGGGCACTGGGCGAAATGGCCGTGAGGCACCCCGTCTCCGGCTCCTTCGGACAGTATGCAAGCCGTTACCTTGGCCCCCTGGCCGGCTTTGTCACCGGCTGGACCTACGTCTTTGAGATGGCAATTGTCGCCATCGCGGACGTGACAGCCTTCAGTATCTACATGGGCTTCTGGTTCCCCCAGGTGGACCGGTGGATCTGGATCCTGGCCATCATCTGCTTCCTGGCTGCCCTGAACCTCCTCAGCGTCAAGGTCTTCGGGGAGCTGGAGTTCTGGTTTTCACTGATCAAGGTGGCCGCCATTATCGCCATGATCGCCGGCGGTGCCGCGATCATCGCCTTCGGCTTCCAGGCGGGCGGTTCCAGCGTCGCGCCGGGACTGGGAAACCTCGTTGAGCACGGCGGCATGTTCCCGCATGGCTTCGAAGGGCTCCTGGCATCCTTCGCCGTGGTCATGTTCGCCTTCGGCGGGATCGAGACCCTGGGCATTACCGCCGGCGAGGCCGCAGACCCGAAGAAGGTCATCCCCAAGGCCGTCAACACCGTGCCGGTGCGCGTCCTGTTGTTCTACGTCCTGACCCTGGGTGTCCTCATGAGCCTCTTCCCCTGGAACGAGATCGGCAGCAACGGCAGCCCGTTCGTGCAGATCTTCAGCGGACTCGGCATCCCTGCGGCGCCGCACATCCTCAACGCCGTCGTCATAACGGCCGCCCTTTCCGCGATCAACAGCGATATCTTCGGTGCCGGGCGGATCCTCTTCGGGCTGTCCAGGCAGGGCCACGCCCCGGCCGTCTTCGGCAAGGTGTCCCGGCATGGGGTCCCCTGGATGACGGTGGTCATGATGACGGCCATCCTTCTGGTGGGTGTGGTCCTGAACGCTGTCATTCCCAAGGATGTCTTCATCCTCATCGCCTCCATCGCCACCTTCGCCACCGTGTGGGTGTGGATCATGATCCTCGCGTCCCATGTGGCAATGAAGCGGGAGATCGCACGGACCGGCCTGCCGGCGTCGGAATTCCCCTCGCCCTGGTGGCCGGCGGCCTCTGTCCTCACCATTGCCTTTATGGCACTGGTCATCGCCGTCCTGGGCGCGTTTGAGGACACGAGGATCGCGCTCTACGTGGGCGGCGCGTGGCTGGTTGCTCTGGTCCTTGCCTACCGGCTGTGGATCAAGGGTGACGGACGACGGCGGGCCGAACTTGTGGACGAGACCTCACCGCTGCCGGCGGTCACGGCGGTCCGCGGCGGCGATTAGGTCCCGATCGGGCGGCTGCGGCCAGACCCAGCCCGCCCGGTCCTTCCGGGGCTAAGATCAGGCATGGTTCCCCTCTCCAACCTGCTGGCGTTTTCGTTGGCTTCAGTGGTGTTGATCGCCGTGCCGGGGCCGAGCGTCCTGTTCGTGATCGGCCGCTCGCTGGCTCTCGGCTGGAAGGGCGGAGTCCTCACCGTCCTGGGCAATGCGACCGGCCAACTGGTCCAGGTGGCAGCAGTGGCCCTGGGCCTGGGCATTGTGGTGGCACAATCCGTGATCCTCTTCAGCGTGGTGAAGTTTGCCGGTGCCGCTTACCTCGTTTACCTGGGGATCCAAGCCATCAGGCACCGCCACAGCCGCATCGAGGCCGAAAACCAACCAGCCCATGCCAGGCCCTGGCGGCTGGTGGGAGAGGGCGCAGTGGTTGGAGCCACCAACCCGAAGTCCGTGGTTTTCTTTGTTGCCGTGCTGCCGCAGTTCGTGGACTACGCGTCGGGTGCCATCCCGTTCCAGCTGGGACTGCTCGGTTCGGTGTTCCTGGTGATCGCCCTGGTCTCGGACAGCATGTGGGCCATCGCCGCAGGGACGGCCAGGCAATGGTTTGCCCGCTCGCCCCGGCGGGTTTCAGCCGTGGAGGCAACCGGCGGAGCCCTGATGATCGGACTCGGCGGCACCCTCGCCCTCACCGGCAGCAAGTCCTGAGAACCAGCCCTCAGGGCCGAGCCCGCGGCAGTGCCGCCGATCCCAGAGACAGAAAGTGCCCGGTCCCACCAGGGAACCGGGCACTTTCCATGAAAACTAGGCGGAAGCCGCGGCGGAGCGTACCGCTTGGGCGAGCGACGTGGCCGGGCGGCCGATCAGCGTCCGCAGGTCGCCTGTGCTGACCAGGAGATCACCCCTGGCAATACCCAGATCCGAATCAGCCAGGATCTCGGCAAAGGCCTCGGGAACACCAACACCCTTCAGCAGTCCGGCGTAGTCCTCGGCGGGCAGGTTGTTGTAGCTGATGTCCTTGCCGGTTGCTGCGGTGATTTCGGCCGCGAGGTCCGCCATGGTGAACGCCTCGTCTCCACCCAACTCGTAGACCTTGCCGGCCTGGCCCTCAGCTACCAGCACCGCCACGGCGGCGTGCGCGTAGTCGGCCCGCGCCGCGCCGCTGACCTTGCCGTCTCCGGCGCTGCCCGCGATCGCACCCTGCGCCAGGGTTCCGGGCAGCTGCTCGGTGTAGTTTTCCAGGTACCAGCCGTTGCGCAGCAGGACGAAGGGGACGCCGGATTCGCGGAGGATGGCTTCGGTCTCCTTGTGCTCCGCCGCCAGCTTCATGCCGGTGGTGTCGGCGTTGGCAATGCTGGTGTAGGCCAGCAGCTCCACGCCTTCAGCCTTGGCAACCTCGATGACAGTACGGTGCTGCTCCACCCGCTGGCCCACCTCGCTGCCGGAGATCAGCAGCACGCGGCGGGCACCCTGGAGGGCAGCAGCCACCGAGGCGGCGTCGGCATAGTCGATGGCGCGGACATCGACGCCCTGCGCGGCGAAGTCCGCCAGTTTCTCGATGGAACGTCCGGTGGCCACAATGTCCCCTGCAGGAACGTTGCGCTCCAGCAGGGCCTCGACGACGTGGCGGCCGAGCTGTCCGGTGGCTCCTGTTACAACGATGCTCACGATGAATCCTTTCGGGAAGTACTGGGTTGTCGAAAGGCACAACCAGCGCCCTGACGGATTACTTCCCAGAAGAGAGTACGCACTTTGAAGTAAGGTACTGACCTAGCGGTAAGGTGGAAGCATGGAAGCAATCACGCGTCCGCTCCCCCTGCCCATGAGCTTTGCCGACGGCGTCTTCCCGGCCGGGTGCCCCAGCCGGACCCTGCTGGACCACATCACCAGCAAGTGGGGCGTACTGATCCTGCTGTCCCTGTCCGAAGGTGAGCAGCGGTGGAGCGAATTACGACGGCGGGCCGAGGGCATCAGCGAAAAGATGCTCGCCCAGACGCTGAAGACGCTTGAACGGGACGGCCTGGTCAGCAGGAAGGCCCAGCCGGTCATACCGCCGCGGGTGGATTACAGCCTGACCGACAAGGGCTATGAGCTGAGCGGCCTGCTTGTTCCGCTGGTGGGGTGGGCGTTCGACAACGCCGACGAAATCATCTTCGGCAAGCGCTGACCGGTGCATGGGTGGACCGCGGGGCAAGTCCCCGGCACTAAAAGCAAGTAGTGCCGATTTTTAATCTGAGTACATGTTACTGGTGTGACTGATGTGAATAGTGAATAGCTTTGGCGTACGGTGCCAGCCGGAATTGGAGGGCCGTCCTCGCGCTGGGAGCGTTCCGGTTACCTGCACCGACAGTGTGCGGCTCACTGCCGCCGCAAGGAGTTGGTACGCATGGTGAAAGCATATGTCCAGGACCTGTCGAGCATGGGTAAACCGGTGAGCCTGGGCTCGGTCGCGGCGCAGGCGTGGAGCCGCATTGCGAGGCCCTTCGCGCCGCGGTCCCCCTACAGGATCGGTGACGCCGTGGTGGCGGACGATCCCTTCAAGGGCCGCCGCGAGGGAGTGGTGGTGTTCCTGCAGGGCTTGTCCGCGGGCGTGGATACCGCCGAGGGCGTTTTCTTCTACGACCACCGGCAACTCAAGAAGCTGGACTAGCCGCTGAAGGCGGCCAGTCCAGCTCTCGGATTGCCAAAGAGTGCTAGCGGGCCGACCAGCCGCCATCCATGGTGTAGCTGGCGCCGGTGACCATGCCGGCATGGCCGGATGCCAGCCATCCCACCAGGGAGGCCACCTCTTCAGGCTCCACCAGGCGCTTGATGGCGGACTCGGTGAGCATCACTTTGGCCAGGACTTCGGACTCGGGGATACCGTGCACCTGGGCCTGGTCCGCAAGCTGCTTCTCCACCAGTGGGGTGCGGACGTAGCCGGGGTTGATGCAGTTGGACGTCACGCCATGCTCACCGCCCTCCAATGCCGTCACCTTGCTCAGCCCCTCAAGGCCGTGCTTCGCGGAAACATAGGCGCTCTTGAAAGGCGAGGCCCGGATGCCGTGCACGGATGACACGTTGATGATGCGGCCGAAGTTGTTGGCGTACATGTGCGGCAGCGCTGCCCGGATCAGCAGGAACGGGGCTTCCAGCATCAGGGTGAGGATCCGCCGGAATTGGAGTGGATCGAATTCCTCGATGGGGCTGACGCGCTGGATCCCGGCGTTGTTCACCAAAATGTCGCAATCCAGGCTCAGGGTGGCCAGCGAGTCCACGTCCAGCAGATCCACCACCCAGGCCGTGCCGCCCACCTCATCGGCGAGGGCCGCGGCCCCGGCGGAGTCGACGTCGGCCACCACTACCTTTGCCCCGCGGGAGGCGAGTTCCCGCACGCAGGCGGCACCGATGCCGCTGGCCCCGCCGGTGACAAGTGCCTTCCGGCCGTTCAAATCGTGTTCCATCACTTTTCCCATCGTATGCATAGTCAACTGGCTGTCCAACGGCTCAAGCAGCTCCGCGCCGGGCCGCCGGGAGCAGTCCCTCGCGGGCGGCGTCGGCCTTGTCCACGTCCTCCAGGGCAATGCCCTTGGTCTCCCTCAGGCTCAGCACGGCAATGGAGGTGACGATGCAGGCAACCACCAGGTACAGGGCGGTGGGCACCCAGGAACCGGTGTCCTTCAGCCACTGCGTGGCCAGCAGCGGGGCGAGCGAGCCGGCGAAAATGGACGTCACCTGGGAACCGAGCGACACACCGGAGTACCGCATCCGGGTGGGGAACAGTTCCGCCATGATGGCGGGCTGGCCAGCGTACATAAAGGCATGCAGGCACAAGCCGATGGTGACGGCGGCGACGATAATCACGGCGCTGCGCGTGTCGAACATGGGGAACGCGAAAAACGGCCAGGCGGCACCGGAGATGGCACCGATCAGGTACACCGGCTTGCGTCCCAGCGTGTCCACGAGCCGTCCCACCTGCGGGATGACCAGGAAGTGGATGACGTGGGCGATCAGCAGCGCCAGCAGGAGCGAGGATGTGTCGTACTGGTGAACGCTCTTGAGGTAGACGATGGAGAAGCTCACCACGAGGTAGTACATGATGTTCTCGGCGAAGCGCAGGCCCATGGCCTGCAGGATGCCCTTGGGGTACTTGCGGACCACTTCAAACACGCCGTAGCTGACGGCCTGCTCCTTCTCCACCAGGGCCTTGGCCTCGAGGAAGATGGGGGCCTCCGTGACGTGGGTCCGGATGTAGTAACCAACAAAAACGATCACCGCGGACAGCCAGAACGCCACGCGCCAGCCCCAGCCCAAGAATGCCTCGGGGCTCAGGGTGGAGGACATGATGAACAGCACCAGCGTGGCCAACAGGTTGCCGACGGGTACTGCCGCCTGCGGCCAGCTGGACCAGAAGCCGCGGGACTTGTTGGGGCTGTGTTCGGCAACCAGCAGCACGGCACCGCCCCATTCGCCGCCCAGTGCGAAGCCCTGGATGAAGCGCAGTGCAACCAGCAGGGTGGGCGCCAGGTAGCCAATCTCCGCGAAGCCGGGGAGGCAGCCCATCAGGAACGTTGCCACGCCCACAATGACGATGGTCAGCTGCAGCGTGGGCTTGCGGCCCAGCTTGTCACCGATCTGGCCGAACACGATGCCGCCGAGCGGACGTGCCACGAATCCGACGGCGTAGGTGATGAAGGCCTGGATGATGCCGTCCAGCTCGTTGCCGGTAGCCGGGAAGAAGTACTTTCCGAAAACCAGGGTGGCTGCGGTGGCGTAGAGGAAGAATTCGTACCACTCCACCACCGTGCCCACCATGGAGGCGGCGACGATCTTCTTCAGCCCCGACCCTTTGGCTGCGGACCCGGCATTGTTGCCTGCCGGGCGTTGCTCTACGCTCACTGTTTCTCCTTGGTGTCCACATTGACACGTGCTGTGATCCACAGCACTGACGACTACCCTGAGTATTGCTGCACAAACCTGCGGCTTCAATGACCAAACCGGCACCAAACGTGTGCAGAATTGCAGATATGAACACCAACCCGGATGACCTGCTGGTGCTGCTCGCAGTCTCCCGCTCCGCCAAATTTACGACGGCGGCCCAGGCGTTGGGCCTGAACCACACCACCGTTTCCCGCCGGATCGCCGCGCTGGAGAAGGCGCTGGGCGGACGGGTCCTGGCCCGGGCAACGGGCGGCTGGGAACTGACGGAACTGGGCGAACAGGCCGTGCGCGTCGCCGAGCAGGTGGAGGAGGTGCTGGGCACGCTGGGACCGGCGGGCAAGGCACACGACCCCATTGCCGGCGTCGTGCGCATGACTGCGACGGACGGCTTCAGCGCCTACATCGCCGCCCCGGCGGTGGCCCGGCTGCGGCGTGAGCACCCGGGACTGAGCGTTGAAGTGGTGACCATGACCCGGCGGGCACTGCAGCAGCGTTCCGGGCTGGACATCGAGGTGGTGGTGGGCGAGCCGCAGGTGCACCGCGCCGAGGCCGTCCGGCTGGGCGACTACATGCTGGGCATGTACGCCTCGCGGGCCTACCTGGCCGAGCACGGTACCCCGGCAACGGTCGCCGAAATCAATGAGCACCCGCTGGTGTACTTCGTGGACTCGATGCTGCAGGTGGACGACCTCGATGCGCCGCGGCGGCTGGTGCCGGCCATGCGGGACGGGCTGACGTCCACCAACGTCTTTGTCCACGTGGAGGCAACCCGGGCCGGTGCGGGCATCGGCTTCCTGCCCTGCTTTATGGGCGACCTCCACGATGACCTGGTCCGGCTGCTACCCACCGAGATCGCCGAACTGCTCCCCTACTGGATGGTGCTCCGGCCGGATTCACTGCGGCGCCCGGCCGTCGCCGCTGTTGTGGGGGCGCTGCGCGAACAGATGGCAGCCCACCACGAAGCGCTTATGGGGAGGGGCAAAACCTCATCGAGTGCTCCGTAACGGCCTTTTTGGGGCTCGAAAACGGCCGTTACGGAGCAATCGATGGTGCCGCGGGATCGTGGCGGACCGGGGATCCGGCGGCGAAGGCGCGGACCTGGGCGTCGTTCCACAGGTGCGCGGGAACGGCACCGCCGAGGAGCCGGCGCGCAAGCTGGGGGTCCTCCCCGAAGGGAACGTCGCTGCCGGCCATCACCATGTTTCCGTAGCGCCGGCCCTTCAGCATGGCGGGGTCCGCGATGATCACGGTGTGTTCGAACGCGGCCGCGATGGTGGCGGCGTCCTCCCGGGCGTTCTTCAGGTCCGGCGCATCGCCGGAGTTCACCACATAGAGCCCGCCCGGTGCCAGGACCCGCCGCACATGCTGGTTGAATTCCGCGGTGGTCAGGGAGCGCGGGGTCAGGGCGCCGGCAAAGACGTCCCGGATGATGAAGTCCCGGGTGTCCGCCGTGAGGGACTCCGTCACCTCACGCGCCTCCCCCACCCGCAGCCGCAGCAGGGGCGCTTTGGGCAGGTCGAACCAGCCGCGCACGTATTCCGCGAGCTTCCCGTCGAGCTCCACCACCACCTGCCGCGCGTCCGGGTAGACGGCGGCAAAGTAGCGCGCCAGGGAGCAGGCGCCGCCACCCAGGTGGAGGCCGCGCAGCCGCGGGGGCCCGGCAGGAGAGGCGGACGACGGCGGCCAGCGGGACTCGATGAGCGCCGCCATCCAGCGCATGTACTCGAAGTCCAGGAACAGCGGGTCCGCGAGGTCGATGTGCGAGCTCATGACGCCGTTGATCTTCAGGAGCCAGCCGGTGGAGTTGTCCTGGTCCGCGATCAGCTCGCAGTCACCGGTGTCGATGTAATACACGCCCTCCACGGGACCGTCCGGCCTGGTTCCCTTCGGCACGTCCACGACTCCCGCCGTCGAACGGCCGCCTCGGCCTCCTGACCTTCCGCGTTTCGCCATTACCCGTGCCCCGCTTCAGTCATGCTTCAACCCTAGTTGGTAGGCACCGCTCCTTCGCCTTCGCGGATGCGCTTCACTACGGCGGTGGTGGAGCGCTCCGCCACGTAGTCCAGGATTGCCACCCGGCCGCCGTACTCCTCCACCGCCGGGGTCTCGGCCAGCATCTCGGGGGTGTAGTCCCCGCCCTTGGCGTAGACCTCGGGCCGGAGCTGCTTGATCAGCGGCGCGGCGGTGGGGGTATCGAAGACCGTCACGTAGTCCACGCAGCTGAGGGCGGCCACCACGGCTGCCCGGTCGGCAACGCCGTTGATGGGCCGGCCCGCGCCCTTGAGCCGGCGGACGGAATCGTCGCTGTTGAGGGCCACCACCAGGATGTCGCCCAGCTGCTTGGCCTGGTTGAGGTAGCGGGTGTGGCCGCTGTGCAGTACGTCGAAGCAGCCGTTGGTGAGGACGATCTGCTGGCCCTGTGCCCTGTGCACCGTGAGCTGGCGTTCCAGTTCGTCCGCGCCCAGCGCCGTGTCCGCGAATGCCCGCAAATAGCGGCTGAGCTGTTCCGTGCTGCAAACCGATGTGCCCGGCTGGTGCACCACAACGTCCGCTGCGGACTGCGCCAGGTCCAGGCTGGCCGTGAGCGGCAGGCCGGCCGAGCGGGCCAGCGTGAGTGCCGCCACGAACGTGTCGCCTGCACCGGATGCCTGCTTCTCGGCGGCCGGGCGTGCCCACGTCCGGTGCCGCACGCCGTCGGGGGTCAGGAGCACTGTACCGTCGCGGTCCAGCGTGACCACCACGGCCCGGGCACCGGTGGCCGCCAGCAGCGCGTCCGCCTGCCCACCCACGGCGTCCACCCGTTCCTGGCCGTCCGGGAGCCGGCGGTCCAGCAGCCGCGCGGTTTCCTGCGCGTTGGGCGTGACCAGGTCCGGGTGCAGCGGCGCCCAGGGGCGCGGGTCGTGCGCATCGACCACCACCATCTGCCGGCGCGTTTCCCGGTCCCCCTGTTCCGCGGCGGCGAGCGCCTCCACCAGTCCGGCACGCACCGGGTCTGCCAGCACTCCGGTGCCGTAGTCGCACACGAGCACGGCGTCCTGGCGTTCGACGGCGGCGCGCACCGAGGCGGCGAGCGCGGCAAGTGCGTCGGCCGGGACGGTCTTGGCTGAGTCGTCGAGGCGGAGCATTACCTGTCCTCCGCTGCTGATCCGGATCTTGGTGGTGGTCACCATGTCCGGGTGGGAGTGCAGGTGCCGGACGTCGATGCCGGCGGCCACGAGCTGGTTTTTCAGGTCCACCCCGGCGTCGTCTGTTCCGATGATCCCGGCCACGGAAACCCGGGCTCCCAGGGCGGCCAGGTTCATGGCGGTGTTGGCGGCGCCGCCGGGCGCGGAGTCGCGGGCCTGGAGGTCCACCACCGGGGCCGGGGCCTCCCGGCACAGCCGCTCGATGCTGCCGCTCCACCAGCCGTCCAGCATCACGTCGCCGATCACCAGGATGCGCGGTTCTTCAGCCGCGAGCCGTCCGGGCAGCCACTCGGACAGGGCCCGCTGGGTGGAGAGGTCCACGGCGTCGGGAGAGATGCTCATGGCTGGTCCTGCCCTTCAGCGGCGCGTTCTTCAGCGGCCCGTTCTTCCGTAGCCGGTCCGGCGTAACGCATGGCACCGGCGGGCGGCGCCGCGATGTGCACCACCTTGACCTGGCTGAACTCATCCAGCAGTTCGGGGCCGTAACCGAACCCGTGGCCGCTCTCGCCGCGCGGCTGGGCAGCGCCGCCGGGGGCGCCGCCGAACACTTCGTTGACCTTGACCGTTCCCACGGGCAGGGACGCCACAGCCTGCTGGATATGGGCAATGTTGCCGCTCAGGACTGTGGCCGCGAGGCCGTACTTTCCGCTGCACGCCAGGCGCAGGCCGTCGTCGAACGTTTCGACCACCTGCACCGGGGCGACGGGACCGAACGTCTCCTCCGTCATCACCTGCATCCCCTCCGTGCAGCCGAGCAGCACCGTGGCCGGGTAGAAGGAGCCCGGCCCGTCCGGCAGGACACCACCCTCCACCGCCCGCGCGCCCTGGTTGAGGGCGGCCGTGACGTGGGCGTGCACCTCGTCCCGCATGCGCAGGTCCACCAGCGGTGCCACGGATCCGTTGCTGTTCCGCGCTGCCGCTTCGGCTTCAAGGGCGGCGCAGAATTCGGCGGCGATGTCCTGGTGGACGTAGATCCGTTCCACGGAGGTGCAGATCTGCCCGCTGTTGCTGAAGGCGCCGATGGCAGCCTGTTCAGCTGCCCAGGCGGGATCCACGTCGCGGTCCACCAGCAGGGGATCGTTGCCGCCGTTTTCGCGGATGACGTGGGCACCGGTCAGCGCACCCGCCCTGGCAATCCGGGCACCGGAGGCACTGGAACCGACGTGCGCCAGCACATCCACGTCCGCCTCGGATAGAAGGGCACCAACGTCCGCTCCGCCGGAAATGGTCAGGAAAACGCCCGGCGGGAAGGCAGGCGCCAGGACTTCACCCAGCGCTTCACCCAGGCGCGGGCACCGCTCGCTGGGTTTGTGGATGACGGTGTTGCCCGTGACCAGTGCCGCGCCTATCAGGCCGCAGGCCACCGCAACCGGATCATTCCACGGAGTCAGGAGGACTGCCACGCCCCGCGGTTCGGCCACCGTGTAGTCAGAGGCAAGCCGGTTGCCGCGGAGGCTGTGGCCGCGGTGGACGGGGCCCAGTTCGGCGTACTGCTCAAGGGTGGACACACCGGCGGCGATTCCCGCCAGTGCTTCCCCGACCGGACGGCCCGTCTCGCTGGCGTTGAGCCCCGCCAGTTCCTGCGCTGCTGCCTCGAGCGCCTTGGCCGCTGTGCGGAGCGCGGCGCCCCGCTCGGCCGGTGCCGTGGCGGCCCATTCACCGGCGGCGCGGCGGGCCACCTCCACGGCATGGTGCACCGCGCCGGGTTCTGCTTCCGGTACGGTCCACAGCACCTCACCGGTGCGCGGGTCCCGGATGGTGATGCCGGAGCCTTCTGCTGGGTCCCGTCTTGTGGTCACTTCGGTGGCGGTTGTAGGCATGGTTTTCCTCCCGACGATTCCGTTCTAGTCCGTTTGCGGGCTTAGGGCCAGGAGCCCTCTTCCTCGTGGCAGATCAGCATCTCGCGGACCTCGCACCCGGTGGGCTGCCGCAGCGCGAACAGGATGGCCTGCGCCACGTTGCCGGGGTCGTTGAGGCGGGAATCGTCCTGCGGCTTGTACTGCTCGGTGCGGTCGTCAAAGAAGCGCGTCTTCATGCCGCCGGGGATCATGGTGGTGACGCCGATTTCGCCGCCGGTCTCCGCGGCGAGCGCGTGGCTGAAGCCCACCACACCGAACTTCGAGGCGCAGTACGCCGTTGCGTCGGCCACCGCCCGTTTGCCCAGCGTGGAGGCTACGGTGACAACCCGGCCGTGGCTGGTCTTGAGGTAGGGCAGGGCGGCGCGCACCACGGACACGGTGCCCATGAGGTTCACCCCGATGACCTTTTCCCATTCCGTGGCTTCGACGTCGGCGAGCTTGCCGCACCGGTCGATGCCGGCCGCGGTCACCACCGCGTCCAGGCCACCCATGGTTTCGGCCGCTTCCCGCACCGCCTTTTCCACGGCCAGGCGGTCGGCAACGTCCACTTCAAAGGCCTTCACGGCAGACACGCTGCTGATGTCGCGGTCCAGCACCACCGGAGTGCCGCCCGCCTGCAGGACGGCGTCGACGACGGCGGCGCCCAGTCCCGAGGCACCTCCCGTCACGAGGACGCGGCCAAGTGTTGTGGAATCTGAAGTCATGGTGTTCCTTTCGATGGGGAATACAAGTCGATCGGGATGGGAAAAAGGTCAGCTCACCTTGGCGAGCGCGTCGGCCAGTCCGGTGGTGGAACGTGCCGGGTGGTAGGGGACGGTGAGGCAGCGGCCGCCCCAGCTTTCCACGAGTTCCGTTTCGGGGAGCCGGGCGCCCTTGTAGTCGCCGCCCTTGACCCAGATGTCCGGGCGCAGCCGCTCCAGGGCGGCTTCCGGTGTGTCTTCGTCGAAAACCAGCACCGCGTCCACGCATTCCATGGCGAGCAGCAGTTCGGCCCTGTCGTGCTGGCCGATGATGGGGCGTTCGGGGCCCTTTAGCCGCCGCACCGAATCATCCGAGTTCAGGCAGACGATCAGGCAGTCCCCCAGCTCGCGGGCCGCGGTCAGGGACCGGACGTGACCGGCGTGCAGCAGGTCGAAGCAGCCGCCGGTGGCCACCACCGTGCCGCCGCCCTGCCGGATCGAACGGGCAAGCAGCAGCGGTTCGGTGGAGCGGCGCCGGGCTGCCGCCGGGGATTCGTTGTTCCGGCCGGCAGGCTCTGTGGTGCGGTCCGGGAGGGCTGAGACGCCGCCCGCGGCCAGGAAATCCGCTGCCTCGTGGACTGCCAGTTCCGCGGCTTCCTCGAGGGACCGGCCAGCCAGGAGGTGCACGGCCAGCCCGGCCGCCAGGCGGTCGCCGGCTCCGCACGGATCGCCCGCCTCCACCCGGGGGGCCGGAACGGGGTGCGGTGTTGCATTGTGGTCCTGCAGCAGGACTGCGCCCTGTTCGCCCTTGGTGACAAGGACTGCCTTGCTGCGCCAGTGGTTCAACAGGATCCGGCCGGCCTCGACGGCCTGGTCCTGCGGCGCCTGGTCTTGCGGCGTCTGGTCCTTGTGTGCTTCGGGCCTGTGCGCTTCGGGCTTGTTCGTTACGGTCCGAGCATCTTTCGGGGCCCGGGACTGGGCGGCCCTGACGGCTTCGGACAGGTTCGGCGTGACCACGGCGACGCCGGGGACGGGATCCGGCCCGGCGGGGTGCGGGTCCCAGATGATGGGAACCTCATCGGCAAGCCGGGCCAGGAGATCCCGCAGCCGGGGGTTGGCCGCCACTCCCCTGCCGTAGTCGGCGACGATAATCACTCCAGCCTCTTCCACGGCACGGAGCATGGCGGGGCTGACCTCGGGAACAGGCGTCTTTTCGCATCCTTGGTCAAAGCGGACCACGGGATGGGATCCGGCCCTGACCCTGGTCTTGACCGGCGACGGGTAGCCACTGGGCCCTGCCACCAGGCGCACTCCGGCGAGATGCTCCTGGAGCTGCCGCCCGGCGTCGTCGTCGCCCAGCACCGTCACCAGCGTGACGGGCCAGCCGTCCTCAGCCAGCATCCGGGCCACCAGCCCGGCGCCCCCTGCGCGACGCCGGACGTCCGAGACATCCACTACCGGCACCGGGGCATCCGGGCTGAGCCGTGTGGCCTCCCCGGAGAGGTCCACATCCAGCATGACGTCGCCCACCACCACGATCCTCATGGCCGGCCACCTCCCTGGGGCAGTCCGGTTGCCGGCAGCCCGGCTTTGGGCATTCCCGATGCCGGAACTCCGGCGGGAACGGCGGGGCTGCGGCGGCCTACCTCCATGTCAAAGGCACGGCACAGTGCGTGCAGCGCGATCAGGTGCCCCTCCTGAGCATTTGCGTTGAGGGCGTCAATCATCACGGCCTGATCGCAGGCGTCGGCCAGCGGGTTGGGCCCCGCGCCGGTCAGTGCCCAGGTGGTCACGTTGAGGCGGGACGCCACCTCGGCAGCGCGCAGCAGGTTGGGGCTCTTGCCGCTGGTGGACAACAGCATCAGCACGTCCCCGGAGCGGGCATGAGCCCGCACCTGCCGGGCAAAGACGTCGTCGTAGCCGTAATCGTTGGCGATTGCGGTCACGGCCGAGGACTCGGCGTGCAGGGAGATCGCGGAGAACGGGACGCGCTCGCCGTCGAACCGGCCCACCAGTTCCGCGGTGAGGTGCTGCGCCTCGGCAGCCGAACCGCCGTTGCCGGCAGCGAGGAGCCGCTGGCCGCGGAGCAGGCGCTGGGCCAGCTCCACGCCCCAGGCGGCGAGCCTGCCGGACTGGCTGCGCAGGGAATCCAGAGCCGGAAGCACGTTGTCCAGGTGGATGCGGACGGCGTCGGCACTGGCCGGGTCCACAAAGGCGGCACCAGGCATCGCAGCGGGCAGGGCAGGCGGGGTGGCCAGTGCCCGCAGGTCGGCTTCCTTCAAGGACCATTCAGCAGTCACAGCACTGCTCCTTCCATGGGAACCACGCCGGCCGGGGCCTCCGCCACTGCCAGCTGGTAGGCCTTTTCGGTTTCGGCGGCCACGCGGTCCCAGGAATACCGGGTCCGGGCACGTTGCTGGCCGGCCTTGCCGAGCTCAGCCCGCAGGGACGGGTTCCCGAGCAACAAGGTGAGCGCCGACGCGATGGCTTCCGGGTCACGCGGCGGCACATGCAGCCCGGTGGTGTGGTCCACCACCGTGTCCCGCAGGCCACCCACGGCGGCGGCCACCACGGGAACGCCGCAGGCCATGGCCTCCAGGGGGACGATGCCGAAGGGCTCGTACCAGGGCGCGCACACCACGGCATCGGCGCTGCGGAAGATCCCCGGCATCTCGCCCCGGGAAACCTGGCCCTGGAGGGACACCTGGTCCGAGACTCCCAGCTCGGCGGCCAGGTCCAGCAGGCGCCGGACCTCCGGGTCGGCGTGCAGTGCCCCCGAGTCCCCGCCGCCGCCCACAATCAGCAGCTCGACGTCGTCGAACCCTGCCTCGCGCAGGTACGGCAGGGCGCGGATCACCAGGTCAACGCCTTTCCGCGGCACCAGCCGGCCCACGGAAAGGATGCGGTGGCGGCGATTCCTGGCGGCGATGGGGCCGTCCGCGGAGAAGAAGCCGAGGTCCACGCCGCAGGGCGCGATGGAAACCTTGCCGGTGGTGATGCCCATGGCTTTGAGCTCAAAGACCTCGTCCGAGCAGGTGGCAATGATCCTGTCCGCGGAGCGGCCCACACCCGGTTCCAGCCAGCGGCGTTCCTGCGGGCTGGTGTCCTCGGCGCCCTGGTGGCGCCGCTTGACGGTGCCCAGGGCGTGGAAGGTCTGGATGACCGGGACGCGGTAACCGGCGTCGGGCCGCCTTGCTGCGTCCAGTGCGGCCAGCCCGGACATCCAGAAGTGGCCGTGCACCACATCCGGCGGCCGCTGGCCCCAGTCCCCGGCCACGCCGTCCGCGAGCTCGCCCATGTACGGCAGCAGCTCATCCTTCGGAACATGGCAGGCAGGGCCTGCATCGACGTGGACCACCTCGAACCGGCGCCCCACCCGGACCCGGGAGGGAAGCCCCGTCGCGTCCCTGCGGGTATAAACGGTGACGTGGTGGCCCCGCTTGGCAAGCGCCTCGGAGAGCGCGGCAACATGGACGTTCTGCCCCCCGGCATCCACCCCGCCCAGCGCCGCCAGCGGACTGGCGTGCTCGGAAATCATGGCGATCTTCATGGTGTCTTCCTCTCTCGCGCCGGGACAAGGATCCGCTCGTCCGGGTGCTCGTTGACGGAGTGCCGGGGCAGGCTGCGCAGGTCCGCCAGGAGCCCATCCCAGCGGTCCTGGAACTTGCCCAGGCCGTAACGTTCCAGTGCCGCCTCACGCGCGGCAACGCCCCGCCGTCGGGCTTCATCCGGATTGGCGATCAGCCGCCGCGCACAACGGAGCAGCTCATCAACATCGGCGGAAACGGCGCCGGCCTCCGGCGGCACCGCCCGCGGCGCTTCGGTGGTGGCCAGGGCCACCACCGGCATTCCCAGATGCATGGCTTCCAGGAGGGACAGGCCCAGGGAAGTCCAGCGCATCGGGTGTACGTAGACGCGGCAGCGCGCCAGTTCGCGGTGGAGTTCCTGCGTCCGCAGGTCTCCCCGCGCCGTCAGGCGGGTCTCCGCGATCCCGGTGGCGGCGGCAAGCCCGTCCGTCTTCATGCCGAAGACCTGCAGCGGGGCCACCGAGGCGAATGCCGGCAGCAGGTCGGTGCCTGTGACGCGGCCGCGGCGGACCGGTTCGTTGACCACAACCCCCAGCTCCGCCAGCTCACCGGTGTAAAGCTGCCCTGGGTCCGGGATGCCGTGTTCGATGACCGTGCTGGACGCGGAACCGTTGTCCCAGGCCAGCCTGTTGAAGTGGGTCACGTGGACGATCGGGATGTTGTGCTGGTCAGCGAGCGGGTGGGTGGTGAACGGGAAGTCACCCTTCGGCGTGTTGTGCTCCACGTACACCGCCGGGAGGTCCAGCCCGGGGGTGCGGCCGAGTATCCGGGTGACCTCCCCTATCTCCTCGGGGCGTTGGAGGACGACGGCGTCAACAGCGTCCGCGTCGAGCGTCGCCAGGTCCACCTCCCGCACGGATGCCGGCCAGTCCCTGCCGGCACGACCAAGTCCCCAGGCACCGCCTTCCGGCAAGACTGGAAGCAGGTACTCATGACGGCCGCGGACGAAGGCGTCCGTCCAGGAACCGTGGACATGCCAGAGCAGGATTTTCATCTGTTGCGGGCCTTTCTACGGGTGCTGACGTGGGTGCTGAAGGAGCTCACTCCGCCCATCAGCCGTTCCACGGCTGCCACCACTTCCTCAGGGGATACGGAGTCAAGGCAGGGGTGGCCCGGGACGGGGCAGACGCGGGCACGGGTCATCCGGCAGGGCGCATTCTGGTCGCCGAGGAGCTCCAGCGGCACCCCGTAGGGTGCCCAGCGGATGGCCGGCACCACGGGTGAAAAGAGACAGACGACGGGGGTCCCCACGGCGGCGGCAAGGTGCGCCGGGCCGGTGTTCCCGGTGACCACGGCCTCAGCCCCCGCCATGACACCGGCCATCGTCTGGAGGTCAGTACGCCCGCCAAGGTCCAGGGCCGAGGGGCCGGCAACGGTTGCGGTGAGGGAGGTTTCATTCGGTCCGCCGGTCACCACCACCCGGTGGCCCGAACCCTGGAGGAGTTCGACGGCGGCCGCGTGGTGCAGCGGCGGCCAGGCCCTGGCCGGGACGGCAGCCCCGGGATGGACCACCACGTAGGGTTCGTGTCCCACGAGGTCCCGGACGTCGGGGACGGATGCCACGCGGAGCTTGCCGTCGTCGCCCGCCGGCAGCCGGAACCCTGCGGCCTCGGCGATGCCCAGGGCACGCTCCGCCTCGGGCTGGTCTTCCGGAAAGTCTTCCCCCGGCTTGAGCCGGACGTCCAGCAGGGATCCGGCGTAGTCGGTGGACGCCCCGGTGATCCGTTGAACGCCGGCCAGCCGGAGCAGCAGTGCCAGCGGCAGCGGGGACTGGTGGAAGGAGGTCAGGATGACGGCTTCGGTGATCCTGGAATTGCGGACATATTCGATGAGCCTGTCGGCGTGCGGGCCGGTCATCTTCGGCGCGGGATTCATGATCCAGGGGCTGTCCCAGCTGTAGAGCTCCGCCACCCCGGGCAGCAATCCCGCGGCGGCCTCGCCTTGCCTGCCGCACAGCATCACCACGTGGTTGGCACCGCTGCCGTCAGGGATCCGGCCGTTCGCCACGGCCCGGACAGCAGGCCCCGCCAGGAGGACATCGCCCATGCTGTCCAGGCGCGCCACCAGGACCCGGCCCATCAGGGCGTCCCCCGCAACAGGCCGACGGCGGCCGCCAGGTCCGGTGCGACCAGCCGCGCTGCGGCCACCTCCTCAGCCCGGGTCACCGGCGTGGGAACCAGCACGCCTGTTGCTCCGGCGGCTTCCGCAGCGCCGACGTCCGCCCCGATGTCGCCGATCAGCGCTGCCTCCGATTCACGGATGCCGAGTTTCCTGCAGGCACTGTGGACCATGCCGGGTGCCGGCTTGCGGCAGGTACAGCCGTCCTGCTCGGAGTGCGGGCACACTTCCCACACATCAAAGGGTCCCAGGAGTTCTTCCACCCTGGCGTTGACCCCTGCCACGTCGGCTTCCGTGATCAGGCCGCGCGCAATACCCGACTGGTTGCTGATGACGCCGGTTGCTATGCCTTCAGCCCGGAGGCTGTCCAGCACGGCTTTGGCGCCCGGCATCGGCCTGACCAACGCGGGGTCCCCGTTATAGGGCACATCGAGCACAAGGGTCCCGTCCCGGTCGAACAGGACAGCCCGGAGCTTGGAGGTTACGGAGCTTCCCATATCCACACTGTTCCCCACTGCTCCTGCTCCTAAACAGGGCCGGACGCTTTTCTCGGCTTTCGGACAGAGAAGTTCCGAGCCGTTGAACAGGCAAGATAGGAATTACGGGACTGCTGCTGCTCCTTCAGGGCCGCTCGGGCGGTGTACGCGGGGGTGGTTTCGGGGGGCGGTTTGGCGTGCGGAATGCGGCTTGCCGGCCGCTACCTGGTCCTTGCCCTGGCTCCGATCCGGCGGACCGGAACGTCATCTGCTGCGCCGGCATTCACACTCCGGACGGACCGGCAGGAACCCGTGGAGCCGGCGGCACGGCCAGCGCCGGCACTGAGCCGCGCTCCTCCGCCGCCACCGTGGTCACCGGCAGTTCCACCAAGCCGCGAGCTGCTCTCAAGCCGCCGCTGGAGTTCCACCAGCACACGCGCCAGCCTCCGTGAAACCTGCATCTGCGACATGCCCAGCCGCTTTCCCAGTTGCACCTGGGTCTCCTCGCAGAAGTAGCGGCGATAGAGCAGTTCCCTGTCCTCCGCGTCCAGGTCCTGCATCGCGTCGCGCAGGCAGGCCAGCTCTTCCAGCCGTTCGAGCGGAGTATCCGGACACGCCAGCAATTCCCCGATGGACGGCGCGTCCGAGTGCGGATTGACGGCGTCCAGCGAATCCGGGTGCATGCTGCTGGAGGCCGAGATTGCCTCCTGCACTTCCGCCGGGTCCGTCCCGAGCTCCCCGGCCAACTCCTCCACGCTGGGGTTCCTTCCCAGCGCCTGGGTCAGCTCCGGCTCTGCGCGGAACATGCGGGTTCTCAGGTCCTGGATGTGGCGTGGAGGACGGACCACCCACGTGCGGTCGCGCAGGTACCTCTTCAGCTCACCGGTGATGGTGGGGGCTGCATAGGCAGGAAAGCTTTCACCCTTGGACTGGTCAAAGCCGCGGGCTGCCTTCACCAGCCCCAGGTAGGCCACCTGGTTCAGGTCTGCGCGTTCGCGGCCGCGGGCTTCAAACCGCGCGGCAAGGGCCTCCGCGAGGTCCAGGTAGCCCAGGACAAGGTCGTTCTCGAAGGCCTGCCGCAACCGGCCCGAAGAGGCGGTCGAAGCATTCCTGTGCGTAAGTTCTGGTTGTTGTTGGCGGACTGGCGTAACATCCACGGCAAGTGCGGCAAGAGAGTCGGGCATTGTCGTTGGTACCTCCGGTCTGGTTCCGAAAGCCTGCGGCAAGACTTAGCAGTAGGAAATCATAAGCCTGCTTATAAAACAATCCTTCCTGGCTATAGGCTCGGCATGTCAGCGGAAATACCCACCCCGCCAAGGAGTATTTTTCATGCGCATCGCCATTACCGGAGCCAGTGGAAATGCAGGAACCGCACTTCTCCGCAACCTTCAGGGCCAGCTGGCCAAAAAGCCCGGAAGCCTGCAGCTGACCGGGATCAGCCGCAGGCTCCCCGACACCTCCCGGGAACCCTACGCGGGCGTTGAGTGGCACACCCTGGATATCGGCGTTGATGGCGACAGGCCACTGTTGGAGTCGGCACTGGCCGGAGTGGATGCCGTAGTGCACCTGGCCTGGCAGATCCAGCCCAACCGGGACCTGGAGCAGCTGTACCGGACCAACGTCAACGGCACCAGGCGCGTATTGGAAGCGGCCAGGACCGCGGGCGTCAAGCAGATCGTCTGTGCTTCCTCCGTGGGCGCCTACAGCAAAGCCCCCAAGGACCGGCGCGTCGACGAGTCGTGGCCGGCAGGGGGCATGGCCGGCTCGCATTACAGCCGGCACAAGGCAGAGCAGGAAGAGATCCTGGACCGTTTTGCGGAAGCAGAGCCCGGCATTGCTGTGGCAAGGCTCCGCCCGGGCCTCATCTTCCAAAGCGAGGCTGGGAGCGAGATCGGCAGGTACTTCCTGGGCCGGGTCATACCCCGGCTCTTGCCCGGCAAACTTAGGGTTCCGCTGCTGCCGGCCCCGGACAACCTGATCTTCCAGGCGGTCCATGCCGACGACGTGGCGGAGGCCTATTGGCGGGCCATCGACCAGCGCGCGTCAGGAGCCTTCAACATTGCTGCCGAGCCTGTACTGACACCCCAGGAACTCGCCCGGATCGTGGGGGCACGGAGGATTCTCCCCGTCCCCATGGGACTGCTCCATGCGGTTGTGGACATCGCGTGGAGATTGCGGCTGCAGCCTACAGACTCCGGATGGGTGGAAATGGCGGCAGGGGCTCCCATCATGGACACCAGCCGGGCCCGCCGCATCCTGGGATGGGAAGCGAAAACCTCATCCGTCGATGCGGTCAAGGAAGTCCTCGAGGGCATGGGAAAGGGGAAGGGTGTCAGCCCTTCCCCCCTCCTCAAGCCGCGCCGGCCCTGACGGCCTCAGCGGCGCCAGGCCGGCCCTACGAAAGCCTGATACCGGCGACTAGATACCATTTCGCGGGTTTTCCCTGTCCCTGCGGGCGGCTTCCTCCCGCGCAGCCTCGGCACGGGCAGCGTCGCTGCGGATCGGATTGCGCCCGTCAGTTTCAGCCGGGGGCCCGTCCTGGCGTGCAGCGTCGCCGCGGCGGGCATTGTCGTCATCCATCCGGCCACGGTCAGCGTGCAGCCCCCCGCCCAGGGCGCCGCCGACTCCGGCACCCGGGCCGGTTCCTGCATCCCTGTTCGTTGCGGCGTCCCTGACAGCGTCGTCACGGGTGGCGGCACTCCTCCTGCTGCCGTCCTTCTGGACATCGGGATCCACTTCGTCCGCCTTGCGGGTATGGCTGGCCACGTCAGCGCGAAGAGACTGGGCTTCCCTGGCGGTCGACTCTGCTTCCTGCCGGAGCCGCGCAGCGTCCACCTGGGCCTGTTCCGCATCAGCACGCGCACGGGTGGCCTTGGCCTCGCGCTCCCGGGCGTCCAGTTCCATCTTTTCCGCCTCGCGGCGAATTTCTGCAGCCTTTTCCCGGTGCGCTTCATCGCGCTTTTGCTGCAACGCCTTCCGGCGCCTTCCGGTTAACAGCAGCAGCACAATCAGCACCACTACAACAATGGCGACGACCACCCAAACCCATGGAGCTGTTTCCAAATTACCCACCACTTTCCACTCGATGTGACCGTGCAGGCCTGCGCCATTCCGGCTGACTTCTGGAACCGTTATAACTCGCTTAGCAAGGGTACTTACCTTTTATTAGTAATCATGCTTATTATTTTACGGCCAGTATTGCTGGTTCTTGATCAACAACCGGCCTTCTTGGAAAGAGAGAGCGAAGATGACAGAGAACCAATGGCCCGAGGATCCCGCTTACACGGCTCCCCCGGCCTCTACGGGAATTCCGGGCGAGCGGACTGCCTCCACCTTTCCACCCGCCGCTACTCCTCAGACAGGAGTTACACAGACCGGGGTTACACAGACCGGTGACACCTCCGGGGCGTCCCGAAAGGATGCGGCAAAGGAAGAAGCAGCAGACGTAGCCCGCACGGCAAAAGGCTCCGCCCAGAATGTGGCGCAAACAGCCAAGGAAGAGGCGGCCAACGTTGCGTACGAAGCGAAGAACAGCGCAAAGGATCTCCTCAACCAGGCCAAGTCCGGGCTGAGCAGCCAGGCCGGCACCCAGCAGCAGAAGGCGGCCGAGGGCATTCGCACCATTTCCAGCCAGCTGCAGAGTATGGCTAATGCTCCTGAGCAGCAGGGCGTGGCCAGTGACCTCATCCGGCAGGCCGCGGAGCGCAGCGAGTCCATGGCTTCCTGGCTTGAGAACAGGCAGCCGGGCGACCTGCTCGGCGAGGTCCAGCGCTTCGCACGGAATCGCCCCGGCACCTTCCTGCTCCTTGCAGCAGGAGCCGGCATCCTGGCTGGCCGCCTCACCCGCGGACTCACCGCAGGCGCCCAGGAGAGCTCCACCACCACGCCCCGCACAGCCGGGCTGGCAGGACAGTACTCCGGCACCCCCTACGGCGACCAGTACAGCGAATCCTACGTACCGGCCGGTGGCACCGTCCCGCCCCCGCCGGTTCAGCTCCCTGGCCCGGCTACCACCACGGCAGGGTTCGACGGCGGCGCTCCCGGCAGCGTCTACGGTGAGGCCGCGCGCCCGGCCAGTGGGCTGGACAGCCCGCAACTGGTCGAGGAACCGTGGTCGGGAAACCAGGTCGCCAATGACCCCTTGGGAGACCGCGATCTCGCCGACGAGCCGATGACCAACGATCCCCTGACCCGCGACCGTCGCGCAGGCGGCCAGTCAGGCGGGCTCTGATGAGTAGTCAGATTCCGGAGCCTCCTCCGAGTGAGGCGCATCAGAAGGCGGATATCGCGTCGCTGGGTGAGCTGCTGGGTGATGTGACCCGGGACCTGTCCACCCTGATGCGCCAGGAAGTGGAACTCGCCAAGGCCGAAGCCAAGCAGTCCGCAACCAAGGCAGGAAAGGGCGCC
>NZ_QRGQ01000004.1:0-86257 GCF_003367205.1 Arthrobacter sp. RT-1
GCGCCGCCGTCGAACCCCTCCTCGACAGCGGGAAAGCCAGGCTCGCCGGCGCCGAAACCCTCGTGGTTTCGGACTGACGCTTCGTCCGGGCCCCGCCCAACCAGGTAGCGCCAAGTGTCGTTGTGGACCTCCACAAGGACACTTGGCGCTCCCTACTTTCGGGGGGTCCGACGGCGGCCCCTGGCGGCGTCCTGGGCGTCCAGCGCCTGCCGCTCGGCTTCGGACGGCGCGCCGCCGCCCAGGTGACGCGGCATCCACCAGGCACCGGGCTCCGGTTTCAGCGGGAAGTCCGCGATGCAGGCATCGACGCCCGCCTGCAGCGTGCGGCGCAGGAGTTCGGTTTCGCGGTCCGCGTCCACACCAGTCGGGAACCGGAGCGGTTCGCCGTAATGCACCCGGACCGGTGCACGCCATGCCCTCCGCGGGGAAAACCGCTGCCCCCGTGTCAAGAGCCGGTGCGCGCCCCACACCGAGACCGGGAGGACGGGGACGCCTGCTTCGGCTGCCATTCGTACGGCACCTGTTTTGCACTCCCGGACCATGAAGCTCCTGCTCACTCCCGCTTCCGGAAACACGGCCAGGTATTCGCCGTTCCTGAGCCTGGCCACCGCCTCGTCAAAAGCGCCGGCGCGTTCGGTGTACCCCACCACCACGCTGTTTGTAGCACTGATAGCCGGGCCTGCCAGCCAGTGGTCGGCCGCCCCCTGATGGATCATGAAGCGCATGTGGGCGCGGGAATGCTTCCACAGGACCAGTTCGGACGCCGCGAAGTCCAGGTAGCCAAAGTGCGTGATGGCAAAGACGGCGCCGGAGCCGGGCACCACAGTCCGCGCGATGCCATGGCGCAGGCCGGGTGCCGGCACATGTTCCAGCCCGGTGGGAAGGATGGTGATCCGGAACGCCCACCGGAGGACCTGGCCCAGGCGGACAATCAGCCGGTAGAAACGGTCACTGGGCGGCGGATGCCATGGCATGCATGTCTCCAGCTGTTCGGGGAATCCGGGTTTCAGGCCCGTCTGGGGCCAATGAAGAGTCGCCAGGAAGGCGTTCCGGGTAAACGGCTCACAGGGTCACCTGGACGGACGATTCAGGCAGGAGTTGCCCGAAGGCGCGGGGCGGCCGGACAGTGGCGCCGGTGCTTTCGCTGAACGCCTTGATGACGAACCCGGTGGCCAGGATCTGCCACAAACGGACCTTGCGGAGCATGAAGTGGCCAGCCCCTTTCAACGCCACGTACTGCATGCTGGCCGCTGCCTCTGAGCCCCGCCGCGCGAACGCCAGCGACTGGGACGGGCTGGTCCACCGGTCCAGGGTCCCGTGCACGATCAGGACCTTCCTGCCGGCGACCCCTGAGGTCGGCGTTTGCGGGCTGAGCCAGGGAGCCAGCGCCACCACCGCTTCCACCTGGGGATGGCCGGCGGCGCAAACAGCCGTCAGCCCGCCCATGGAATGGCCCACCAGGAATACGGGCACGCCGGGATGCTGCTCTTCGATCTGCCGCAGCGCCCACCGGGCGTCCTGCACCGGGGACATGTCCGGCCCGTTCCACCCGCGGACGCTGTTGCGCAGCGACCAGACCGCCAGCCCATGTTTCCGCCCGACGCGGTGCAGGTGCCTCGCGAAGGGCACCATACGGGCCGGGCTCAGGTGCAGGGCTTCCACCGGTTCGCGGCTATGGGACTTGCCGCCGTGGAGCACCAGGGCCACGCCCCTGGTGGGACCGGAGGCCTCAAGCACACTCAGCACGGCCTGGTGGCCGGGTGCCGGGGGGACGCCGCCGGAGGGCAGTTTGCTGCTGTCTTCAGCGCTTCGGTTGGTCACGCCTGGTACCTCCCAATGATCCATTTATCAACCCTACGGTGCCGGACGTAGAGTTCAACGTATGAGGTTTCACTGCTGATGGGCGCCGGCCATTCCCACGCTTCTACAGGTCATTCGGAGCCGACGCCGCAGGCGATGGCTGCCCGGAGGAAGGCCAACCGGATCCTGGCAGCGGTGCTCATTCCCATCACCCTGCTGACCCTGGCCGGGATGGCCATGCTCTGGCCCTCCGGAAGCAAGGAAGGCATCTCGCTGGCCAACCCGTACTCGGCTGCCCCTGGAGTGACCTTCGATACGGGCACCATCCAAAGCGTGGTGACGGAAAACTGCATGCAAGGCGCCAGCCAGCAGAACCAAACGCCCCAGGCCCAGGACGGGCAGGCGCCCACCCAAAGCCCGGGCCAGCAGGGATCGGACTGCACCTTCGCCTTCACCGAACCGGACAAGGGCGGCAGCCCCGTCAAAGTGGTCATCAACCCGGACGTCGCCAAGTCCCACGGCGTCAAGCCCGGGGACCAGATCCGCTACCTGAACCTGTCCAATGCCCAGGGCGCCTCGGCCTCGCAGGGTTCGCCCGCCTACATCTTCGTGGACTTTGTGCGGACCCTGCCCATCGTGCTGCTGGCCCTGCTGTACGCAGCCGTGGTCATCGCCGTGGCGCGGTGGCGGGGCTTCCGCGCGCTCGTCGGGCTGGTCGGCGCCTACTTCGTGCTGGCCAGCTTCATGCTTCCGGGCCTCGTGGAAGGGAAGCCGCCCCTGCTGCTGGCGCTGGTGGGGTCCACCGTGATCATGATCGGGGTCCTGTACTTCGCCCACGGATTCTCGGCCCGGACCTCCACCGCGCTGCTGGGCACCATCTTCGGCCTGGGCATTACGGCGCTCCTGGCCGCCTGGGCCACGAATGCCGCCAACCTCGCGGGCGTGGGCAACCACGACGCCACCACCCTGGTCAACACCTCAGCCAACATCTCCATCTCCGGCGTGATCCTGTGCGGGCTCATTATCTCCGGCCTGGGCGTCCTGAACGACGTCACCATCACCCAGTCCTCCGCCGTGTGGGAACTGTACGAACTGGCCCCGGGCAGCAGCGCGCGGAAGCTGTTCACCTCCGCCATGCGGATTGGCCGCGACCACATCGCCTCCACGGTCTACACCATTGCCTTCGCGTACGCCGGTGCGGCGCTGCCCATCCTCATCATCGTGATGCTCTACGACCGGCCGCTGGGGGAGACGCTGACCAGCGCAGAGCTCTCCGAAGAAGTCATCAGGACGCTCGTCGGCTCCATCGGGCTGGTCCTGGCCATCCCGGTAACCACCCTCATCGCGGTGCTGGTGGTCAAGGCGACCGGCATCAACGCCGGTGCAGCCGCCGCCGAAGCCCCTGCCCCGGCCTCGGGCGGCGGATCCCAGCCACGCGGTGCCAGTGCACAAGATGCCAGTGCACTGCATGCCGGCACCGGCCACAGCCTGGACGATGTCGCGGACACCGGTGTGCTCGCAGCCGCGGCGTTGGAAGGACGGGCCCGGCGCGTTGCCGCACAACCAGGCGCCGCTGCAGGTGCCGGCGCCGGTGAAGGTCCGGGTGCCGCTCAACGTCTGGACTCGGCTGATGGTCAGGAGGGCGCGCCGCTTACCCGCCGCGGCCGCCGGGCCGCTGCTGACCGGGAACGCCCCTGACCGCGAACGCCGCTGACCGCGAATGCCACTGACCGGACGGGCGCTCTCCAGCCCCCTGACCGAGCACCGCTAACCCAGGCCGGTGGAGGCCATCCGGGTCGGGCCACCCGATTTGTCCGGCTTTGCAACAATGGAATGGTGACTGTTGCAGCAACTACTCCCGCTCCCAAGCTGGAACTCCCGCCCCTGAAGCTGGGTCCCATCACCGTGGACACGCCGGTGATCCTGGCACCCATGGCCGGGATCACCAACTCTGCCTTCCGCAGGCTCTGCCGTGAATACGGCGGCGGCATGTACGTGGCGGAGATGGTTACCTCCCGCGCGTTGGTGGAGCGGACCCCCGAGTCCCTTCGCATCATTTCCCACGACGACGACGAGAAGGTCCGGTCCGTCCAGCTGTACGGCGTGGATCCGGTGACGGTGGGCCAGGCAGTGCGGATGCTTGTGGAGGAGGACAGGGCGGACCACATCGACCTGAACTTCGGCTGCCCCGTCCCCAAGGTCACCCGGCGCGGCGGCGGATCCGCCCTGCCCTGGAAGATCGACCTCTTCACGTCCATCGTCCAGACTGCCGTGAAGGAAGCCTCCAGGGGCAACATCCCGCTGACCATCAAGATGCGCAAGGGCATTGACGAGGACCACCTGACGTACCTCGACGCCGGCCGCATCGCCCGCGATTCCGGCGTCGCCGCCGTCGCGCTTCACGGCCGCACCGCCGCCCAGTTCTACTCGGGCCAAGCGGACTGGTCCGCCATCGCGCGGCTCCGCGAAGCCCTCCCGGATATCCCGGTGCTGGGCAACGGCGACATCTGGTCGGCGGAGGACGCCGTCCGGATGGTCCGCGAAACCGGGGTGGACGGCGTGGTGGTGGGCCGAGGCTGCCAGGGCCGGCCGTGGCTGTTCGGCGATCTGCAGGCGGCGTTCGAAGGCAGCGACACCCGCTTCCGGCCCAACCTGCGCCAGGTGGCCGAGGGCGTCTACCGCCATGCCGAGCTGATGGTGGAGACCTTCGGCGACGAAGGCAAGGCGCTGCGCGAGATCCGCAAGCACATCGCCTGGTACTTCAAGGGCTACGTGGTGGGCGGAGAGCTGCGCACCCGGCTGGCGCTGGTGACCAGCCTCGAAGTGCTGCGCGATACCCTGGCCGAACTGGACCTTGACTCGCCGTATCCGGGCGGTGACGCGGAGGGCCCGCGCGGCCGTGCCGGATCACCCAAGAAGCCCGCCCTGCCCAAGGACTGGCTGGAGTCCCGTGCCCTGAACGACGACCAGTCCAGGGACATTTCGGCAGCAGAGCTGGACGTCTCCGGTGGCTGAGGCGCGCACGGCCGCGCCGGTGCTGCCCGGTTACGATGCCGACGATTCCGCCCGCTGGGTGGAGGAGCCGCCGAAAAGCACGTACCGCTCCGATTTTGAGCGGGACCGCGCCCGCGTCCTGCATTCTTCCGCCCTGCGCCGGCTGGGTGCCAAAACCCAGGTGGTGGCCCCGGATACCGACGACTTCGTCCGGACCCGGCTGACCCACAGCCTGGAGGTGGCGCAGGTGGGCCGCGAACTCGGCCGCGCCCTGGGCTGCGACCCCGACGTGGTGGATACCGCCTGCCTGAGCCACGACCTCGGGCACCCGCCCTTCGGCCACAACGGGGAGTCGGCGCTGAACGAGGTGGCGCATGCCATCGGCGGGTTCGAGGGCAACGCCCAGACCCTGCGGCTGCTGACCCGACTGGAGCCCAAGGTGCTGACGGCGGATGGCCTGCCCGCCGGGCTGAACCTCACCCGGGCGAGCCTGGACGCGGCCGCCAAATACCCCTGGTCCGCACTGGAAGCCCCGGTCATCCACGGCCAGCGGACCAGCAAGTTCGGCGCCTACGAGGATGACCTGCCCATCTTCACCTGGATCCGGCAGGGCGCCCCCGAGCGCCGGTCCTGCCTGGAAGCACAGGTGATGGACCTCGCGGACGACATTTCGTACTCGGTCCACGACGTGGAGGACGCGATCGTCGCCGGCCACTTCCAGCTCCGCTGGATGGACAACCCTGACCACCGCGCCCGTGTTGTGGGCTACGCCAAGCAGTGGTACCTGCCGCACAACGACCCCGCCGCCATTGACGCCGCGTTGGCCCGTCTGGAAGCCACCGATGTGTGGGTGCGGGAGGCGGACGGCAGCCGCAAATCCATGGCCGCCCTGAAGAACATGACCAGCCAGCTGATCGGCCGGTTCTGCCAGAGCGCCCTCGAAACTACCCGTGCTGTGTACGGCCCCGGCCGGCTCACGCGCTACAACGCCGAGCTCATGGTCCCGGATGAAACGGTGATGGAAATCGCCGTCATGAAGGGTCTGGCCACCACGTTCGTGATGACCACGGAGCACCGGCAGCCCATTTACGAACGCCAGCGCGAGGTGCTCCACGCCCTGGTGACCGCCCTGAGCGCCACCGGTGACCGGCACCTGGAGCCCATGTTCGCTGCCGACTGGCGGGACGCCCCCGACGACGGCGCCCGGCTGCGTGTGGTGATCGACCAGGTGGCCTCCCTCACGGACGGTTCCGCCCTGGCCTTGTACGAGCGCCTGGTGGGGAGCCTGCCGTCGCTGTGGTGATGCGCACTGTGGTGAGGAACGCCATAAGGCGGCTTCCGCCGTCGTACCCCCGCATTAGGATTGCTCTGTGGCTGGGCTGATCAAACGCGAAGATATTGACGAAGTACGCCAGCGCACGGACATCAAGGAAGTGGTTGACGGCTATGTCACGCTCAAGGGTGCCGGGCTGGGGACCTTCAAGGGCCTGTGCCCGTTCCACGACGAGCGCTCGCCGTCGTTCACCGTCCGTCCCCAGGTGGGCCGTTACCACTGCTTTGGCTGTGGTGAGGACGGCGATGTCATTGCCTTCGTCCAGAAGCAGGACCACAGCTCCTTCCAGGAGGCCGTGGAGAAACTTGCCGCACGCATCGGTTACGAGCTCCGGTACGAGGACGGCGGCACCGGCCCCAACCGCGAGGAGGTGGGGCGCCGGCAGCGGCTGCTGGACGCCCACAAAATCGCGGACGAATTCTTCCGCGCCCAGCTGCTGACGCCGGGCGCGGCGGAGGCACGGACCTTCCTGCACGGCCGCGGCTTCGACCGGGCCGCAGCGGAACACTTCGGCTGCGGCTACGCCCCCCAGGGCTGGGACGCCCTCCTCAAGCACCTCCGCGGCCGCGGCTTCACCGACGCCGAACTGAAGCTCACGGGCATGTTCTCCGAGGGCAACCGCGGCATCTACGACCGCTTCCGCGGCCGCCTCATCTGGCCCATCAAGGACATCGCCGGGGACACCATCGGCTTTGGTGCCCGCAAGCTCTACGAGGACGACCAGGGGCCCAAGTACCTCAACACCCCCGAGACCGCCCTGTACAAAAAATCCCAGGTCCTCTACGGCATTGACCTCGCCAAGCGCAGCATCGCCAAGGACCGCCAGCTGGTGGTGGTGGAGGGCTACACCGACGTGATGGCGTGCCACCTGGCAGGAATCACGACGGCGGTGGCCACCTGCGGCACCGCGTTCGGCACCGAGCACATCAAGATTGCCCGGCGGCTGCTCTCCGACGACGGCACCGGGGGAGAGGTGGTGTTCACTTTCGACGGCGACGCCGCCGGCCAGAAGGCCGCGCTGCGGGCCTTCGAGGAAGACCAGCGCTTCACCGCGCAGACGTACGTGGCGGTGGAACCCACAGGTGCCGATCCCTGCGACCTGCGCCAAAGCAGGGGCGACGAAGCCGTTCATGCCCTGGTGCAGTCCCGCCGGCCCCTGTTCGAATTCGCCATCCGCACCACCCTGAAACAGTTCAACCTGGACACCGTGGAGGGGCGGGTGCAGGGCCTGAAAGCCTCTGTGCCGGTGGTGGCGGGCATCCGTGACGCTTCCACCCGGACGGGCTACTGCCAGGAGCTCACAGGCTGGCTGGGGATGCCGGATCCCAACGAGGTGCTGAGGCTCGTCAACGCCGCCGTGAAACGCGGTGACCAGGGAGGGGCTCCTGCCGCCGCTCCCCGGACGTCCGCTCCGACCGCCCAAGCCGGCGGGCCAGGCGTTGCCACAGGGCCGGCGTCGGGCGCTGTTCCTTCCTTCCACCGGCCCGACCCGCGGGACCCTGTCGCCTCCATGGAGCGCCAGGCGCTCGAAGTGGCCCTCCAGGAGCCCGCACTGCTGGGCGGCGGGGTCTGGGAGCGGTTTGCCGCTGCCCGGTTCGCCACGCCGGCGTTCCAGGCCGTCCACGATGCCATGCGCGCCACCGGCGCGGGCCTGGTGAACGATCCGGTGCGGTGGGTGGAGCACGTGATGCACGAGGTTCCCGAGCCCCTGCGGCCGCTGGTGTCCGAGCTCGCGGTGGTGCCGCTGCCGGCAAGCACGGAGGAGGCGGTGCAGAAGTACTGCCGGGACATCCTCTCCCGGCTCTTCGAGTTGCAGATCACCAGGGTCAAGGCGGACAAGATGGGGCAGCTGCAGCGGCTGGACCCTGCGGCGGACCCGGAAACCTACCAGCGGCTCAACCGTGAGCTGATGATGCTGGAGATGGAACGCCGGGCACTGCGGGCGGAGGCCTAGCCCCCGTGTCCGGCCCCTCCGCAAAGCGCCGATTTCATTTCCCGGGCAGGTGTTTGCTAGGCTAATACCCGCTTCATTCCTCCTTAGCTCAATTGGCAGAGCATTCGACTGTTAATCGAAGGGTTGCTGGTTCAAGTCCAGCAGGAGGAGCGCACAATCCCCGTTCCGGCCTCCGGAACGGGGATTTTTTTATCCCCGCGAACGGCAATCCGGTCCGCAAATCCGCCGATTTCACATTCGCCGGAATCCTTTGCTAATGTCATACCTGCTTCATTCCTCCTTAGCTCAATTGGCAGAGCATTCGACTGTTAATCGAAGGGTTGCTGGTTCAAGTCCAGCAGGAGGAGCCAGCCGGAAAATCCCCGTTCCTCAGCCATGAGGAACGGGGATTTTTTCTTGCCGCCCATCCTCCCGGCAGTGACTCTTCTCATGAGCTGTGCCCGGGAGCATGATGGGGGAGGGCGGGTGCTGGTGCCGTGCCGCGGACAGGGGCGGATGATGACAGGTACAGCGAAGCGCCGGGCGATAGTTATCGGCGCGGGCATTGGCGGGCTCACTGCCGGGCTGGCGCTGGCCGGCAAGGGCTGGGACGTCCAGGTCCTGGAGCGGACGGCGGCCCTCCGGCCCGTGGGGTACGCCCTGATCATGGCCCCGAACGCGCAGCGGGCCCTTGACGCCATCCCCGGCGGCATCGTGGAACAGATCCATTCCCTTGCCACCTTGCAGGGCGAGAGCGGCATCCGGACCGCGCGGGGCGGCTGGTTGTCCCGCAACGACGCCTCCCTGGCCGAGGAGCGGTACGGCCATCCGGCAGTGGTGCTGCGCCGCGCCGAGCTCGTGGAGATGCTGGCCGCCAACCTTCCGCCTGGCTCGCTGCGGCTCGGGACACCGGTTGCCGGCCTGGATGCAGACACAGGTGAGGTCACCCTTGAAACAGGGGAAGTGCTGTGCGGCGACGTGCTGGTCGCGGCGGATGGCATCCACTCGGCAGCCAGGGCAGCGCTCTTTCCCGGGTGTCCCGGACCGGTGTTTGCCGGATTAACGGCCTGGCAGGCGCTGGTGCCTTCGGCCGGCATCGACTACCAGGTGGGCACCACGTGGAGCCGCGGCGGAGAGTTCGGCATGCTGCCGATGAAGGACGGGCGGCTGTACGTCTTTGCCGAGGCGGCGGCGGATGAACCGATGCCGCGGCGGACCGGGGCCGAGGAGAAGGCCGAACTGGTGCGCCGGTTTGGCGGCCTGCGTCCCCCTGTTCCGGAAGTCATCAGGCGGATCGATGAAGAGGCGGTCCTGCGCGCCGACATCCACTCAATGCAGGTACCGCTGCCGGCCTTCCACCGTGGCAGGGCAGCAATTCTGGGCGATGCAGCGCACGCCATGGCTCCGAACCTGGGGCAGGGGGCTTGCCAGGCCATTGAGGATGCCGTCACCCTCGCGTACGTCCTCGACAGGTCCGGCAGCATCGCGCAAGGACTGGCGGACTACACCGCAGCCCGGATGCCGAGGACCTCACTCATTGTCCGCCGGTCCTCGCAGGTTGCCCGGTTCGCCACGATGCGGAACCCGGCCGGGCAAGTGCTCCGGAATGGAGTGCTGCGGGCCATGGGACTGTTCGGCAGCTCCGCTGCGCTCCGCCAGGCAGATTTCGTGATGCGCTGGGACCACCCGGCTGTGGCGGTTCGTCCCCGGCCGCCGCAGTGAGGTGCGGGGGCCCGGTGCCGGTTTCCTGACGGGCTGGCTCCGGTTTCCTGACGGGCTTCAGACGAAGTCCATTTCCACCTGCAGGAACCTCTCGGCTTCCACAATGGCGGCCTGGAAAGCTTCCTTTTCGGTGGGGGACTTCCGGGGCTGGCGCGGGTTCCATTCGTGCGGTGCCGAGTGGATCCGGACGAACCCGGTGTCCGGGGGCGCGTAGAAGATTCCAAAGCGCTGCACCGGCCATTCCGGGGAGGTCTCCGGGGCCACGAGCAGGGCGGCGTTGAAGGCGGGATTGAACCATTGGGCGATGGGCCGTCGGCGGTCCTCGGTGAAGAGCCCGGCGGCGTAGAGCGCGGCAGACTGCTCGCCGGTCTGGGCGCACAGCCGGTCCCACCACAGTGGCAGAATTCCGGCATCGCACCGTTGCCATGTGGCCGGAAGCGGCTGTGGATCCTGCCAGCTGGGCACAGACATTATTTTATCGCGGCAAGGGCTTTGCGCGGCAGATGGAGCGGCGCGGCGCCGCGGCTGGTGCAGGCGTCAGCGGCGCTTCCAGGGGCCCGGGTTGACCCGGTACAGCAATGCCGCGCCGGCCACCGCTCCCAGCGCGATGCCCAGGGCAGGGTTTCCCAGTGCCCGCCCCGCAAAGTAGCCGACGACGGCGCCAAGCACCGCGCCGAGGAAGAGTCCCCTTCCGTTCCGGTGCGGCTTGCGCTTCTTCCTTCCATGCAATGAATCGCCGGTCATTGGGTTGCCCGCTCCTTAATGGCCCTGTTCCTTGAGAACCCTGCTCCTTGATGGCCGTGTTCCTTGATGCCCTGTTCAGTGGATGGACGGCACGGTGCGCGGGCGGACCACGAGCCAGAGGGCTGCGATGGCCAGCAGGATACAGGCTGCCTGCACCGCTCCCATGGGCGTGGCGCTGGTGATGCCCAGCCAGCCCACCACCGGCGAGATCAGGCCGGCCATCATGAAGGTGGCGGCACCCAGCAGGGAGGCGGCGGTTCCGGCCTGGGAGGCGTGGCTGGCGAGGGCCAGCACCTGGACGCAGGGGAACATAAAACCGGTGCCCATGATGTAGAACCACAGTGGAACCATCACGCCCCACAGGCCCAGGCCCAGCTGGTCGAACAGCACGATCAGCATTGCCATCAGGAACATCCAGGCCGTGGCGCCGGCCAGGATCCACTGCGGCGGCACCCTCCTGATCAGCCGCGAACTGGTTTGTACGCCCGCCACGATGCCCAGGGAGTTGATCCCGAACAGCAGCCCGTACTCCTGCGCCGAGAATCCGAACACGTCCTGGAAGAGGAAAGGAGAGGCGGACAGATAGGTGAAGAGGCCGCCGAAGTTCAGCCCTGCCACCAAAAGGAGACCCACAAAGATCCGGTCGCTGAAAAGGACCTTGTAGCGCTGCCGGGCCGTCATGCCGCTTTGCCCACGCTTTTCCGGCGGGAGGGTCTCGCGGACCAGGAACAGCGCGGCAATGATGACCAGGGTGCCGTAGGAGGCCAGGAAGACAAAGATCCCGGGCCAGGCCATCACCAGCAGCAGCTGGGATCCGATCACGGGCGCCAGGATGGGTGCCAGGCCGTTGACCAGGCTCATGCGGGAGAACATCCGCACCATGGCGTAGCCGGAGAACAGGTCCCGGACCATGGCCATTGCCACCACGCCGCCTCCGGCCGCGCCGATACCCATCAGGACGCGGAAGATGCCCAGGGTGGTGATGTCAGTGGACAGCGCCGCTCCCAGCGACGCCGCGATGTGCAGTGCCGTCGCCAGGATCAGCGGGTTGCGCCTGCCGAATTTGTCGCTGAAGGGGCCCACCACCAGCTGGCCGAACGCGAACCCCAGGGTGGTCCCGGCGAGGGTGAGCTGGACCTGGGCCTCGGTCACGCCAAGGCTCGCCTCCAGCGCCGGGAACGCCGGCAGGTACAGGTCGATCGTGAACGGCCCCAGGGCGGTCAGCGCGCCGAGAAGGAGAATGTACAGAAGTTTCCGGCGTCGGGTCAGCAAGTCGCCTGGATTGGAGGGAGTGGTCACGGATTACCATCCTAGGCCCGGCACCATCTATTTTTTCAGCGTTGTAGGCCGTGCCGTCCGGCAAGCCCCGAAGTTCGGCCTGAACCTGAATGGTAGTTTTGGGGCGGGGACTGTGCCGAGGCACTTTTCCCGCAGCATATGGAAGCCGGATCGACCATAACCAGTAAGGCGGAACCGATGAGCGGACGTCACAGCGGGCGGACCAGCCCGGGATTGCGCATCACCGCGCTGCCCAGGACGCTTAAACTCCTTTTCCGGCTGGCCCCGCGCCAGCTGAACGATGAGATCGCCTTCGCCAAGATTGAGCTCAAGCGCAAAGGCATCCAGCTCGGAGTAGCGGCCGCCTTCTTCGCCGTCGCCCTGGTCTTCCTCGTCTTCCTGGTGGTCGGACTCATCGTCGCGGCCATCATGGGACTGGCCACCATCATGCCCGCCTGGCTGGCCGCCCTCCTGGTGTCAGCGGCCTTCCTGCTGATCGCCCTCATCGGCGGCCTGATCGGCTTCCGCAAATTCAAGAAGGCCATGCCACTGATGCCGGAGGAAACCATCCGGGGCATCAGGCACGATATCGGTATTGCCAAGGAAGGTTCGGCCTTCAACCCTGCGGTCCTTGACCCGAACACCCCCGAAGCGAAAGCTGCCAAGGCCGCCAGGGAAGAGGCCGCGGCCAAGGCCAAGGCGGAGAAGGCGGCCAAGACAGCCGAGCACGACAAGGAATACCCGCACGCCTCCGAACCCGAGCTCGCACGCCGCCTCAACCAGCGGCGCCACCACCTCACCGACGTCCGCGACGAACTCGGCACCGAACTGGACGTCAAGACCCAGGCGCAGTACCTGCTCGCGGCCGCCCAGGGCAAACTGCGCCAGGGCCAGGCCATCGCAGGGCGCGGCATGGACGCGGCCAGCGAACGGCTGGCCACCCTGGCCGCATCCACCGAGGGGCTGCAGAAACGCTGGAGGCCGCTGGCAGCTTTGGCTGCCGCAGGCACCGTTCTGGTGGTCCTGCTCCGTAAGCTTCTTCGAACCTACTAGCACGGGTTTGCCAGGGCTGCCGGCCGCCAGCACGCCCGGGCACAACCGCAGGACTGATGCAGCAAGCCAACAACTGCAGGACCGCGCCGACCAGGCAGCAGGAAGGAAAGGGGGACGGGTGAAGTTTATTGGTGCCGGCGCCCGTCCCGGCCGCCCCCAAGTGGACCATGACCGGGTTTTCACCATCCCAAACCTGCTCACCGTGGTCCGGTTCATGGGGGTCCCACTCTTCATCTGGCTCGTCCTGGCGCGGAAGGAGTACGGCGCCGGTGTGGTTGTCCTTGCGGTGATGGCCAGTACCGACTGGATTGACGGGTACGTTGCCCGCCGCTTTGACCAGGCCTCCAAGCTCGGGCGGGTCCTGGACCCCATCGCCGACCGCCTGGCGCTGATCGCCGTCGCCATCACCCTGGTGATTGCCGGCGTCGTGCACTGGCTGTACCTGGCGGCGCTGGTCATCCCGGACGCGGTACTCCTGGTGCTGACACTCTCGCTGTTCGGCGGCCATCCCGACCTTCCTGTCAGCGCTGTTGGCAAGGTGCGGACCGGGCTGCTGCTCCTGGGCACGCCGATGCTGCTCCTCTCCCGGCTGGACACCGGGTTCTCGGACGGATTGTTCGTGGCCGCCTGGATTGTGCTCGGGCTGGGCCTGCTGGGCCATTGGATCGCTGCGTACAACTACTTCTGGGCGATCCTGCGCAAGGGCAGGATGCGCACCGGGCACGACGGCGGGACCACCTGATGGTGTGGGTCGCCGTCGTGCTTGCGCTGCTTGGGGCCTTCTGCCTCGCCCTTGGTGCCCAGCGCCAGGGAAGCGCCGTCAAGGCTGACACCGGCGGCCTGGCCCTGAGCTCCAACGGTTTCCTCCGCCTGCTCCGCAATCCCCGCTGGGTCTTCGGACTCCTGCTGCTTGGTGCCGGGATGGCCATGAACGCGGTGGCGCTCGTGTCCGCCCCGCTCACAGTTGTCCAGCCAATCGGTGCCATTGCGCTGGTCATCACCACCGTCATCAACGCCAAGGACCAGGACCTCACCATCAACCGGGCCACGGTGGTGGCGATCGCGGCCTGCGTGACGGGCTCCGCGCTCTTTGTCCTCCTTGCCGTTAACGTGACGCAGGAGAACCATCATGTGAGCCTGGACGCGGAGCTCACCATCGTGCTGCTGCTGGCGCTTGCCGTCGGGCTCTTCGGCACTTTGGCCGTTATGTTCAAGCACCGGATCAACGCTTTCGTCTATATCCTGGGCGCCGGAGTCCTCTTTGGCTTCGTGGCCGTCCTCACCCGGATCATCGGCAAGCACATGCTGGATCCCAACGGCCTCTTCCTGCTGAACGTGCAGTGGTACTCCGTGGTGGCACTCGTTGCCGCCGGCGGGCTGGGGTCCTGGTTCGTCCAAAGCGCATACTCCTCGGGTCCGCCGGACCTGGTGATCGCCGGACTGACGGTGATCGACCCCATCGTGGGGATCGCCATCGGAATCGTCATCCTGGGGGAACTGCGGCCGGATGTGCACGCCGTCATGGCGATTGCCATGGGAACCGCCGCTTCCCTTGCTATCGTTGGGGTTATCGCCCTTTCCAGGCACCATCCCGAGGTCACCAAGCGCAAGAAGGACGCGCGGAAGGCCGCGGGCAGGCCGTCCCACTAGCCCCCATTCCCGCCTACCAGATCCAGCAGTTCCACGAAGCCCCGGCGCCACATGCCAGGCCAGACGTGCAGTCAGTCGACGCTGTCCGCACCGTGACCATCAGGAGTTCTCCACGTGACCACGCCCGCCGACCAGACGCCGCTGACCATCCTGATCGCTGCTGACACCTATCCGCCCGACATCAACGGCGCAGCCCAGTTCGGCTACCGCCTGGCCAAGGGAATGACCGGCCGCGGGCACAACGTCCACGTCCTGGCCTGCCGCAACGGCAAGGGCAAGAGCTTTAGCGAATTCCGCGACGAAGCCACCGTGCACCGGCTCCGCTCTCACAGCGTGCCCACCCACGAAACCTTCCGGATCTGTTTTCCCTGGGAGATCAAAAAGGAAATCAGCCTGCTGTTCGACCGCGTCAAGCCGGATGTTGTCCACATCCAAAGCCACTACATGATCGGCGAGCACGTCCTGTATGAAGCCGTGAAGCGCGGCGTCAGGATCGTGGCCACCAATCACTTCATGCCGGAAAACCTCAACCCGTTCCTGCCGTTTCCCCAGTGGTTCAAGGACATCATCGGGCGCATCTCCTGGAAGGACATGGGCAAGGTGATGGGCAAGGCGGACGTGGTCACCACACCAACACCACTGGCGGCCAAAGCCATGCACGAGCACGCATTCCTCCGGAAGGTCCTGCCGCTCTCCAACGGTATCGATTCTGCCGCCTACGAGCTCCAGCCCGGCGAGCAGATTGAGCCGCACCCGCACCCCACCGTCATGTTCGCGGGCCGGCTCGCGGAAGAAAAGCATGTGGACGTGCTCATCAGGGCAATCGGCAAAACGCCCCCGGAACTGAACGTGCATTTGGAAATCGTGGGCGGCGGCGAGGTGCGCGCCTCCCTTGAGGAGCTGGTGCAGCGGCTCGGCCTGGGCAGCCGGGTGAAGTTCCTTGGCCTCGCGAGCGACGAAGACCTGCGGAAGGCCTACATCCAGGCTGATCTCTTCTGCATGCCCGGCACCGCTGAGCTGCAGTCGCTGGTGACCCTGGAGGCCATGTCTGCCTCCACCCCGGTGGTGCTGGCGGACGCCATGGCGCTGCCGCACCTGGTGCGCGACGGTGAAAACGGCTACCTCTTCACACCGAATGACAGCGATGACCTCGCCAAGAAGATCACCCAGATCCTGGAGCTTCCAAAGGACCAGCGCGAGGCCATGGGCCAGGCCAGCCGGCAAATGGTGGAGCCGCACAGCATCCAGGGCACTCTGCAGACCTTCGAGGACCTGTACCGCGGCGCGGGCTTCGAAGACAAGGTGGTCTAAACCCCTTCCGGGGTTTGCTAGAGTGTTTTTGCCCTGCTGGAGCCGACATCCGAACGGATCGGGATCTGCAGGGCGCACGGGGCTATAGCTCAGCTGGTTAGAGCGCGGGACTCATAATCCTAAGGTCCTCGGTTCAAGTCCGAGTAGCCCTACACGGAACGAGCCCCTGACCTGCGGAAACGCAGATCAGGGGCTCTTCTCTTTTGAAGTTCTAAGGTAGGCATCCACCGGAAACCCACCGGAATCATTCCATGCGCTGGCCGAATGCCTCCAGCAGAGTCGTGTTGTCTGGGGCCTCGTGGGTCTTCTGGACGTAGTGCTTCCGCGTGACGTTCTCGCTGGAGTGCCCCAGCTGGGCGGACGCCACGGCCATGCCTGAGGAGGCCTCCAGCAGGGTTCCTACCGTCCGATCACCACTAGGGAACGAGATATCAGGGGGCAGACTGTGGTGACATCGAAGTTCTTAGCCAAGAATCTGCGAGACCCAGCGCGTCCGCCAGCCACGTCCCGGAATACAACCCATCTCTCTCCAACCGATGTTGCATTGGAGTACACCAATACACAACGAATCGCTAGGGACTGCTGATACTGCGTTGCATTGGGGTCGGTTGCCGATCTTATGCAACAGATGTGCCCGGGGTTCAGTCATGGCGCATCAGCGTTCTCGGAATTTCTGCAATGGGACCTTTGATGGGACACCGGGGAGCGGAACCGGTGGGGCGCCTGCGTTCCGCGCGGGTGAGCTCGGCCGAGCGGGACAAGGCACTGCAGGTCCGGGATCTGGAAGCCGCCGGTTTCTCTCAGGAGTCAGGCGTGCGCTGCGCCCCGCCGTCGGGACCCACGTCATCGCAATCCACCCAATCTGTCGGGGCATCCCACTAGAGTGTTTTCTTATGGGAGAAGATGCTGACCAACCAGCTCGATCGGAGGCGACGATTGAGCCCCGGCTCGTGATGAAGGGCGATGACGACAAGCCGTTCATCCAAGGCGAGTTCTTCGTCGCCGCGTACCAGCGCGGCTACCGCTGGGGACGCGACGAAGTACGCCAACTTTTGGAGGACATCAAGACCCACAAGGGTGAAGCTGGCGGGGGCGCGCCCACCGCTTATTACCTCCAGCCGGTCGTCGTGTTGAAGCGCGATGGTGTGAGCTGGGAGCTCGTCGACGGCCAGCAGCGCCTAACAACCCTGTTCCTGATCACGAAGTACGTCGCCACGAAGATCGCCGGCTCGAAGTTGGACTATCTGCTTACCTACGAAACCCGATTAGGTAGCCGCGACTTCCTGGAGACTCTCGACTTCTCGCGCCGTGATGAGAACATCGACTACTACCACATCGCCCAGGCGTACGAGGTTATCGGAGAGTGGTTCGACGAACAGCCGAACGTCACGCAGGCCGCTATCAATTTCCACACGGCGCTTGCTAACTGGGTTTACGTCATCTGGTACGAGGCGCCGCCGGGCACCGACGCCACCGCACTTTTTACGCGCCTGAATCGTGATCGCATCCCGCTGACGGACTCCGAGTTGATTAAGGCGCTGGTGCTGTCAAACAGCGGCGGAACCGGCGGCAAGTCGGGGCGGCAACAGGAGATCGCTGCCCAATGGGACGGGTTCGAGAGGGATCTTCGTGAGCCGCAGTTCTGGGCATTCCTCACGCGTTCATCGACCGAAAGAGCGACGCATATCGACTTCCTCTTCGAGTCCATGACGCCGAAGGCGGGTCTAAGAGAACGGCCCCGCTACTGGACCTTCGGCAAAGTCCAGGAGGATATCGCCGAGCGGGGAACGGCCGCCTTCTGGCGGGACGTCGTCGAGCGTCACGGACTGCTGACGGGGTGGTTCCAAGACCGCGATCTCTACCATCGGATCGGCTACCTCATCCAGGTCGGTGACTCGATCCAAGAACTTATCGACCTATCCCGATCCCGGACGCAGTCGGTCTTCCGAGAGGTGCTCGTTGAGCGAACGCGCAAGCGCCTTGGTCTAAGTACTGACAAGGTTTCCCTCCTGCGCTACGGGAAGGATAACGGTAAGTGCACCGAGGTGCTGCTCCTCATGAATGTTGAGACCGTGCTCGGCAGCAGCGACATCGGGAGCCGCTTCTCGTTCCACGCCTATGTCGATAACTGGTCGCTGGAGCACATCCACGCACAGAACTCCGAGGCCTTCGAGAAGGAGCCCGAGCGTCGAGACTGGCTACGGACGCACAGGAAGAAGATCGAAGAGTCTCACTGGCCGCGAGATCAGCGTCCCGGTGTGGACGGGATCATCGATAAGATCAACGCTCATCTGGCCATGGCCGACGGTAAGACCGATGAGCGGAGTTTCGACTGGATCTTCAGGCAGGTCCTGGCGTTGTTCAGCGCTCCTGACGCTGACGCCGCCGATGAGGACACGCACGGACTCGGCAATCTCGCGCTGCTCCAACGCGACCTCAACAGCAAACTGAACAACGCGGTCTTCGCCCTCAAACGCGAACAAGTGATCGGGCTCGACCAGGATGGGGCCTACATCCTGCCCTGCACCCGCAACGTCTTCTTGAAGTACTACACGGCCGCGGCCGACCAGCAACTCTCCTTGTGGGGTCCACAGGATCAGGCCCACTACCTCACTGCGTTGATCGACAAGGTGAAGCGCTTCCTGATTGTCGAGAGCTCTCCCGCTAACGAGGTCCACGCATGAAAGGCTACCCAGTCACGTTCCTCGGCCTATTCGACGAACCCGTCGGAGACTGTCCCCGTATCACTGAGATCGAGATCCCGATCATCCAACGTGACTTCGCGCAGGGCCGAGCTGACGAGGAGGTCAGCGCCCTCCGGGACCGCTTCCTGGACAAGGTCATCGAAGCCGCCACGACTGACAGACACATGGGCCTCGACTTCGTGTACGGCGACGTTCAAGCCGGAATCCTGCAGCCACTCGATGGCCAACAACGCCTCACTACGCTGTTCCTACTGCACTGGTACGTCGCTTCGCGCGCAGACAAGCTCGACCCGGACGCCCCTTGGCTGCGCTTCTCCTACTCGACCCGGCCGACAGCTAGAGACTTCACCCAGACCATCGCCAACAACGCGTATCCCGGCGGGCTGGCCTCTCCATCGGCTTGGATCAGCGACCAGCCGTGGTACGTCTACCCGTGGCGCCACGACCCGACCATCTCATCGATGCTCGTCATCCTCGACGCGATCCATCGACGGCTCGACCCGCACACCGACGAAATCGACGCCATCTGGAACCGGCTCGCAGCTCGCCCCGCCGACGTCCAAAACAGCGCCATATGGTTCCTGTTCCTCCCCGTCGTCGATATCGCCCACGGCGAAGACCTCTATATCAAGATGAACTCGCGCGGGAAGCCACTGACGACGTTTGAGGTCTTCAAGGCGGACTTCGAAAGCATCATCAAGTCAGCCGACCCTGACTGGCACAAGCACCTCGTCGAGAGCATCGACGGAGCCTGGGCTGACCTGCTCTGGGAGTACGAGAAGCGAGCGGCGAGCGACTACAAGATCGACGACGAGTTTGAGCGGTACCTCACGTTCATCATCGAAATCTGTGAGTGGCGCGACGGGAAACCTGACCGAAAGTGGCACGACAAGCAGGCACGAAGGCTATGGCCGATCGAGGAACGAGCCCGACTCGCCTTCGCCGACCCCGACAACGAACATGCCGCTCGGAATCGAGACTTCTTCTTCCACGCGTTCGACACGTGGATCGACGCCGGTCCCGGCACCCACATCAGAGTTCCTCCCGACCCGAGCGCCGAGTTCAGCAAGCTGTTCACCGCCGGCGGCGTCGGGGAAGGACCGATTCCGCTCTTCTCCACAACTCCTGACCTGTTCGGTGGCTGCCTCCTCCGGTACGCGTCCGACTTCACGGCACAAGAGACGCTGCTCCTCTTCGGAGTCCTGCTCGCGCGACAGGCCGACGACACGATAAGTCAGGCCGAGATAGCCAAGCGCCTGCGTTCTCTACGCAATGTCACTGCCGCATTCCTCGACTTCAATCGCATGCCTGCCTACGTGGCACAGACCGAGAAGCTGATCGTTCACGGCGAGCTGGAGGATTCAGGGGCCTTCCGAAGCGATTGGGTTGCCGATGAGGTCCTCAAATGGTCGTTTCTGGACGAGCACCCGGAAGCCATTGACGCCGTGCATCAACTCGAAGACCACCCACTGGTTCGCGGACGCATCATGGCGTTCGAGCTCGATGCAGCCACGCTGGAAGCACGCGCTGAAGCATTCGCAGACGTGAGCCGGCAGGAACTGCGCGACCTGCTCGGCGCCGCGCTGCTCACGAAAGGGGACTACTCACGCGATGTTGGCTGGGCGGGAAGGCGTCGCCAGCTCGGAAGTTCCCAAAAGGACGACTCCTGGAGCGACATGCTCACCACGGGGTCTCGGGCGAATCTCGCGAACATGCGCGAGCCGCTGATGGCTCTGCTGGACGACATCGCCACACGGGCGGCGACCGGTACGAATCAGCCGAGCGACGCCCTCGATGCGATCCGCGCCCAATGGCTCGCTGAACGCGAGTCCCGCAACTTCTACGACTGGCGATACTACCTCGTCCGCTACTCCGGCGCCCGCAGCTCGAAGGGCGATGGCTACTACGACGGCACCTACGACAGCACAATCGGCGGATTCGCTTATCAGCGCCTCCGGATGCTTCACGGTAGCAACTACAACGCCTATTTCAGCGACGCGCTGCTACACGCGGCCTGGGTCAACGGCTCGCTTGGTTCTGATGCCGAGAAACCAAGTTGGTGGCACCGCGACGACCCAGGCCTTACGCTCAAGAAGTCCCGCATCGAGATCCGCTGTGATGACGACTCCTTCGAACTCGTCCTTCCAGACGGCCGTGAGACCGTCGAGACCAAGGTCGCCAACGCCTTGACGGCGTTCGATTCTGACGACCAGTTGCGGGTTTTGGTCCAGCAGAATCCCCAAGACGGCAGGCTAGTGGATAGCGAGGACCGGATACAGCTCTGCGTGCGACTGGTGCGCGCGTTGGCAGATGAGGGCCTCTGACGGTCATCGCAGGACGCCGCAACCGAAGCGTTTGCGTCCTTCGCTCCAGAGTGGCGCACCTTAACGAAAATTGTCGGCGGCAGGAGTCACCCGCCCCGTGATCCCCGGGGTCTAGAGCGATGAGGGCTCCGCTGTCCCTGTTCATGACGCCGCCCTCATCAAGTCGGACTCCGCGCGGATGCGCTCTACGGAGTTCTCTCGCACATCACGAAGAGTCCACTCGAGCCCGTCGACCATGATCATCGCGAGTCGGGCGATGTGCTCTACCTTGGCGCGCTGCTCGGCCGTCATCTCGACCGCAGTGTCGAGGAAGACCCAGTCGAACTGGCCCGGGGAGAAAGTATTAACGGTGAGTGCATCGCGGAAATCGACCGGGTAGATTGCTGCGGCCCTCGGATGCTTGCGGATCAGGAGATTGAGCATCGCCTGACTAGAGTCAACGCCCGCGTAGTGGTCCGCACTGGTGAGCCCAAGGTCGAGCACTCGACCGGTGCCGCAGCCGATGTCGAGAACGTGGGGCGGGTACTTTCCCCGAGCACCATCGAGGAGCCGCTTGACACGGTTCGACTCCCCGGAACCGGTGGGGTGCAGGACGTCCCACATAGTGGCGACCGCGTCGTACGACGACTCGATACCGCTGACCGTGGATGGCGCGTTCTGGATTCCGTAGAACAGCCCAGTGGTTGCGCGGTTGACGAGTGTGGTGTCGGTGAAGTGCTTGTCCTCGGTCCACCAGCGGTACTTCCCGTCGGGGCTGAGGAGATAGACCTTGGTCAACGAGTAGTACTTGCCCGGCTGCCCGAAGGTGTGGATCACGCGCGCGGCGCGAACCATATCCTCGTGGGTCACGCCCGAGGTGCGCCCTTCGACGATGTAGTGGTGGGGTGCCGTCTCGGCATAGGTCTTAGCGAACGTCCACTCCAGGGAGGTTGCAAACTCCAGCCACCAATCCAGGTCCTGCTGGGTAATCCGGCCTTCAGTCATCTGTCTTCTCCTAGTTACGTGCGTCCGGTCTCGTAAGATCAGGATGCACGGCACCTCCGACAAAACCGCTGCTCAACGTCGTTGGAGGGTGTCGCGACGTTGGTGCGCTGGCGACTGATGCACCGATAGATGACAGCCTGAGCTGTCTTGCTTGTAGGCGGGCCCGGAGGGACGCAGCAGATGCCCGTAGATCGCCACCCATCCACCGCACAAGGCGAACTCAGATGGTCGTCGCTTGCGGCAACTCTCGGATCGCCGGTACAGGGTCGCCCTGGACCGGCCGAGGTCACGGGCGACCTGGGTGCCAGGCTCCCCGTCCTCGATCAGCGTGACAGCATTGCGGATCTAGGAGCCCGTGAAGGTCTAACGCCGCCCACCGAGATCCTTGCCGACAGCCCTCCATCGAATGGGGTGGGGTAGACACATACGGTGGCTTTCGCCCACCGCTAACCCACCGGAAACAACGAGCAGGATCGGAAGGCAATGATCAGCTGGAATCGCTCGAGGGGCGCTATTGCTTGGGATCCGCGGGGTGATGGAATCCACCGGAAACGGACGAAAGGCAGGAATTGCTAATCCTAAGGTCCTCGGTTCAAGTCCGAGTAGCCCTACATTCCTCCCAAACCGCGGCCGACCTCTTCGGCCGCGGTTTTTCTGTGCCCACAGCCGTTCCTTTGCTCCCCGGTTCTTTGCTGGAAGGCCGATCTGGGGTATGTTACTGACCAGTAACTTACCGCGCCCCGTCCCTGGGGGCGCCGGTCACCGCCGATCACCTGTGAGGTACCCATGTCCACGTCCATGCCAAGTGTGAATGACCTTCCCTATGCTGACGGCGACTTCTACGCCTTTGAGCAGCTGCTCAGTGCCAAGGAGCAGGACCGGCTCGCTGAAGTCAGGGACTTCCTGGCCCGGGAGGTCCGGCCCATCGCCGTGGACTGCTGGAACCGCGGCGAATTTCCCATGGACCTCATCCCCAAGCTCGCCGACATCGACCTGGTGAGCCCCGTCCGGCGGCAGGGTTACTCAAACCTGTTTGCGGGACTGCTCCATGCCGAAGTAACGCGCGCTGACGCATCCATTGCGACCTTCATGGGCGTCCACGACGGATTGTTCACGGGCTCCATAGAAGCCCTGGCCTCCCAGGAGCAAAAGGACGCGTGGCTTCCCGAGATCTACGCCCTGAAGAAGATCGGCGCCTTCGGGCTCACCGAGCCGCTGGGCGGAAGCGATGTAGCCGGGGGAACCCGCACCACGGCCCGGCGGGACGGCGGCAACTGGATCCTGAACGGCGCCAAACGCTGGATCGGCAACGCCACCTTCTCGGACTGGGTGGTCATCTACGCCCGCGATGTTGAGGACAACCAGGTCAAGGGATTCCTGGTGGACACCACCCTTGCAGGATTCAGTGCCACAAAGATCGAGAACAAGATCTCGCTCCGGACCGTCCAGAACGCCGACATCACCCTGACCAACGTCACTGTGCCGGACTTCTTCAAGCTTGCCCACGCCAACAGCTTCCGCGACGTCAACAAGGTCCTCAAGGTCACCCGGCTCGGCGTCGCCTGGCAGGCCGTTGGCCTGCAGATGGCCGCCTTCGACGTTGCCCGGCGCTACGCCGTGGAGCGCCACCAGTTCGGCAGGCCCCTGGCCTCCTTCCAGCTCGTGCAGAACCAGCTGGTCCGCATCCTTGGCAACACCGTCAGCTCCATGGGCATGATGGCCAGGCTTTCGCAGCTGGAGGACGCCGGCCTGGCCAAGGACGAACAGTCGGCGCTGGCCAAGGCCTTCACCACGGAGCGGATGCGGGACAGCGTGGCCCTCGGCCGAAGCATCCTGGGCGGCAACGGGATCGTGACGGACTTCGAGATGGCCAAGATCTTCGCCGATGCGGAAGCCATCTACTCCTATGAAGGAACCGCCGAGATCAACACCCTGGTGACCGGCCGGGCCATCACCGGCATATCGGCCATCGTCTGACCGCAGCCGTTGCCGCCGTACCCCCATCGGGACTACGGCGGACCGCCGAGCGGCAGCAGGATGGAGGGCCGCAGGTCCATCACGAACTGCAGGGGATTGACATAGTCCTCGCCCCGCCGGACGCCCCAATGGATGCAGGCGGATACCCCGCAGTGCCCGGGAAGGGCGGTACCGATGACCTGTCCGGCGGCTACCGGGTTGCCCGCCGCCAGGGTACTCTCCACCGGTTCAAAACTGCTGCGCAGCCCGTTGCCGTGATCAATGGTGATGACCGGCCGATCCACCACCACGCCCACGAAGCTGACCGTTCCGGCCGCAGGTGAGGTGACCGGGGCGCCGTCGTATCCTGCCCCAAGGTCCACGCCCCGGTGCCCGCTCAGCCAGGGCTTTGGCGGGGGATCGAAATTGCGCAGAACCTTCGGGCGGGGTGCTAGCGGCCACTGCCACGAGGGCGCGGGCACGGCCGCGCCCGCGTCCCCTGCCGCCGTCGTGCCGGCCGCGTGAACGGCAGGGGAGAAGCTGGACGGCAGCGGCTGCGTGGTGGAGGCCACCGACGCGGGAAGGAGCAGGAGGGCTGCGAGGAGGAGCGGAGGTTTCATGCGTCCAGCATGCGCCGCCCGAAACAGGGCCGGCAGGGCGGATCAGGCCTATGTGGATAAGGCCCCGGGCAGGGTACCTGCTGTCCGCCGGACGCAGGCGCCTGTAGTACACTTGGTGGAGCAGTTTGCTGCGCCCTCAACGCTTCCCGTCCCAGTGGTTCACCCCCGCGGTGCATCCCCTTGTCCGGATTGCGTCGGCACATCTCATTCAGGAGTGTGGGGGAGCAGCAGCTGACTACGCGCATCCAGCCCTCCACATGGTGAAGCCCCGGCAACGCCTGTGAAGGATCGCGCCTCCTGCGGTCCGTGCTTATGGCACGGATGGGAAGCGTGATGGATGCCAGGAGCACGGCCCGGCCTGGGCCACGCTAATCAACCGTCAACTATTGGCAGGGTAAGAAGCCTCCGGGCTCTCTCATGAATGACCTGCCGGAAGGAGCGTCGGCATGCCCGTCGTAACTATGCGCCAGCTGCTTGACAGCGGCGTCCACTTTGGACACCAGACCCGCCGTTGGAACCCGAAGATGAAGCGCTTCATCTTCACCGAGCGCAACGGCATCTACATCATCGACCTTCAGCAGTCGCTGTCCTACATCGACCGCGCCTACGAGTTCGTCAAGGCCACCGTTGCCCACGGCGGCACCGTGCTCTTCGTCGGCACCAAGAAGCAGGCCCAGGAAGCAATTGCCGAGCAGGCAACCCGCGTTGGCCAGCCCTACGTGAACCAGCGCTGGCTCGGCGGTATGCTGACCAACTTCCAGACTGTCGCCAAGCGCATCCAGCGCATGAAGGAACTCGAAGAGATCGACTTCGACGACGTCGCCGGTTCCGCATACACCAAGAAGGAGCTGCTGCTCCTCAAGCGCGAACTCACCAAGCTCGAGTCCAACCTCGGCGGTATCCGCAACTTGACCAAGGCACCCTCCGTGCTCTGGATCGTGGACACCAAGAAGGAACACCTCGCCGTTGACGAGGCCAAGAAGCTGAACATCCCGGTTGTTGCCATCCTGGACACCAACTGCGATCCGGACGAAGTCGACTTCCCGATCCCGGGCAACGACGACGCCATCCGCTCCGTGAACCTGCTGACCCGCGTTGTTGCCGACGCCGTTGCTGAGGGCCTCATCGCCCGCAACAACCGTGGCACGGGCGCCACCGAAGCTCCGGAAGAGCCGCTGGCTGAGTGGGAGCGCGAGCTCCTCGAAGGCAGCAAGGCCGAGGAAGCTGCGGCAGCCCCTGCTGCTCCGGCAGAAGAAGCTGAAGCCCCGGCTGCCGCCGAGGCTCCCGCCGACGACGCCAAGTAACACAACTAAATCCGGATTCTCCGCGCTTACCAGCCGGAGCTGCTGACAGGATGGCCGCCCGCTTTCGCGGGCTGCCGTCCTGTCGGTCCGTACACCACAACAAATTTCTAGACAGAGGGGTTCACATGGCGAACTACACTGCCGCGGACATCAAGGCCCTGCGCGAGCGCACCGGCGCCGGCATGATGGACGTCAAGAAGGCTCTTGACGAGGCCAACGGCGACGCCGAGAAGGCCATCGAGATCATCCGCATCAAGGGCCTCAAGGGCGCTACCAAGCGTGAAGGCCGCTCCACCGCTGAAGGCCTCGTGGCCGCCAAGGTCAGCAACGGCGTCGGCGTCATGATCGAGGTCAACTGCGAGACCGACTTCGTTGCCAAGGCTGACAAGTTCATCCAGCTGGCCGACAAGGTCCTGGCCGTTGCCGTTGAGTCCGGCGCCGCCGACCTCGAAACCCTGCTCGCCACCGAAGTTGACGGCAAGCCGCTCTCCGAGGTCGTCGTCGAAGAAGGCGCTGTCCTGGGCGAAAAGGTTGTTGTCCGCCGCATCTCCCGCGTTGAGGGTGCCACGGTTGACGCTTACCTGCACAAGACCTCCAAGGACCTGCCGGCCCAGGTTGGCGTGCTGTTCGCTGTTGACGGTGAAGGCGAAGCTGCTGCCACCGCCGCGCATGACGTCGCAGTCCACATCGCTGCCATGGCTCCGAACTACCTGACCCGCGAGGACGTTCCGTCCGACCTGGTTGAGTCCGAGCGCCGCATCGCCGAAGAGACCGCCAAGGCCGAGGGCAAGCCCGAAGCCGCCCTCACCAAGATTGTGGAAGGCCGCGTGACGGGCTTCTACAAGGGTGAGGTCCTGGTTGACCAGGCATTCGCAAAGGACGCCAAGAAGTCCGTGGCACAGGTCCTCAAAGAGGCCGGTGTCAACGGAACCGCGTTCACGCGTTTCCGCGTCGGCTCCTAGTCGAATCTGTGAGGGGGTGGCCACTTCGGTGGCCGCCCCTTTTGCATGCAACGGGACCGGTACCGACCACCGGGCCCGGCAGGATAACCTTTTTTCAGACTCATCAACGGGAAGGCATCATGGAAGCCGTCAACACTGTAATCCAGCCAGAGAAAAGCAGGCGGCGGGTCCTCCTGAAGCTCTCCGGCGAGGTCTTCGGCGGCGGGAAGCTGGGTGTCGACCCCGAGACCGTCCGCGACGTCGCCAAGCAGATCGCCGCAGCCGTGCCCGAGGTGGAAGTGGCCATCGTTGTGGGCGGCGGCAACTTCTTCCGCGGCGCCGAACTCTCCCAAAGCGGCATGGACCGTTCCCGCGCCGACTACATGGGCATGCTGGGAACCGTCATGAACTGCCTGGCCCTGCAGGACTTCCTGGAGCAGGCCGGCGTGGAAACCCGCGTCCAGAGCGCCATCACCATGGGCCAGGTGGCGGAAGCCTACATTCCGCGCCGCGCCATCCGGCACATGGAAAAGGGCCGCGTGGTCATCTTCGGTGCCGGCGCCGGCCTGCCCTACTTCTCCACGGACACGGTAGCCGCGCAGCGGGCCCTTGAGGTCCACGCCGACGTCGTCCTGATGGCCAAGAGCGGTGTGGACGCCGTCTACACGGCCGACCCCAAAAAGGATCCCACCGCTGAGCGGCTCGAGACCCTCAGCTACGACGACGCCCTCCGCCGCGACATCCGGGTCATGGACCAGACGGCGATGACCATGTGCAAGGACAACAACCTCTCCATGGTGGTCTTTGGCATGGAGGGTGAAGGCAACGTCACCCGCGCCATCCTGGGCGAAAAGCTGGGCACCCTGGTCACCGCCTAGCTCCGGCTAGGATGTTTTCAGGACAGTTCCGTCCCCGCCCGGCCGGCGGGGACGGAAGCAGCAACAGAGAACCACGTGTGTGCAGGGAACCGGTGCCCCGGACTGCACCAGAATCTGAGGAGAGACCGTGATCGAAGAAACCTTGCTCGAAGCCGAAGAAAAGATGGACAAGGCCGTAGAGGTAGCCAAGGAAGACTTCGCTGCCGTCCGCACCGGCCGGGCCAACCCAGGCCTGTACAACAAGGTCCTGGTGGACTACTACGGCTCACCCACCCCGCTCCAGCAGCTGGCCTCGTTCGCCATTCCGGACGCCCGCACCATCCTCATCACCCCGTTCGACAAGACGGCCCTGCGTGACATTGAGCGTGCACTCAGCGACTCGGAGGTCGGCGCGAACCCGTCCAACGACGGCAACGTCATCCGGATCACCATTCCGGAACTGACCAAGGAACGCCGCAAGGAATACGTCAAGATCGTCAAGACCAAGGGCGAGGACGCCAAGGTTTCCATCCGCAACATCCGCCGCAAGGCCAAGGAAACCCTGGACCGCCTGGTCAAGGACGGCGAAGCCGGCGAAGATGAGGGCAGCCGGGCCGAAAAGGAACTGGACGGCCTCACCAAGGCACACGTCGACGGCATCGATGAGCTGCTGAAGCGCAAGGAAGCAGAGCTGCTCGAAGTCTGATGGGCCAGGCAGATCAGGCCCCCGCCCCACGGGCGCGCACACGGGGGAAGCAGCCCAGGAGCAACCCGACGCCAAAGGCCGGGCGGAACCTGCCCGCCGCCGTCGTGGTGGGCCTGGCCATGCTGTTCGCAGTCCTGGGCGGGCTGCTGTTCCTCCCGCTCGGATTCGTAGCCGTCACCACCGCCTTCGCAGTATTCGGCGTCTGGGAAATCTACCGGGCCCTCGAAGCCAACGGCACCAGGATGCCCATCGTTCCGGTCATGACCGGAACGGTGGCCATGCCATTCGTGGCATACCTCGGCGGCATCGAGGGCCTGCTGTTTGCCATGCTGCTCAGCTCCGTGGCCGTGCTGCTCTGGCGGTCCGTCGAAAGTGCTGCAGGATCCGCCAACAGCATCTTCGCGGGTGTCTTCACCCTGGGCTGGGTGCCGTTCTTCATCAGTTTCGCCGCCCTGCCGCTGCACGCCACCGGCGGGGCGTCCCCGCTGGGACTCTGGCCCGGCGGGACCATCCCCGAAGGCGCCTGGCAGGTGGCGGTCATGCTCCTGCTGGTGGTCTCCAACGACACGTTCGGGTACCTGGTGGGTGCGTCCCTCGGGAAGCACCCCATGGCGCCGAAAATCAGTCCCAAAAAATCCTGGGAGGGATTCGCCGGTTCCGTGGCCGGTGCCGTGCTCATCGGCATCCTCGCCTGCCTCTTCGTGCTGGACAAGCCCTGGTGGGTGGGGGTCGTGCTGGCCGTCGGCACCGTGGCCGCCTCCACCGCCGGCGACCTCGCCGAATCCATGGTGAAGCGCGAACTGGGCGTCAAGGACATGAGCAGCATCCTGCCCGGGCACGGCGGAGTCATGGACAGGCTCGACTCCATCGTGTTCGCATCACCGGTGGTTTTCGTCCTTTACGGACTGCTCGCCGGAGCCTGACACAAACCCTGGCCGGGCCCCGGCACCCATAAACTGGTGCAGCGGCGCTACGGCTGAAAAGCATCGAAGGAATCAAAGTGGCATTGGACATTCATCGGCAGCAGATCCCTGCGTCCTTTGAGCGCGTGCAGCGCAGTGAATACGGCTACAACGCCAAGCAGGTGGACCAGTTCCTGCAGCGGGCACGCGTGTCCCTGGAAACCCCCGAATCTGCAGCCCAGCCGATCAACAGCGCAGACGTCCGGGCCGTGTCCTTCGACCCCGTCAAAGGCGGATACTCAGCATCCGTTGTGGACGCCGCCCTTGACCGCCTGGAAGACGCCTTCGCCCGCAGGGAACGGGACGAGCTGATCGCAGCCCATGGCGAGGAAGCCTGGCTGCGGGAGATCGGAAACCTCTCGGGGATCCTCCGCGGCCGGCTCCACCGCCCCGACGGGGAGCGTTTCCGCCGGCCCGCAAAGAAGAAGGTCCGCAGCTACAACACAACGGATGTGGACAGGCTGTGCCATGAGCTCGTGGCGTACCTGGAACAGGACAAGCCGCTGAGCGTGGACAGCGTCCGCCGGGCCGTTTTCCGCCCTGCCACAGGCCGCGACGGCTACGAGGAAGCCCAGGTGGACGCGTTCCTTGACCGCGTTGTCGAGCTCATGGCCGCCATCGACTGACGGCTAGGGTCCGTCCCGCGGGGTGGGGGACAGGGGCGTGTACCTGCTCCAGATCCCGGCATAGGCGCGGTATCCGTAGTAGGCGGAAGCCGCCAGGAAAGCGAAGCCGCAGGCCGCTCCCACGATGACCGCCGCCGTCGTCCCTGCCCCCACAAGAGTCAGCAGCAGTCCAGAGAGAATGGCGATCAGCGCAGCATTCGCGCAGTTCATAAAAACCATGCTGCTGCCGGCCACATGGCTGAACGCGCTCCGGTTTCCGAAGAAGAAGTAGGTCCTCTCCGAACCGGACTCATCGTCGTGGTAGGCCGCCATCAGGTACGGCGCCACACCGGGGTCCAGGTCCACGTACGCCGCCCGCAGCCTGTTCATGGCGGTCACATACATGAGGTCTTCCTGGGCCACGTTCAGGACCCGCACCTGCGTGAGCAGCCCCATGGCCACGTCGATGCACAGCACGATTACCGCGAGCAGGACGAAGGCGTCCGAAAATTTCGTGGCCTGGCCCACCAGCGCCGCACTCACCACGCTGGCCGACGTGAAGGTCAGGAACATGCTGATCCGTGTCAGCACCTCGCTTTGGGCGGTGCTGCGTGATGCCAGCAGGCCCCAGTGCTCGGTGGCGAGCAACTGCGCCCGCACGGACGGCGGCACCGCGTCCTGCTGGCCTTCCGGGCTCCCGCCGTCGGTGGACATGGCGTAATTGTCCACCCATTCAGCGTTCCGTAGCCAGCGGCCTTTCCGGCGTATGCAGGCGGGTCATGACCCGTGCCATGGTCTTCGGCACCCGTCCTGCCGTGGCCCGTGAGACCAGCACCATCACGGCAAACGCCGTGGGAACGGTCCATGCCGCAGGCTGGGCGAGCCAGGCGGGAATGCTCGCAGCGCCCGCCATGGCTCCGATGATCATGGCGCCGCCGCACAGCAGACCTCCGGTCACCATGCCCGCGATCGCGCCGGCGTCGGTCAGTCCCCGCCACCAGATGCCCAGCAGCAGCACCGGGCAGACGGTCGAGGCGGTGAAGGCGAACACCAGGCCCACGCTGCCCGCCAGCGCGAAGGAATCGGTCATGAACGCAAAGCCAAGAGGTACGACGGCGGATATTACGGCTGCGAGGCGGAACCCGCCGACGCCGCCGCCCAGGACGTCCTGGCTGATGACGCCGGCCAGGGAGACCACCAGCCCCGACGTGGTGGACAGGAACGCGGCGAAGGCGCCTGCCACCACCAGGGCCGAGAGCAGGTCACCGGCCGTACCGCCCACGAGTTCCCCGGGGAGCAGCAGCACCATGGCGTCGGCTTGGCCGGCGCGCGCCAGGCCCGGCGCAAACATCCTTCCCACCAAGCCGTACGCGGTGGGAAACAGGTAGAAGACGGACAGCAGCCCCAGGACGATCAGCGTGGTCCGCCGTGCCGACTGCCCGTCCGGGTTGGTGTAGAAGCGGACGAGGACGTGGGGCAGCCCGAGCGTTCCGAACAGGAGCGCCACCAGCAGGGACATGTTTTGGTACAGCCCGGCCGGGGGAGTATTGGTGGGGTTGGCGGCAGGCGGGGACAACTCCGGGGTCCCGTTCCCGGCAAGCATGAAGATGATGAACAGGATGGGGACGGCCAGGGCGGTGAGCTTGAGCCAGTACTGGAACGCCTGGACGAACGTGATGGACCGCATCCCGCCGGCAGCTACCGTGAGGCAGACGACGATCACCACCGCCACGGACCCCGCCCAGGACGGGAGGCCGGTGGTGATGCGAATGGTCAGGGCGGCGCCGTGCAACTGCGGCACGATGTAGAGCCATCCCACCAGCACCACCACCAGGCTGGTGACCTTGCGGACGGCGCGCGAATCCAGCCTCGCCTCGGTGAAGTCAGGAATGGTGTACGCGCCGGAACGCCGCAGCGGGGCCGCGACGAACAGCAGCAGCATCAGGTACCCGGCGGTGTATCCCACCGGAAACCACAGCGCGTCGGTTCCGGACAGCAGGATGAGTCCGGCCACACCCAGGAAGCTGGCGGCGGACAAGTACTCGCCGCCGATGGCCGAGGCATTCCACCATGGCCGGACGGTACGGGACGCAACGTAGAAATCGCCTGTGGTGCGCGAAATCCGCAGGCCGTAGAACCCGATGACGGCCGTCACCACGGAAACCACGGCCACGGCAGCAATCGCGATGCCCGGGTTCACGCCGCCCTCACTGGTCACCGGCCAGGTCGCGGTAGCGGGCCTCATTGCGGGCCGCCGTCCGGATGTACAGCCAGGCGCTCAGCCCGATCACCGGGTAGATGCCGCCCCCGAGCAGCAGCCAGCCAAACGGAATACCGGCGATCCGGGTTTCGGCCAGGCCCGGAACCATGGCGAGCAGCAGCGGAAACGCGCCAAGGATCAGCAGGAACCCGCCGGCCACCACCAGGGCCAGCCGCAGCTGGGACCTGATCAGGGAACGGACAAAGACCTGGCCCACATCCGACTCCTGCGCGGCTTCCCGCGTCTCCTGGGCCGGGCGGGCCGCCGTGGTTGGAGCCGTCACCCGCACCCTTGTCATGACTGCGGCCTGATCCGGGTGGCCTCGAGCTTCTCCCGGACGGTGGGCAGGTGCCGCCTGCTGATGGGCAGGCCGGCGCCTGCCACCGTGACGCTGGGCCCGTCGGCAGCCAGCTTCATGGAGCTGACGTGCTTGAGCGCCACCAGGTAGGACCGGTGCGTGCGGATGAAGCCTGCCTCCGCCCACTGCTGCTCGAGTTCGGCCAGCGGCACCCTGATCAGGTAGCTGGCATCGGCTGTGTGCAGCCGCGCGTAGTCTCCCTGCGCCTGGACGTACGTGACGTCGTCGCGCCTGATCATCCTGGTGGTGCCGCCCTGGTCCACAGTGATCATCTCCGGGGCGCTGCCGCCGTCGCGCAGTTCACTGATGCGGCCCACCGAGCGGGCCAGGCGTTCGGCCCGGACGGGTTTGAGGAGGTAGTCGACGGCTGCGAGTTCGAAGGCGGCCAGGGCGTGATCCTCGTCAGCCGTGACAAACACCACCGCCGGCGGGTTGCTGCTCGCGGAAATCGCCCGGGCAATGTCCAGGCCGGACACGGCCGGCATATGGATGTCCAGGAACACCGCATCCACGGACCCGGCGGACAGGGCCCGGAGGGCTTCGCTGCCGGACGTCGCCCGGAGGACCGTGCCGATCCGTGAGTCCCTGCCCAGCAGGAATGCGAGCTCTTCCACCGCGGGCAGCTCATCATCAACGACGAGGACGTTAATCATGCTCCTAGGTTAGCTTTCCGTCGGCAGTGGCCAGGTCACGCGTCGTGGCCGGGCTGGGACTTGGGCACCCGCATGGTGATCAGTGTCCCTTCGCCGGGAGCGGTTTCGATGACCAGGCCGTGGCCGTTGCCGTAGACCTGGCGCAGCCGGGCGTCCACGTTCCGCAGCCCCACGTGCTCCCCGTCGCTGTGCCCCGCGAGCATCGACTGCAGCTGTTCGGGGTCCATGCCCACGCCGTCGTCCTCGATGGTGACCTGGGCGAACGCGCCGGCGTCGTCCGCGGTGATGCTGATGTGGCCCGGCCCTTCCTTGGCCTCCAGCCCGTGCCGGACGGCGTTTTCCACCAGCGGCTGCAGGCTCAGGAACGGGATGACGGTGCCAAGCACCTCGGGCGCCACGCGCAGGCTGACCTGGACCCGCTCACCGAACCTCGCCCGCTCCAGGAGCAGATAGCGGTCAATGCACCGCAGTTCCTCGGCGAGCGTGGTGAAGTCCCCGTGCCGGCGGAAGGAATAGCGCGTGAAGTCGGCAAATTCCACCACCAGTTCCCGCGCCCGTGCCGGATCCGTGTTGATGAAGGATGCGATGGCGTTAAGCGAGTTGTAGATGAAGTGGGGGCTGATCTGGGCGCGCAGCGCACGCACCTCGGCTTCCATCAGCTGCGTGCGGGAGGCGTCCAGCTCCGCGAGCTCCACCTGCACGGCCACCCAGTCCGCCACCTCGCTGGTGGCCCGGACCAGTCCTGCACCCACGGACGGCGCGAAGGCGGCGACGGCGCCCACCACCCGGGTGCCGGCACGGACGGGTGCGATAACAGTGGCGAGGGGGCCACCGGTGGCGTCCATGGCTGCGCTGGCCTCTCCGGCGGGGAGGACGGCTGTCCGGCCACCCGCCAGGACTCCGGCAGCAAGGTCCATCAGCCGGGGCTTCAGCTCCTCGCCTGCACCGTCCCACGCCAGCACACCGGAGGTGTCCGTAATGGCCAGGGCGTCACAACCGAGGAGGGTGCGTAGCTGCCGGCCGGCCTTCGCCGCGCCCGCGGGGTTGAGGCCGCGGCGCAGGTGCTGGCCAGCCTGGGATGCGGCGTGGAGGGTGTGGTACGTCGCACGTTCGGCGTCAGTGCCAAGGTCCCGGAAGGAACGGAGCACCTTGAGTCCCACGCCGACGACGACGGCGATGGCCATGGCGATGACGGCCACGGCCGCGGCGGTCAGGAGGGGGGAGTCCGGCATGCTGCCCAGCGTAGCGGCGGGTGCCGTTTGCCGCAGCATTCCGACCGCTGGGCGACCGCACCGGGGCCAGGTCTGGAAAGTAGCAGCCCGCGCGCAGCACAGTGATTGCAGTCACACTTCCGGTGTCCCTGCCCAGGGCCAACCGCCCGGTGTGTCCCGGCAAGTCTCAATGAGGAGGAACGATGGGTAACGATGCCCATACTCCGGACGCAGCGGCGTCCGTGGACTTTGAACAGGTCCAGTCGACCGGGCAGTTCCAGGAACTGCGCAAACGACACCGCAGCTTTGTTTTCCCCATGGCAATCGCCTTCCTGCTGTGGTACTTCGCCTACGTCCTGCTCGCCGACTATGCCGTGGGCTTCATGTCCACCAAGGTCTGGGGCAACATCAACATCGGCCTGATCTTCGGACTGCTGCAGTTCGTCTCCACGTTCGCCATCACGGGCTGGTACGTCCACTACTCCAACAAGCGGCTGGACCCCATCGCCAAGGAGATCCGGGACGAGATTGAGGGCCACGAATTCGATAAGCAGGGCAACCGGGTAGGTGGAGTCAACAAATGATCAACATAGCTGCCGCGGTGGACGTCGCCGCACTTAAGGACACCACCCTGCTGAACATGGGCATCTTCGGCATCTTCGTGGCCGTCACCATGGTGATTGTGTTCCGGGCCAGCCGGAACAACAAGACGGCCGCTGACTACTACGCTGCCGGACGTTCCTTCACGGGCTCGCAGAATGGAACCGCCATCGCCGGCGACTACCTCTCGGCAGCCTCCTTCCTGGGCATCACGGGCGCCATCGCCATCAACGGCTATGACGGCTTCATGTACTCCATCGGCTTCCTGGTGGCCTGGCTGGTGGCGCTGCTCCTGGTGGCTGAACTGCTGCGCAACACCGGCAAGTTCACCATGGCCGACGTGCTCTCCTTCCGGCTGAAGCAGCGGCCCGTCCGGATCGCCGCGGCCATCTCCACCCTTGCCGTGTGCTTCTTCTACCTCCTGGCCCAGATGGCGGGTGCCGGCAGCCTGATCTCCCTGCTGCTGGGCATCAGCGACTGGGGCGGACAGGCACTGGTGATCATCGTCGTCGGCGCCCTCATGATCATGTACGTCCTGATCGGCGGCATGAAGGGCACCACCTGGGTCCAGATCATCAAGGCCATCCTGCTGATCGCCGGCGCGGCGGTCATGACGCTCTGGGTGCTGGCCATCTACGGCTTCAACCTTTCCAGCCTGCTGGGCGCGGCCGTTGAGACCGCCAACAATCCGGCCGTCCTGAACCCCGGCCTGCAGTACGGCAAGACCGAAACCTCCAAGCTCGACTTCATGTCCCTGGGCCTGGCCCTGGTTCTGGGAACTGCCGCCCTGCCCCACGTCCTGATGCGCTTCTACACGGTCCCCACGGCCAAGGAAGCACGCAAGTCCGTGGTGTGGTCCATCTGGCTGATCGGCCTCTTCTACCTGTTCACCCTGGTCCTCGGCTACGGCGCCGCAGCCCTGGTGGGTCCCGAAACCATCAGGACCGCCCCGGGCGGCGTCAACTCGGCAGCTCCGCTGCTGGCCTTCTACCTGGGCGGCCCGCTCCTGCTGGGCTTCATCTCGGCCGTGGCCTTCGCCACCATCCTTGCCGTGGTGGCCGGCCTGACCATTACCGCAGCCGCGTCCTTCGCCCATGACATCTACGCCAGCGTCATCTCCAAGGGAAAGGCCGACGCCGACACCGAAGTTAAGGTGGCCCGCCGCACCGTGGTGGTCATCGGCGTCCTGGCCATCCTGGGCGGCATCCTCGCCAACGGCCAGAACGTGGCGTTCCTCGTGGCACTCGCCTTCGCCGTCGCGGCGTCGGCCAACCTGCCCACCATCATCTACTCCCTGTTCTGGCGGAAGTTCACCACCCAGGGCGCGGTATGGAGCATGTACGGCGGGCTCGGTGCAGCCATCGTGCTGATCATCTTCTCCCCGGTGGTGTCCGGCGGAGCAACGTCCATGATCAAGGACGCCAACTTCGCGCTCTTCCCGCTGAGCAACCCCGGCATTGTGTCCATCCCGCTGGCCTTCTTCCTGGGCTGGCTCGGAACCGTCCTCGACAAGAAGCGCGAAGACACCGCGAAGCAGGCCGAGATGGAAGTCCGTTCCCTCACCGGAGTGGGCGCCGAAAAGGCCGTCAACCACTGACGACCCAACCCCGGCGGCCTCCACAGGCCACCACAAACAGAGCCTCCGTGCCGCGCCAAGCGGGACGGAGGCTCTGTTTTGTCGAGGATCCTTTTATGGAACGCTCCTATCGTTGGTGGTGCCCGCCGGTGGCGGGAGCGCCCCCGTGTTCGCCGTGCGGGACAGCGAACTGTCCTGCCGTTGAAGCGGCGAGTCCCGGCGTCGTAATTCCTGCCACTACAACTGCACCTGCGAAGGCGGCCAGCAGCAGCCGGCCGGGTTGGCCGGTGGGGACAGCGCCCGCCGGAGGTACCCGTAGCTGCACGGAGGTCCGGCGCAGCCAGGCGAGCGCTGCAATGATCATCAGGGTCAGCAGCAGGGCGGCCGCCTGGCTCAGGTTAAGCCCGGACGTCCCCGGGGTGCTGAGGAGGATGGCAGCCACATGGATCCCGGCCGCTGCGACGAGGGTCCATCCAGCCGCCCCGCCGCCCGGGACACTTCCCCTGGCCAGGAACACAACGGCAGCGGCGAGGAGTCCGGCTCCCCAAAGCCCGGCAAGTCCGCCCGCCGCGTATCCAACCGCTCCAGGACCTTCCGCCCCCAACGCGAAGAAGCTCGAGGAGATGGCAAGATTGACCGTCCCGGCCCCGAAACCGGCGAAACCGGCGAAGAGCCGGACTGCCGCTGGCTTGGACCCCTCCCCTTCCGGCGGGGACGCCGGAAGGGACGGGATACTGGTTGCGGTCCGCTGGGACATGGTCCCTATGCCCGTACGGTTGCCGGGGACTTGTCGAGCGACAGGCCGACGCCCAGCAGGAGCACGGCGCTGGCAAGGTGCAGCACGTTGTCCGCACCGTTCAGCGCGATGATGTTCAGCGGGGAGGCCAGCAGGAAGAGGCCCAGCACGCCGACCAGCAGGTACACCGCGCCAACGGCGGTGTTCACGGTACGGGCGCTCGCGGTGCCCTTCACCCCGGCGAAAAGCAGTGCGGCGCCGATGGCGAGGTGGATGATGTTGTGCAGCGGATTGACTTCAAAAATGATGAGGTTGGCGCCCTCGGTGGCGGCGAAGCCAACGCCGGATGTGACGGCGAAGCCCAGGAGGCCGACCAGCAGGTAGACGGCTCCGAAGACGGTGGCGACGAGACGGTTGGGTGATGTGCGCATGGCCCGAATCCTTCCGGTAAGGCGGGTGGCTTGTTCCCCGCCGGACTGCAGGTCCCTGGCCGGGACCCTCGGAAGCAATTCGGACCATGCAGGGGCGTGGATGGGTAAAAAATCAGCGCCCTTCCTCACGCGGCCGGTTACGCGGCGGGCCTCAGCTTGATGTTGGTCATCTTCAGCTCATCGGTGCCCTCGAACCGGTACGCGAGGTCCACGTTCTTGCCGTCGCAGGTGATGAGGCCGGCAACGTCCGCGGATTTAACGCCGTTTTCCGTGGCCACCTGGAGATCGTTGTAGGCCGGTTCGCAGGTATCGTCCATTCCCAGGCTTTCGACGCCGGCAATAAAGGACTCCTTGGACAGCTGCTCCTGCAGCGCCGGGTCCAGGTAGTCGTCGTAGGCTTTGGAGCTGTCGCCCGCGATCACCAGCTTGGTGAAGCCGTCGGCCAGGCCTTTGGCCTGGTTGGTGGCACTGCCTGCCACATTCACAAGGATGATGACGCCGAGGATCACCAGCAGCAGGACGCCGCCAATGCTTGCCAGGATGATCCACAGCTTCCGGCGGCTTTTCGCCGGGGGCTCCCCGGGGAGGCCGAACGGGCCGGATCCCGGCTGCTCCGGTTGCGGCTGCCCGTACTGCGGTTGCCCATACTGCGGCTGCCCGTACGGTGCTTGTCCGTACGCCGGCTGGTTTCCGGCCGGGGGCTGCTGCGGCTGTTGGGGCAGCGGCTGGGGCCCGGAGCCGGTGCTGCCCGGCTGGTACGGTTCCTGGGGACTGCTCAAGGTGGGGCCTTTCCGAAGTGGTGCATGCACCGCCTGGTTGCGGAGCCTTCGTTCCGGTCCCGGCGGATATCTTGGACCAGCCTATAACCCGGGCCGCCGGCGCCGTACTCCAAACCAGCCGCCCGCCGTCGTAATTCATGCCACCGCTAGCTGCGCTCTGAACCCCGGTCCAGGAGGGGCTGCACCCGGAAGGGGATGAGTTCACCCATGGCCAGCGCGGTGTCTGTCCGGTCCACGCCGTTGCACGCGAGGATTTTCCCGTTGATACGGAACAGGTCTTCGGCGTCCAGTGCCACCACCCGCAGCAGCAGGTCGGCGGATCCGGTGAGGCCGTAGCCTTCCAGGATTTCCGGGATATCGGCCAGTTCCGTGGCCAGCCGGGTGAGCTTCTGCTGCTGGACGTGCACGGAGATGAACGCCATCAGCGGATAACCCAGGGAGGCTGGATTGATGCGCCGTTCGAAGGACAGGAAGACGTGCTTTTTCTCCAACTGGGACATCCGGGCCTGCACCGTGTTCCGGGAAAGGCCAAGCTTCTGGGCGAGTGCCACCACCGTTCTGCGGGGGTCCTGTGCCAGGGCCGAAAGGAGGCGGGTGTCGGTGCCATCCAGAGCTTGCATAATGCGCAACGCTAGCACGGTACTGCGCTGCCAAACAGAGCATTGTGCTCAGTCGGCGCCGCAGTGGTTGTACCTCCTGAGCATTGTGAGTAGGGTCACAATATCCGGGGCAACGGCGCCCGGGAGGCCAGCGGATCCGGGGACCACAAGTTCCAACGCCGCAGGTCAACGACGTGAGAAGGTTGCGGGCTATCGTGTCTACAGACGGAACGGGCCAGGGCAGTACAGAGGCCGACAACAGCGCCCAAGGTACCCACGGACCTGCCCATGGGCTGGTCCAGCTGATCACTCCTTCCGGGGAACGGGTCAGCCATCCGGAATTCGATTTCTGGGTCAGGGACATCACGGACGAACAGCTGTGCTCGCTGTACGAGGATATGAGTGTCATCCGGCGCATCGACGTCGAGGCCACGGCCCTGCAGCGCCAGGGTGAACTCGCGCTCTGGCCCCCGCTGCTTGGCCAGGAGGCGGCGCAGATCGGTTCGGGCCGGTCCTTGCGCCCCGACGACTTCGTGTTCTCCAGCTACCGGGAAAACGGGGTGGCGTACTGCCGGGGCGTGGATCTGACGGACCTGGTCCGCGTCTGGCGCGGCAACGCATCAGCCGGGTGGGATCCCTACGCGGTCAACATGGCCACTCCGCAGATCATCATCGGCGCCCAGACCCTGCACGCCACCGGCTATGCCATGGGCATCCAGAACGACGGCGCCGACTCCGTAGCCGTCACCTATTTCGGGGATGGCGCAACCAGCGAGGGCGACGTCAACGAGGCCATGGTGTTTGCCGCCAGCTTCCAGGTTCCGGTCGTGTTCTTCTGCACGAACAACCATTGGGCCATTTCCGAGCCCGTGCGGCTCCAGTCACACATCCAGCTCGCGGACAGGGCCACCGGCTTCGGAATCCCCAGCATGCGCGTGGACGGCAACGATGTCCTGGCCGTGATGGCCGCAACCCGCGTTGCCCTTGACCGGGCACGCCGCGGGGGCGGTCCCACGTTCATTGAAGCTGTCAGCTACCGGATGGGACCGCACACCACGGCCGATGACCCAACCCGGTACCGTGACCCCAACGAGCTTGAGGACTGGGCGGCAAAGGATCCGATCAGCCGCGTGGCGGCCCTGCTGGACCGGAAGGGGCTGCTGACCGACGAGCTGCAGCAGCAGGTTAAGGACAAGGCCGACACCGTGGCCCGCGAGATGCGCAACGGCTGCATCACCATGCCGGACCCGCAGCCGCTGGACGTCTTCAAGCACGTGTACAGCACACCCAACTCCTGGCTGGACCGGCAGCAGGAGCACTATGCCCGTTACCTGGCCTCCTTCGGTGATCCCGCCGGGGCCACTTCTGAAGAAGGTGCACGCTGATGACCCAGATGACCTTTGCCCGTGCCATCAACGCGGGCTTGCGCAAATCCCTTGAAAACGATCCCAAGGTGGTCCTCCTCGGCGAGGACATCGGTACCCTCGGGGGTGTCTTCCGGGTGACGGACGGGCTGCAGAAAGACTTCGGGAAACACCGCGTGGTGGACACCCCGCTCGCCGAATCCGCCATCGTGGGGACCGCCGTCGGCCTCGCATACCGGGGTTACCGGCCCGTGGTGGAAATCCAGTTTGACGGCTTTATCTACCCGGCGTTCGACCAGATCGTCAGCCAGGTGGCCAAGCTGCACTACCGTACGCGGGGAGCGGTGAAGATGCCCATCACCATCAGGGTCCCGTTCGGCGGGGGCATCGGCTCACCCGAGCACCATTCCGAATCACCGGAAGCGTACTTCACGCACACCTCCGGTCTGCGCGTGGTGACCGTGTCCAACCCGCAGGACGCCTGCACCGTGATCCAGCAGGCCATCTCCTGCGATGACCCCGTCATCTACTTCGAACCCAAGCGCCGCTACCACGACAAAGCGGACGTGGATGATGCCGTTGACTTCCGCAGCGCGGCACCCATGGATCAGGCGCGGGTCCTCACCGAAGGCACCGACGTCACCCTTGTCGCCTATGGGCCCCTGGTCAAAACTGCCCTCGACGCCGCTGCCGCCGCCGCCGACGAGGGAATCTCCATCCAGGTCATCGACCTGCGCTCGCTGGCTCCCGTCGATTACGACACGGTTGTCGGCTCGGTCCGGCGCACCGGCCGCCTGGTCATCACCCACGAAGCCGGTCAATCAGGCGGACTCGGGGCAGAGGTGGCGGCAAGCATCACGGAGCGCTGCTTCTACCACCTGGAAGCTGCACCGGTCCGGGTCACCGGCTTCGACATTCCGTACCCCTATTCGAAGCTGGAGATGCACCACCTGCCCGGCCTGGACCGCATCCTCGACGGAGTGGACCGGGCCCTCGGCAGGCCCAACTCCCTCAGCGGGCTGGAAGGATGAGCGTCACCATGATCAAGGAATTCCGGCTCCCGGACCTGGGCGAAGGACTCACCGAGTCCGAGATCCTCAGCTGGAAGGTGGGAGTGGGCGACACTGTCACCCTTAACCAGGTGATCGCCGAGGTCGAAACCGCCAAGGCAGTGGTGGAACTGCCGTCACCGTTCGCCGGGGTTATCAGGGAGCTCCACGAACAGCCCGGAACCATCGTCGAGGTGGGCAAACCGATCGTGTCGTTTGAAGTGGCGGACGACGCCGGCACGCCACCTTCCGCGTCAGGTGACACTGCCGCCGGGGTGCGGGAGGCGGAGGAAGGGGAGGCGCCTAAGAGGCAACCGAACCTGGTGGGGTACGGCGCCGTCATCGAAAGCTCCGGACGCCCCACCCGCCGGCCCCGAAACTTCGCCGCCCCGGTGGTTGAGCCTGTCCAAACCAGGCCGGTGGTTGAGCCTGTCGAGACCCAGCCTGTCGAAACCCAGTTTGCCGAAACGACGCCGGGTGAGCGGCCCCGCTCCACGCCGCCGGTGCGCAAGCTGGCCAAGGATCTCGGCGTGGACCTGGCGGCAGTCACCGGCACTGGCCCGTCCGGTCTCATCACCCGGGAGGACGTGCAGTCCTACCTTGAGGGCACGCCGACAGAAGCGCCGGGCGCCGACCAGCCGGTTCCGGACAGCCGGGAAACCGGAGCGGGGGAGCGCGAAACCCGGACCCCCATCAAGGGTGTCCGGAAATTTACGGCCGCAGCGATGGTGGAAAGTGCCTTCACCGCCCCGCACGTCACGGAGTTCCTCACCGTTGACGTCACGCCGAGCATGGAGCTCCTTGCCAGGCTGAAGGGCAGCCGGGAATTCTCGGCCTTGAAGCTGACGCCCCTGACCCTCGCGGCGAAGGCAGTGCTCATCGCCCTGCGGCGCAATCCCGCCCTGAATGCCCGCTGGGATGAAGCGAACCAGGAGATCGTCACCTTCAACTACGTGAACCTGGGCATTGCGGCAGCCACGCCGCGCGGACTGACGGTGCCGAACATCAAGGATGCCGATGCAATGTCCCTTGCGCAGCTGGCTGAAGCTTTGACGGCCCTCACCGAAACTGCCCGTGCGGGAAAGACCACTCCGGCGGACCTCTCCGGGGGAACTGTTTCGATCACGAATATCGGCGTCTTCGGCATCGACGCCGGCACACCCATCCTCAACCCGGGGGAAGCGGCCATCCTTGCCATCGGCACCGTGCGGACCATGCCGTGGGAATACCGTGGCGAGGTGGCCCTGCGGCAGATCATGACACTCAGCCTGTCCTTCGACCACCGGCTGGTGGACGGCGAACAGGGATCGAGGTTCCTGGCCGACGTCGGGGCCATCCTGGCCGAACCCGGCATGGTCCTGGCCATGGTCTAAATACGGGACGCCGGCCAGCAGCTACACGGCCGCCGGGTTATCTACCGTGAGGGCCGCCAGCGCCATCCCCTCAAGCAGCGGCCGGGCAGCCGCGGCCGCGATCCTGCGGCCGTGGCTGCGCACGGAATGCGGCGTGGAATTGATGAGGCCAAAGGTGGCATGCGCACGCATCCGGAGCTCCGAGGTATCGGTCCCGGGGTGCAGCCTGGCGAGCACGTCCACCCACACCTCCACATAGCTGCGCTGGAGGGCCCGCACCGCGGCCTGGTCCTGCTGGGAGAGGTTGCTGAAATCCCGGTCCTGGACCCGGATCACGTCCGGCTTGCCCAAGGCAAAGTCAACCTGGAACTCCACCAGCTGCCGCAGGGCGGTCAGGGGGTCCGGGCTGTCCTCCACCACTTTGCGGCCGCCGTCCAGCAGCTCCTCGCTGACCGTCACCAGCAGATCCGCCAGGACCGCCTGCTTGCCGGGAAAGTGACGGTAAACGGCAGGGCCGCTGACGCCTGCTGCTGCTCCAAGGTCCTCCAGCGACACCCGGTTGAAGCCGTTCACGGCAAACAGGGAGGCGGCGGCCGTCAGCAGCGCCTGGCGGCGGTTCTCCTTCGCCTTGCTGCGCTGGGTTGAACTGTTGCGCCGGGCTGCATTGCCCTGTTGGGTTGCACCGCCGTGCTGTGTTTCACCGCCGTGCTGTGTTTCACTGCCCTGCTGTGTTTCACTGCCGTGCTGGGTCGTACTGCTCTGCTGGGCCGGCGTGCGTTCGCTGGTCTGCGTTGCGTCGGTGCTGCGCACATTTCCTCCTCGGACCTGCAGATTCTAGCAAGACGCCTCTGTGTTGGACATCACAGTTAATAGAGACTAACCTGAATCTCAGTTATTCGCCACTAACCGAGTTGGCTCCTGCCGGCCTGGTTTGCACAGGAATGGACCCGTCGATGGAGACCCTTGTGAGCCTGCTGGACACCAGCAGCCAGGCGTTCGGTGCCAACCGCGAAGCGCAGCTCCAGCTGGCGGAGGACCTGCGGAAACGGTTGGCAGACGCCGCCCTGGGGGGTCCCCAGAAGTCCCGGGAACGCCACGTGGCGCGGGGAAAACTCCTGCCCCGCGAGCGCATCGACCAGCTGCTGGATGACGGCAGCCCCTTCCTCGAAATTGCACCCCTCGCCGCCACCGGGATGTACAACGACGAAGCTCCCGGCGCGGGGGTCATCGCCGGCATTGGCCTGGTGCACGGACGCCATGTCCTGGTCATCTCCAACGACGCCACGGTCAAAGGCGGCACCTACTATCCGATGACCGTCAAGAAGCACCTGCGGGCCCAGGAAGTCGCACTCGAGAACCGGCTGCCGTGCATCTACCTGGTTGATTCGGGCGGGGCATTCCTGCCCAAGCAGGACGAGGTTTTTCCGGACAAAGACCACTTCGGCCGCATCTTCTACAACCAGGCGCGCCTCTCAGCGGCAAAAATCCCGCAGATCGCCGCGGTGATGGGCTCCTGCACTGCCGGCGGCGCCTACGTCCCGGCCATGAGCGATGAAACCGTCATCGTGCGCAACCAGGGCACCATCTTCCTGGGCGGCCCGCCGCTGGTGAAGGCCGCCATCGGCGAAATTGTCACGGCCGAGGAGCTCGGCGGCGGGGACGTGCATTCGCGGATCTCGGGGGTGACCGACCATTTGGCGGAAAACGACCACCACGCCCTGCAGATCATCCGCGACATCGTGGCCACGCTGCCCAGACCGGCTGCCCCCGCGTGGGACGTGGAACCCGCCGTCGGGCCTGCCGCACACACGGAGGAGCTGTACGGGGCAGTCCCCACGGACGTCAACGCCCCCTATGACGTCCATGAGGTCATCGCCAGGCTGGTTGACGGCAGCAGGTTCCACGAGTTCAAGAAGGACTACGGCACCACCCTGGTCACCGGTTTCGCCCGCCTCCACGGCCATCCGGTGGGCATCGTGGCCAACAATGGCGTGCTGTTCAGCGAGTCGTCCCTCAAAGGCGCACACTTCATCGAGCTTTGCGACCAGCGCGGCATCCCCCTGGTGTTCCTGCAGAACATCTCGGGCTTCATGGTGGGCAGGGACGCGGAGCAGGGCGGCATCGCCAAGAACGGGGCAAAAATGGTCACGGCCGTGGCCACCGCCAGGGTCCCCAAGTTGACGGTGGTGATCGGTGGTTCCTTCGGCGCCGGCAACTACTCCATGTGCGGCCGCGCCTATTCGCCGCGGTTCCTCTGGATGTGGCCGGCAGCACGGATCTCGGTGATGGGCGGCAACCAGGCGGCAAGCGTGCTGGCAACTGTGAAGCGGGACCAGTACGAAGCGGCCGGCGAGGAATGGCCAGCCCGGGATGAGGAAGAGTTCAAGGCCCCCATCCGCCGGCAATACGAGGACCAGGGCAGCCCGTACTACTCCACGGCCCGGCTCTGGGACGACGGCGTCATCGACCCCGCGGATACCCGCACCGTCCTGGGCCTGGCACTGGACGTCGTCTCCCGCACCCCCTTGCCGGAAACCTCTTTCGGCCTCTTCCGGATGTGAGCCTGCCATGACCCTGCACTCAACGACGAGCATCACCGCACCCGGCACGGCCGCCGCCCGCCAACCGTTGTTCGGCACGGTCCTGGTGGCAAACCGCGGCGAAATCGCGTGCCGCGTCATCAGGACCCTCCGCGCCCTGGGTATCCGCTCGGTGGCCGTGTACAGCGATGCCGACGCCGGCGCCCGGCACGTCCGCGAAGCTGACTCGGCCGTGCGGATCGGCCCGGCGGCCGCCGCCGAGAGCTACCTGAACATCGAGGCGGTCATCGGGGCCTGCCGGCAGACCGGCGCCGAGGCTGTGCACCCGGGCTACGGCTTCCTGAGCGAGAACGTGGAGTTTGCCCGCGCCCTGGAAAAGGCCGGCATCACGTTCATCGGGCCTGGCGTGGAAGCCCTGAACATCATGGGGGACAAGATCCGCTCCAAAAACCACGTGGCGGGCTACGGCGTCCCGGTGGTTCCCGGCGTGGCACGCCCGGGCATGACGGACGCTGACCTGGTGGAGGCTGCCGCCGCCGTCGGATTTCCGCTCCTGATCAAGCCCTCCGCGGGAGGCGGCGGCAAGGGCATGCACGCGGTGGAAACCCCGGAGGACCTTCCCGGAGTCCTTGCGACTGCCCGGCGGGTGGCGGCCAGCGCGTTCGGTGACGACACCCTGTTCCTGGAACGGCTGGTGACCACCCCGCGGCATATTGAGGTCCAGGTATTGGCGGACAACCACGGCAACGTCATCCACCTTGGCGAGCGCGAATGCTCCCTGCAGCGGCGGCACCAGAAAGTGATCGAAGAAGCCCCGTCGCCCTTGCTGGAAAGCCTGCCCAACGGGCCGGAAGTCCGGGCCCGCATCGGCGAGGCAGCCTGCAACGCCGCCCGCAGCGTGAACTACAGCGGCGCCGGAACTGTGGAGTTCCTGGTCTCCGATGACGCCCCGGACGAGTTCTTCTTTATGGAAATGAACACCCGCCTGCAGGTTGAGCACCCCGTTACGGAGATGGTCACGGGCGTGGACCTCGTTGAGTGGCAGGTTCGGATTGCCGCGGGGGAGGAACTGACCGTCCGGCAGGCCGACGTCGTATTGGAAGGCCACGCCGTGGAGGCGCGTGTGTACGCCGAAGTACCGGAAAAGAACTTCCTGCCGTCCACCGGGCGGGTTTACCTGCTTGACGAGGTGCCGGACGGAGGGGAGGGACGGATCCGGGTGGATTCGTCACTGGTCGAAGGGCTGCAGCTGTCATCGAGCTACGACCCGATGATGGGCAAGGTCATCGCCTGGGGTGCGGACCGGGCAGCCGCACTGGACATCCTGGACGGGGCGCTCGCCGGCTACACCGCGCTGGGCCTGGACACCAATGTGGAGTACCTCCGGCTCCTGATCAACGATCCCGATGTCCAGAGCGGCCACCTGGACACCGGCCTCATTGAGCGGAAGCTGCCTGGCTTTGCTTTCCGCCGCGTCGATGAGGCCGAGCTGGTGGCCGCGGCCCTCTTCGTTGTCCAAGCCGGTGACCGGGCACCACAGGCGGCCGGTCCCTGGCACGCGGGTAATGGCTGGCGGCTGGGAGCTCCCGCTCCTCGGCGGGTGAGCTTGGGAACGCCCGACGGCGGCGTGGCCACGGTTGCGGTCAGCGGCGGTCCCGCCGCGGGAGACAGCATCGTGGCGGTCGACGGCGGGGCCGGCCGCACTGCCTCTCTTCGCTTTTCACGGCGAGGCCACGCGGAGCTGGCCCTCGACGGCGACGTCCACGAGTATGCGCTGGCTCCGGTCTACCCGGGGCCAGTCCACCCAGGGCCATCCTTTCCCGAACACGGCACTGCGGAACCCCGCGAAAGGGAGCCGGGGACGCCGCCGTCGGACGCCCCCTTGGAGCTGTTCCTCGGCAACGAAGGCTGGTCCTGCCGGCTGGAGGTGCTGAGCCGTGAGGCGCGGCTCGAACGGGTCCTGGCGGCGATCCAGCGGGAGGAAGGATCGGCGGACCCGGCCGTGCGTTCACCGATGCCCGGCACCGTCGTGTCCGTCCCGGTGGCCGACGGCGACCCCGTGGAAGCCGGCCAGGTCCTGGCTTCGGTGGAGGCCATGAAGATGGAACACCAGCTGCTGGCGCCGCTGGCCGGGACGGTGCACCTTACCGCACGGCCCGGCGACCTGGTGAAGGCGGACCAGATCCTGGCCACCATCCATCCAGCCGCCGCCCCGGAACAGCCACAAGACAGTTTGACGAATGGCAAAGGAGCCTAGACATGGCAGGTTTTGAACTCAGCGAGGAATACCAGGACCTCAGCGACACCGTCCGCGACTTCGCGGACACCGTGGTGGCCCCGGTATCGGCCAAGCACGACGAGGAGCACAGCTTCCCCTACGAAGTCGTGAAGCAGATGGCGGAGATGGGCCTGTTCGGCCTGCCCTTCCCGGAGGAGTTCGGCGGAATGGGCGGGGACTACTTCGCCCTCGCCCTGGTACTGGAACAGTTGGGCCGGGTGGACCAGTCCGTCGCCATCACCCTGGAAGCCGGCGTCTCCCTGGGCGCCATGCCCGTGTACCGCTTCGGCACGGACGCCCAGAAGGAGGAATGGCTCCCCATGCTGGCGTCCGGCCAGGCGCTCGCGGGCTTCGGGCTGACGGAACCCGAAGCCGGGTCAGACGCCGGCGGCACCAAGACCCACGCCCGGCGCGAGGGTGGCCAATGGGTGATCAACGGCAACAAGGAGTTCATCACCAACTCCGGGACGGACATCACCCGGCTGGTCACGGTGACCGCAGTCACGGGACAGAAGGAGCGTCCGGACGGCAGCCTGCAGAAAGAGATCTCCACCATCCTGGTGCCCACCGACACGCCCGGCTTCAAGGCGGAAAAGCCCTACAACAAAGTGGGCTGGAACGCCTCGGACACCCACCCGCTGACGCTGAAGGATGTCCGCGTCCCGGAAGCAAACCTGCTGGGTGCCGAGGGCCGCGGCTACGCCAACTTCCTTTCCATTTTGGACGAGGGCCGCATCGCCATCGCAGCCCTCGCCACCGGCGCCGCCCAGGGATGCGCGGACCTGTCCGTCAAATACGCCAAGGAGCGCAGGGCCTTCGGCCAGGAAATCGGCAAGTACCAGGCCATCTCCTTCAAGATCGCCCGCATGGAAGCCAGGGCCCACACCGCCCGCCTGGCCTACTACGATGCAGCCGCCCGGATGCTCGCCGGAAAGCCGTTCAAGACGCAGGCGGCCATCGCTAAGATGGTCGCAGGCGAGGCGGCCATGGACAACGCGCGGGATGCCACCCAGGTATTCGGCGGCTATGGCTTCATCAACGAGTTCACCGTGGCACGCCACTACCGCGACTCCAAGATCCTTGAAGTGGGGGAGGGCACCACGGAGGTCCAGCTGATGCTGATCGCCCGCGAACTGGGACTTTAGCGGGTCCGCTGGGCGGTAGAGCCGTCCGGTGGTCCAGCCTGTCCCGGTGGTCGAGCCTGTCGAGACCCTTGAAAGGACCAACGATGATCAACAAGGTTGTTGCCAGCGCCGACGAAGCAGTGGCGGACATCCCTGACGGCGCCTCCCTGGCCGTGGGCGGGTTCGGACTCTGCGGAATTCCGGTCACCCTCATCGACGCCCTGCACCGTGCCGGCACCTCCGGACTGGAAACGGTCAGCAACAACTGCGGTGTGGACGACTGGGGGTTGGGCATCCTGCTCCGGGACGGGCGCATCCGCCGCACCATCAGCTCCTACGTGGGCGAGAACAAAGAGTTCGCCCGGCAATACCTGGCCGGGGAGCTGGAAGTGGTCCTCACGCCTCAGGGCACCCTCGCGGAGAAGCTGCGCGCCGGCGGCGCCGGGATTCCTGCCTTCTTCACCAAGGCGGGGGTGGGCACGCAGGTTTCCGACGGCGGCCTGCCGCAAAAGTACGACGCCGACGGCGGGATCGCGGTGGCATCGGAACCGAAGGAGGTGCGCTCCTTCGCCGGGGTTGACTACGTGCTGGAGGAGGCCTTGACGCCGGACTTCGGGCTCGTCCACGCCTGGAAGGGCGACCGGCACGGCAACCTCGTCTTCCACGCCACGGCCATGAACTTCAACCCGCTCTGCGCCATGGCCGGCCGCATCACCATCGCGGAGGTGGAGGAACTCGTGGAGCCGGGAGAACTGGACCCGGAACACGTCCACACCCCCGGCATTTTCGTGCAGCGCGTAGTCCTGGCTTCCAACGCCGAGAAACGCATTGAGAAGCGGACCGTGGCGCTGGCAGCCCCGTCCGGCGGAGGTGCCGTCCCAGGAGCCGGCAGCAACCAGCAGGCAGGAGCTTAGCCATGGATCCGAACAGCCCCTACGCTCCGCGGCCCGAAGGCGTCCGCCCCGAGTACCGCCGCGCACCCTCCCAGCAGCACGCCGCCACCGGCGATGCGGCAGGCGAAGCCGAAACCAAAGGCTGGACGCGCAACGAACTGGCCGCCCGGGTGGCCATGGAGCTCAGCAACGGCCAGTACGTGAACCTCGGAATCGGGATGCCCACGCTGATCCCCAACTACATTCCCGCCGGTGTGGAAGTGGTGCTGCACTCCGAAAACGGAATCCTCGGGGTCGGCCCTTATCCGGCGGAGGATGCCGTTGACCCCGACCTGATCAATGCCGGCAAGGAAACCGTCACCGTCAACAAGGGCGCAGCATTCTTTGACTCTGCATCGTCCTTCGGGATGATCCGGGGCGGCCACGTGGACGTTGCCGTCCTGGGAGCCATGGAGGTGGCCGCAAACGGAGACCTGGCCAACTGGATGATCCCGGGCAAGATGGTCAAGGGCATGGGCGGGGCCATGGACCTGGTGTTTGGCGCCAAGAAAGTCATCGTGATGATGGAGCACGTGGACCGCAGCGGCAGGCCCAAAATCGTCCAGGAGTGCTCGCTCCCGCTGACCGGCAAGGGGTGCGTGGACCGGATCATCACGGACCTCGCCGTCATCGACGTCGTCAAGGACACCTCGGGATCGCGCCTGGTGCTGCGCGAACTGGCACCCAACGTCTCCGCGGAGGACGTCGCCGCAGCCACCGGCGCCGAGCTGTTCGAAGAAGACCAGGAACTCACGGTATGACCGGGAACGAGGCTTCAACGAGCCCTGCCACGGGCTCTGCCTCCGGCGCCCCGCGCGTCATCGAGCAGCGCGGGCTGTACTTCGATGAACTGGAAGAAGGGGTGGTTTACGCGCACCGTCCCGGCCGGACGGTCACGGAGGCGGACAACGTCCTGTTCACCACCCTCACCATGAACACGCAGGCCCTGCACCTCGACGCGGCCTGGAGCGCCGGCCAGCCGTTTGGCCAGCGGCTGGTCAATTCCATGTTCACGCTTTCCACGGTGGTGGGCCAGTCCGTCACCCAGTTAACGCAGGGGACCATCATCGCCCAGCTGGGCCTGACCGACGTGTCCTTCCCGCACCCGCTGTACCACGGGGACACCCTCTATACGGAGACCGTGATCGCCGGGAAGCGGCTCTCGCAATCACGGCCGGGCCAGGGGGTCGTGACCATGCAGCACACCGGCCGGAACCAGGACGGCGCCGTGGTGGCGCTCGCAACCCGAAGCTGCCTGATGTGGACCCGGGACGCACATACCCGGCAGCCCGGCAACGAACAGGAGACAATGCCGGTATGACCTTTGTGATGGGCCCTGCCCTGCTCTTTTGCCCTGCTGACCGGCCGGAACGCTACCAGAAGGCCGCCACCCGCGCCGATGCCGTCATCCTGGACCTCGAAGACGCCGTTGCCCCTGCCGACAAGCAGCGCGCCCGGGGTGCCATCCTTGCCCAGGTGGGGGCCACCGGCGACGTGCCGGAACTGGATCCCAGCCGGACCATCATCAGGGTGAACCCGGCCGGGACGGAGGAATTCGAAAAGGATCTGCACTCCCTGGCACACACGCCCTACCGCACGGTCATGCTGGCAAAGGCGGAAAGTGCCGAGCAGTTGAAAGCGCTTGAGGCCTACCAGGTCATCGCACTCTGCGAGACTGCCCTCGGCATCCTGAATGCGCCGGCCATAGCCGCCGCCCCCAACGTGGTTGCGCTCATGTGGGGAGCCGAGGACCTGTTGGCAACCCTGGGCGGTACGTCCAGCCGCGGGGACGACGGCGGCTACCGGGCCGTGGCGCTGCATGCCCGGTCATCGGTCCTTCTGGCTGCCCGCGCTTTCGGCAAGGAAGCGGTGGACGCCGTGTATGTCAACATCCCGGATCTCACAGGTTTGGCGGCGGAAGCGGCCGATGCCGTTGCGTCGGGCTTCAGTTCCAAAGCCTGCATCCACCCCAGCCAGGCCGCCGTGGTGCGGGGCGCCTACGCTCCTTCCGAGGCGGACGTGGCCGCGGCCTCAGCCCTGCTGCAGGCTGCCCGGACCGCCGGTTCCGGTGTTTTCCAGCACGAGGGAAAGATGATCGACGGGCCCATCCTGAAGCACGCCGAGGCCATCATCCGCCGGGCGGGGGAGCACGCCTAAAAGCTTGCAGGGATAAGGCTGCCCTGGAGTCCGGCACCGGTTTCCGCGTTGGCCGGCCGCTCACCTTCGCCGGCCTTGCGACCGCCGGAGGGAAGTCGGCGGGATGGCCTCGTAGAGCCGTGTACGCACCCACCGGTTCCCCGTCTCCCGGAACTCCTCGCGGGTGGCGAAACGGTAGTGGTAGCTGAGGACGCGCACCCAGCGGGGCGCCCCGCCGTCGAACGGGTCATGGCGCAGAAGCCGCAGGGTCTTCCGGTCCGCCTCCAGCAGCTTGCCGAGGAAGGCGTAAAACCACTCTTCGTGCACCGTCCGCAGCGGCAGGAACCACATGAGCCAGTCCAGCCGCAGGTGATAGGGGGCATACTGGCGGGGAATCCGGCGCACATCCCCGGGCTTACCCTTGAAGCCGTACTCACGCCAGTCGGAGGACTCATCGGGGTCGTCGTCCAGGGTGCCCTCCACCACAATCTCGATGCGCTGCTTGGTGACACTCCCGAACGCCCCGTAGGTGTTCACCAGCTGCCAGCGGTTGAAGCTCGCATTCATCAGCTGCCGGCGGGAGAACAGGTTCCGGAGCGGCCAGTAACTGAGCACCACCAGCAACAGGGTGGCAGCGAGCGTGATGACCAGCCACCAGAGCGGAGTCTCCCGCTCCACGCCCGCCCCGTGCCAGTCCACGGGGATGGCCGGCAGGACGGCGTGGGCCGCCGAATCGCTGACGGCGGCGAACGCCAGCACGATGGCGATCCAGTTCAGCCAGGCGAAGTTGCCGGTGGCCACCAGCCACAGCTGTGTCACGATGACGATCGCCGCCGCGACGCTGGCCACCGGCTGGGGAGCGAACAGCAGGAAGGGGACCACCAGCTGGGCGAAATGGTTGCCCAGCACTTCCACCTTGTGGAGGGGCTTGGGCAGCAAATGCGCCTGCCGGCTGAGCGGACCGGGCATTGGCTGCGTCTCATGGTGGTAGTACAGCGCGGTCAGGTCGCGCCACTCCCGGCCGCCGCGGATCTTGATCATCCCGGCGCCGAATTCCAGCCGGAACACCAGCCACACGATCAGGATCAGGATGGTCCGGGGCGGGTCCGTCTGGTCAGAACCGAGGAACGCCACGGTGAAGCCCGCTTCAAGGAGGAGCATCTCCCAGCCGAACCCGTAGAACGTCTGGCCCACGTTCACGATGGACATGTACAGCAGCCAGAGGGACAGGAACGCGATCAGCGGCACCCAGGGTGGTCCCATTTGCGGGAGTCCGGCCACCAGCAGCGCCGATATCACAAGCCCCGCCGCGCAGACTGCCCGCAGCAGGCCGTCGGAGTAGCGCCATCGGAAGAGGGTGGGCCGGCGCAGCCTGCTGAAGCCGCCCAGGTATTCCGGTGCCGGGAGAAGTCCGCGCTCACCCAGCAGCGCGGGGAACTGATTCAGCGAGGACAGGAACGCGACGAAGTAGAGCGCAGCGATGCCCCGCTGCAGCACTTGCCGGGCGAACTCGTATTCCGGCGCATCGAACCAAGACAGCCAGTCCACGGCATCCACGTTACGCCGGGCCGTGCCGAGGTCAAGGCGCAGCCGGTCAAGGAGGTGCGGGATACTTAACCAATGCAGCCACGCAGAGTCGTCCTCCTCGGATCCACCGGTTCCATCGGCACCCAGGCGATTGACGTCGTCGACGGCGCCCCGCACCTTTTCGAGGTCGTGGCACTCAGCGCAGGCGGCGGCAACCTGGAACTCCTCGCCCGGCAGGCGGTGCATACGGGAGCTGCAGCCGTCGGAATCGCCGGCGGCGATCCGGCCCGCCTGGCCACCCTGATCGACCAGGCGGCCGCCGCTGCGGGAAAGTCCGGCTACCGGCCCCAGATCGTGTCCGGCCCCGACGCCTCCACCCGCATCGCGGAAATCGAGGCGGACGTGGTGCTCAACGGCATCACCGGATCAATTGGCCTGGCCCCCACCCTGGCGGCGCTCAAGTCCGGCGCCACACTGGCCCTGGCCAACAAGGAATCCCTCATCGTGGGCGGGGAGCTGGTCAAGGCAGCGGCCCGGGACGGCCTGATTGTCCCCGTGGACTCCGAGCACTCCGCGATTGCCCAATGCCTGCGGTCCGGCACGGCCGGTGAAGTGGAAAAACTCATCCTCACCGCGTCCGGAGGCCCGTTCCGGGGCAGGAGCCGCGAGGAACTGCACGGTGTCACCCCGGAGGAAGCGCTGGCCCATCCCACCTGGGACATGGGCGTTATGGTCACCACCAACTCAGCCACGCTCGTCAACAAAGGCCTCGAAGTGATCGAGGCGCACCTGCTCTTCGATGTTCCGCTGGACCGGATAGACGTTGTGGTCCACCCCCAGTCCGTGGTGCACTCCATGGTCCAGTTCATCGACGGCTCCGTCATTGCCCAGGCCTCACCCCCGGACATGCGCCTGCCCATTGCGCTGGGGCTGGGCTGGCCGGACAGGGTGCCCAAGGCCGCGGCAGCCTGCGACTGGACCAAGGCGGCCACCTGGACCTTCGAGCCGCTGGACGTGACAGCTTTCCCCGCCGTGGATCTCGCCAAGGATGCCGCAAGGCAGGGCAGCACCTTCCCGGCAGTCTTCAACGCAGCCAACGAGGAAGCCGTGACGGCCTTCCATGCCGGCCGCATCCGGTTCACCGACATCGTGGACACGGTGGACGCCGTGCTCAGCGAACATTCAGGTTCTTCCCGGCTCACGGTGGAATCCGTGCTTGATGCTGAGAGCTGGGCACGCGCCCGCGCCCACGAACGTTTAGCAGTCAGCAGTCTCTAGGAAGCAGCAAGCACCTCCATGACCCCCGTTCTCCTTTTTATCCTCGGCGTCGTCTTTGTGGCAATCGGCATCGCCGCCTCCATCGCGCTCCACGAAGTGGGCCACCTGGTGCCCGCCAAGCTCTTCAAGGTGCGTGTGACCAAGTACATGATCGGTTTCGGCCCCACCCTGTGGTCGAAGCGGAGGGGCGAAACCGAGTACGGCGTGAAGGCCATACCGTTGGGCGGCTACGTGTCCATGATCGGCATGTACCCGCCCAACAAGGACGACGGATCGGTCCGCCCTTCCAGCACGGGCATGTTCCAGACCCTGGCCACCGAAGCCCGGTCCATGGCGCATGAGGAAGTTGGCCCGGGCGACGAAAACCGCGTCTTCTACCGGCTTCCGGTCTGGAAAAAGATCATCGTGATGCTCGGCGGACCGGCCATGAACATGGTCCTCGGCCTCATCCTGACGGCCGTCCTGCTGATGGGCTTCGGAATGGCAACGGCCACCACCACCATCTCGGACGTTTCCAAGTGCCAGGTGGCGGCGGGCGAAACGGTGGACCCCGACTCCGCGGACTGCCGGCTGACGCCTGCAGCCGCCGCGGGACTGCAGCCCAATGACACCGTGACGTCCTTCGACGGCAAGGACGTGACCAGCTGGGACCAGCTGACCGAGTGGATCCGCGCCTCCGCCGGCCGCGAGGTAGCCATCACCGTGGAGCGCGACGGCGCCCCCCTCTCCACAACGGTGACCCCCGTTTTGTCCGCCCGGCCCATCATCGGCGTGGACGGCCGGCAGGAGACGGACGACGCCGGCAACCTCCGGTACCAGGACGTCGGCTTCCTGGGAATCGGTGCGCACACGGAACTGGTGCCCCAGCCGGCGTCGACCGTCCTCCCCATGGCGGGGGAAAACATCCGCCAGGTTGCCGGCGTCATCTTCAACCTGCCCGCACGCGTGGTGGGCGTGGCGAAGGCCGCCTTCAGTGAAGAGCCCCGCGATCCCAACGGTCCCATCAGCGTGGTGGGCGTCGGCCGGGTGGCCGGCGAAGTCGCCGCCATGGAGGAAATCCCGGTCCAGTCCCGGGTGGCCACCCTGATCGGGCTGCTGGCAGGGCTGAACTTCGCCTTGGCCGTCTTCAACCTGATTCCGCTTTTGCCCCTGGACGGCGGCCACGTTGCCGGTGCGCTGTACGAAGGCGCCCGGCGAAGGGTGGCAAAGCTGTTCGGCAAACCGGACCCGGGGGCCTTCGACATCGCCAAACTGCTCCCCGTGACGTACGTGGTGGCGGCCTTGCTGATGGGGATGAGCGCCCTGCTGATCTACGCGGACATCGTCAAGCCGGTGAATCTCTTCGGCTGACTCCTAATACAGCTCCGGTTGATTCCCGGAAATCAGTCAATTTTGATTGAGATCGGATAGTCAGCCGCATATGGTTGATCCATGTTCGTGATGACGATTGACCAGCGGGGCAGCACAGGAGATACGGACCGGGTTCCGGACCTGATCTCCCAGCTTGCCGAACTGACACCTGCTGCCTTTGAGCGCTCGGTGGGCGACGAGCTCCAGGGCGTGGTCGGCGACCCCGCCGATGTTGTGGACATTGCCCTGCATGCGCTGCGGGCCGGCCGCTGGTATGTGGGAATAGGCATCGGAGCGGTATCGCTCCCTGGCGGTGCCAGCCCGCGGGAGGGGACAGGGGCAGCGTTCGTTGCCGCACGCCATGCCGTGGACCGGGCCAAGGCAGCAGGCTCGCAGGTTCCGTTGTCGGTGGTGCCGGGCACTATGGGCAAAGACGCGGAAAGCCGCGCCGTGGACGCTGAGGGGGTGCGGGCCTGTGCCAACGCTGAAGCGGTGCTGCGCCTGCTGGGCCGCGTTGTGCAGGAGCGCACCGATGCCCAATGGCGGGTGGTGGACGCCCTCCGCCGCCAGGAATCCACCAGGCATGGACGCCAAAAGCAGGTGGCTCTGGAGCTTGGAATCAGCGAACAATCGGTGAGCCGTACCGTACTCCGGTCCGGCTGGCAGGAAGAATGGGCAGCCAGGCCGGCGGCAGCAATGCTTCTGGAGCATGCACATTCAACGATTGCCCATTCAACGACTGCCCGTTCCCATGGTGAAGGAGCTCAATGAACGCACTGTGGATCACGGTTGCACTGCTCACGGCTGGTTTTGCGGGCTGGCCTGTGACGGCGCTCGTTTTCAAACTCGCCAGAACCATTGACGACAGGGCGGACGCCGCCAAGGCGGCGGAGCAGGCGCGGCGGGCTGCGGAGGACCCGTCCGCGGACGTCACTGTTGACCCTGTGCGCGGAAGCCATCCGGACGAAACCGGCCAAAAGGTGGACGGCGAGCTGACGGCTGAACCGGAGCACCCGGCGTCGGGCGCTGCACCTGCGGAGCCGGCCGCATCGGCACAGCGGATCCTGCGCGGCGGAGCCATCATCGGCATCCTGGAGCGGCTGGGCGTGTGCCTGGCCATCCTGACCGGCCAGCCGGTGGCCATCGCCTACATCGTGGCCATCAAAGGCCTGGGCCGTTTCGCGGAGCTGAAGGAGACGCCGGTGGCGGCTGAGCGTTTCATCATCGGAACGTTGACGTCCATGCTCTGGGCCGCCGGTACCGCAGCCGCCGTCAAGGTCCTCTTCCTCAGCTGAAACCGGTTGTCTGCCCGGCCGGAGATAGCACCCGGATGGGTGGCAGGGCGGGCATGGCGATAGGGTAGCGGTATGACAGTTTTTGCCGTTGAGTACGTTTATGCCGCCGATTCCACCGAAGCCCGCAACGAGGCCCGGCCAGCGCACCGCGAATGGCTTGCGGGCCTTGCGCAGGACGGCGTCCTCCTCGCCAGCGGTCCGTACGGTGACGGCGCCGGAGCGCTCCTGATCTTCAAGACAGCAGACGAGGCCGCCCTCAACTCGATCCTCAAGCAGGACCCCTTCGCCGCCGCCGGAGTCATCGCCGGGACCCGCATCACGGAATGGTCACCCATCATCGGCGTCCTCGCCGGACTCACGGCGTAGCCGCTTCTTCTTTACCCTTTCAACTCTAGGAGTCCACGTGACCTCGGTCAGCCTGGGAATGCCGTCAGCACCGCCACCCGTCCTTGCCCCGCGCCGCAAGACCCGCCAGATCAAAGTCGGTTCCGTTGGGGTGGGCTCAGACTTCCCCATCAGCGTGCAGTCGATGACCACCACGCCCACCACTGACATCAACGCCACGCTGCAGCAGATCGCGGAGCTGACGGCGTCCGGCTGCGACATCGTGCGTGTTGCCTGCCCCTCCGCGGACGACGCCGAGGCGCTGCCCATCATTGCCCGGAAGTCCCAGATCCCGGTCATCGCGGACATCCACTTCCAGCCCAAGTACGTCTTCGCCGCCATCGAGGCCGGATGCGCCGCCGTGCGCGTCAACCCGGGAAACATCCGCAAGTTCGACGACCAGGTCAAGGAAATCGCCGCTGCCGCGCGGGACCACGGCACCTCCATCCGCATCGGCGTCAACGCCGGATCGCTGGAGCCGGGCATCCTCAAGAAGTACGGCAAGGCAACCCCTGAGGCGCTGGTGGAGTCTGCAGTGTGGGAAGCTTCGCTCTTCGAAGAGCACGGATTCCACGACTTCAAGATCTCGGTCAAGCACAACGATCCCGTCATCATGGTGGCGGCCTACGAAATGCTGGCCGAAAAGGGTGACTGGCCCCTCCACCTCGGCGTGACCGAAGCCGGCCCCGCGTTCCAGGGCACCATCAAGTCCGCCACTGCCTTCGGCGCCCTCCTGTCCAGGGGTATCGGCGACACCATCCGCGTTTCCCTCTCGGCCCCGCCGGTGGAGGAGATCAAGGTGGGAAACCAGATCCTGCAGTCCCTCAACCTGCGTCCCCGCAAGCTGGAAATTGTCTCCTGCCCGTCCTGTGGCCGCGCCCAGGTGGACGTGTACACGCTGGCGGAGCAGGTGACCGCCGGGCTGGAGGGAATGGAGATTCCCCTGCGCGTGGCCGTCATGGGCTGCGTGGTGAACGGACCGGGTGAGGCACGTGAAGCCGACCTCGGCGTTGCTTCCGGTAACGGCAAGGGCCAGATTTTTGTGAAGGGCGAAGTCATCAAGACTGTTCCCGAAAGCGAAATTGTTGAGACACTGATCGAAGAGGCCATGCGTATCGCGGAAGAGATGGGGGAGGCCGATGGCGAAGATGCTGTCAAGGGTAGCCCCGTGGTTAGCGTCTCGTAAGGACGTTACCGATCTGGCGGGGATTTCGGTCCGCACGCTGGACGGCCAGGACACCGAGGCGCTGAGGCTCCTTGCCCGGCAGGATCCGGTCACCAATGTGTTCATTCTCGCCCACCTGCGTGCTGCCGGCACCGCCGCGCCTACCAGCGGCGGCGCCGGCATCATTGGAGTGTTCGACGACGGCATCCTGGTGGGTGCCTGCTGGGCAGGCGCGAACCTGGTTCCGGTCCAGTTGGATCCCGCCCTTGCCGGAGTGGTGGCCGAGGCCGCCAACAGGTCCGGCCGGCGTTACGCCTCGGCCTTTGGGCCCGCGCAGGCTGTGCTGGCCCTTCATGCTGAACTCGTGGAGCTGGGCCACCGTGCGCATGAAGTGCGCGCCGAACAGCCCCTGATGATTATCGACGGGCCGTCCTGCGTCGAGCCCAACCCCGGCCTCGAACTTGGAAACCTGGCGGATTTTGACCGCATCCTCCCTGCCTGCGCCGCGATGTTCGAGGAGGAAGTCGGATACTCGCCTTTCCTTGGCGGGCGGGAGTTCTACAGCCGCCGGGTGGAAGGCCTCATCCGGCAGGGCCACTCCCTTGTCCACCTCAACGATGCCCGGGAAGTGGTGTTCAAAGCGGAGCTGGGCGCTGTCACGTCCGAGGTCACCCAGATCCAGGGCGTATGGATGAACCCGCTCTTCCGCGGCCAGGGGCTCAGCCCCGGCTACATGTCCGCCGTCGTGGAGCAGGCGCAAAAGGTGGCGCCGGTCACCAGCCTTTACGTCAACGGCTTCAACGTGAGGGCGCGTTCCACCTATGAACGCGTCGGTTTCCGGCAGGTGGGAACCTTCGCTACAGTTCTCTTCTAGCCGGCAGCTGCCTGCGAAAGTCCCAATTCCGCCCGGTGGCCTGGTTAAGTGAGGTTCCCGGTCAGGTACCGCTGCACGTTGGGGGAGATGAGCCGGACAATATCCTCCGGTTCTGCCGATGCCAGCGGCTCCAGGCGGACCACGTAGCGGACCATCATCAGGCCGACCATCTGCGTTGCCACGAGGTCGCCGCGCAGGGCCACCTCATCCGGTGTCCCCGGAACGCCCGCCATGATGCGGCTGATAATGGTCCGGTTCACCATTTCCCGGAGCAAAGCAGTTTTCGCCTTTGACCCCAGTGTTCCCCGGAGGAACGCCACCAGGCTTGGCTGTGCGGGGCTTTCCCACAGGCGCAGCACGGCGCGGATAATCAGCTCCGCACGCTGGCCGGGGTCGGAGCCGGCTACCCCGGAAAGCACTTGCTCGGGGTCCGCCGGAAGCTCCACGCTGAGGGCGAAGAGCTCGTCCTTGCCCTTGAAAAAGTGGTGGATCATGGCCGGGTCAACGCCCGCCACCCGGGCCACCTGACGCAGGCTCGTACCCTCAAAGCCATGTTCGGCAAACTGGCGCCTCGCGGTTTCGAGGATATGGTCCCGCGACGCGGCACTGCCGCCCCGGCGTCCCCGCCTGACACCTGCAGCACCGTGCCCGCCTGCGGTCATGCGCTGCGCCTGCGGAGGGTGAGCGATGCCAGCACCAGCACGCCCAGGACGATGGCTGCCATGATGCCTGCGTCCTGCCAGAGCTGTTCGGTGGCCTCGGAGTTGGCCGCGATTTCCTGCAGCGCATCCACGGAAAACGTCAGCGGAAGGACGTTGGACACCGATTCCAGGACATCGTTCATCCGGTCGCGTGCCACGAACAGGCCGCACAACAGAATCTGCGGAACCACCACCACGGGCATGAACTGGACTGCCTGGAACTCCGTCCTGGCAAAGGCCGAACACAGCAGGCCCAACGCCACACCCAGGACGGCGTTGATGACCGCAATCATCACCACAAGGCCCGGGGAACCTTCAATATCAAGGCCAAAGACCCAGTAGGCCACCGCCGTTGCCACCAGCGACTGGAGTGCGGCCATGATGGAAAAGGCCAGACCGTAGCCAAAGAGCAGGTCCGCCTTATGCACAGGGGTGGTGAGCAGCCGTTCCAGTGTTCCGGACGTACGTTCGCGGAGCATGGTGATGGAAGTGACCAGGAACATGACCACGAACGGGAAGATGGCCAGCATCATCAGCCCCACCCGGTCGAAGGTACGTGGAGTTCCCGGCGGAAGAACCTCATTTTCGTAGAGGAAGTAGACCGCGGTGAGGAGGAGCGCCGGAACCACCAGGATCAGGGCGATGCTGCGGTGGTCATGGCGCAGCTGGTCAAGGACCCTGCGCGTGGTGGCAAGAAGCATCCAGATGTCCATTACCGTCCGCTCCTGTCCGTGGCGGCACCGGCGGCCGCGTCGCGGCCTCCCGGGCTCCCGCCGTCGTTGTTTTCCGACTCCCGGATGATGGTGAGGAAAGCTTTCTCGAGGTCGTTGCTGTGCCCCCGCCTGCTGAGCTCTTCAGGGGTCAGCTGGGCCAGCAGCCTGCCTTCCCGCAGGAGCAGCAGCGATTGGCAGTGGCTGGCTTCCTCCATCACGTGGCTCGATATGAGCAGGGTTATGCCGTCCTCGGCCATGGACCGGAAACGGCTCCAAAGGTCCGCCCGCAGCACCGGATCCAGGCCAACGGTGGGCTCGTCCAGCACCAGCAGCCTGGGGCGGGCCACCAGGGCGCAGGCCAGCGAAACCCGGCTGAGCTGGCCGCCGGACAGGTCCGCGGTTTTCCGGCGTGCCTGCTGTTCAAGCCCGACGGCGGCAATCGCCTCATCCACATCCGTTTTCCTTTTGCGGTGCATGGCGCCGAAGTACCGTACGTTCGCCTCCACCGTGAGGTCAGGGTAGACGCTGGGCGACTGGGTCACGTAACCCACCTGGTGGCGCAGCGCCGGGCTCCCCGGGGCAAGGCCCAGGACATCCACCGTTCCGGACGACACGAGCTGGACCCCGACGATGGCCCGCATGAGGGTGGTTTTACCGCTTCCGGAGGGTCCCAGGAGGCCGGTGATATGGCCGGCCGGGATGGCGAAGTCCAGGCTGCTCAGGACGGGAACCTTCCCGCGCACCACATTCAGGCCACGCGCCACCACCGCGCCGCCGGTCCCGGTGGCCTGGATTCCTGCTGTTGCCGAATGGGACATGGCCGCCTCCGCCCTGGACAGGAGGGTTTCCGGCACGTGGTGCGCCGATAATTCATCACCTGATGAATTAAAGCTAGGACGCGCACAGCGGGGGGTCAACGGTCCAAAAACGAAGGCTACTTGCCAAACGTGTGCGCGATCACATAGGTTCGGTCTAGCTGCGCTGGAGTGGCGTGGGCGGTCTCACCAGTCCTCACCAGTACTTGGGCGATAACGGCGTCGAGCCACGCCCGGATGCGATGACCAGCCTCACTGGGGGGCCAGGGGCTTTGTAATTCCGGGCGTGGCTCTACTGTGTCCGCCACTTTTAGCCAGGGACCAGTCCAGCCCGCAGTCCAAGCCTGGCGCCGGGTGCCGGTAGATTAGTACCCAGACGAATTTGTCCGGCCCCTGCTGATCCAGCACTTCCCCAGAAACGGATACCACCCGTGGTTCTAAGACTGTCCCAGCTTTTCCTGCGCACCTTGCGCGAAGATCCCGTCGACGCCGAGGTCGCCAGCCACAAGCTCCTGGTCCGCGCCGGATACATCCGCCGCGCAGCCCCCGGCATCTACACGTGGCTTCCGCTGGGGCTGAGCGTGCTCCGCAAAGTCGAGGAGGTCATCCGCGAGGAAATGGCCGCCATCGGCGCCCAGGAAGTCCACTTCCCGGCACTGCTGCCGCGCGAACCGTACGAGGCCACTAACCGCTGGACCGAGTACGGTGAGGGCCTATTCCGGCTCCAGGACCGCAAGGGCGCGGATTACCTCCTGGCCCCGACGCACGAGGAAATGTTCACGTTGCTGGTGAAGGACCTGTACTCGTCGTACAAGGACCTGCCCCTGAGCCTCTACCAGATCCAGAACAAGTACCGCGATGAAGCCCGTCCCCGGGCAGGCCTGCTCCGCGGCCGCGAATTCATCATGAAGGACTCCTACTCCTTCGACGTGGACGACGCCGGCCTGGACGCCAGCTACGCAGCGCACCGTTCCGCCTACCTCAAGATCTTTGCCCGGCTGGGCCTGGAGGTCGTCCCGGTTGCCGCCACCGCCGGCGCCATGGGCGGGTCCAAGAGCGAGGAATTCCTGTTCCCCACGGAGATCGGCGAGGACACCTTTGTCCGGTCGGCCGCAGGCTATGCCGCCAACGTGGAAGCCGTCACCACCGTGGTCCCCGCGGAGATCGACTTCAGCAACGCGCCTGCCGCCCAGGTACTGGACACCCCGAACACCCCCACCATCGAAACGCTGGTGGCGGCATCCAACGAACTGGCCCCCCGCAGCGAGGCCGACGGCGGCGCCTGGACTGCCGCGGACACCCTCAAGAACGTTGTCCTCGCCGTCACCCTGCCCACCGGTGAACGCCAGCTTGTGGTCATCGGCCTGCCGGGCGACCGCGGCGTTGACCTCAAGCGCGTGGAAGCCAACATCGGTTCCTTCCTGCCCATTGCAGGGGAAATCGGACTGGAAGCAGCCAACGACGACGACCTCAAGAAGCAGCCCCTCATCGTTAAGGGCTACCTCGGCCCCGGCCTGACCCTGGACGAACCCCTGCTGGGCAGCGAAAGCTCCACCAAGCTCCTCTACCTCGTGGATCCCCGCGTGGTCCGCGGCACCGCCTGGATCACCGGCGCCAACGAGGCCGGCAAGCACGTCTATGGCCTGGTGGCCGGACGCGACTTCACCTGGGACGGCGTCATCGAGTGCACCGACGTCCGCGAAGGCGACCCGTCCCCGGACGGCTCCGGTCCGTTGGAAATTGCCCGCGGCATCGAGATGGGCCACATCTTCCAGCTCGGCAGGAAGTACGCCGAAGCCCTGGACCTGAAGGTGCTGGACCAGAACGGCAAGCAGGTAGTGGTCACCATGGGCTCCTACGGTGTGGGCGTCACCCGCGCCGTCGCTGCCCTTGCCGAGGCCAACCACGATGACCGCGGCCTCGTCTGGCCACGCGCCGTGGCGCCGGCTGACGTCCACGTGGTTGCCGTGGGCAAGGGCGAGGACATTTTCGCCGCCGCGGAGCAGCTGTCCCTGGACCTGGAGGCAGCCGGCCTGCAGGTCATCTACGACGACCGCCCCAAGGTGTCGCCCGGCGTGAAGTTCGGCGACGCAGAACTGGTGGGCGTCCCCACCATCCTGGCCGTCGGACGCGGCCTGGTGGACGGCGTCGTGGAAATCAAGGACCGCCGCACGGGGGAAGCTGAGAACGTAGCGGTTGATAAGGCGGTTGACTACGTGGTCAACGCCGTCCGCAACAGCTGACCCCCAGCGGTGGATTTAGGACTTGAGTCCCTCCAGCTGACAACAATCCTCCTGCTGGTGCTGGCAGGCTTCGCTGCCGGCTGGGTGGACGCGGTGGTGGGCGGGGGCGGGCTGATCCAGCTCCCCGCCCTGCTGCTGGTCCCCGGCATCACTCCGGTGCAGGCCCTGGCCACCAACAAGCTGGGCTCCATCTTCGGAACTGCCACCAGCGCCACCACCTATTACCGGCGCGTGGGACCGGACCTGAAAACGGCGCTGCCCATGGCCGTGATCGCGTTGGCGGGCAGTTTTGGCGGTGCCGTGCTGGCGGCCACCCTGCCGGCCAACGTCTTCAAACCCATCATCGTCGCGGCGCTGGTCGCCGTCGCGCTTTTCACGGCGCTCAAGCCCGACGTCGGGGACATCACGGCGCTGCGGCACGACGGCCACAAGCACTACGTGATGGCGTGCCTCATTGGCGCCGTTATCGGTTTCTACGACGGGCTGATCGGCCCGGGCACGGGCTCGTTCCTGGTCATTGCCCTGGTCTCGGCCATGGGGTACGCCTTCCTGGAGGCCAGCGCCAAGGCAAAGATCGTGAACATGGCCACCAACGCGGGCGCACTGATGTTCTTCCTGCCGCACGGCTCCATTCTGTGGGGACTGGGCCTGCTGCTGGGCGCCGCCAACATGGCCGGCGGCTACCTCGGAGCAAGGACGGCAGTGAAGCAGGGAAGCAGCTTCGTCCGCGTGGTATTCCTGGTGGTGGTCGCGGCCCTCATCATCAAACTCGGCTATGACATCTGGCAGGAAAACTTCGCCTGACGCCGGAACCATCGCGGCCTCGTTGCCGTCCATGGCGAGGCGTAGCATGCAGGTATGTCACAGGGCGATGATGACTATTCCCCGGCTCTGTCAGCTGCACTGCGCCATGCGACGGACTGGCTGCACAGCCTTCCTGACAGGCCAGTGGGGCCCAGGCTCGCTGCCCATGACCTGACTGATGCCTTCGGCGGACCACTTCCTGCGCAGGGCATCCCGGCCGAGGACGTGGTCGATTTCCTCGCCCGGACCGCTGATCCCGGTCTGATGGCGATGCCCTCCGGCCGTTTTTTCGGCTGGGTCATCGGCGGAACCCTTCCGGCAGCACTTGCCTCCGACTGGCTGGTGAGCGCCTGGGACCAGAATGCCGGTCTGCGCTATGCCACCCCCGCAATGGCAGCCATCGAGGAAGCTGCCGGAACCTGGCTCCTGGAACTGCTCGCGCTTCCGGCCGGTTCCGACGTGGGATTCGTCACCGGAGCCACCATGGCCAATTTCACCGGGATGGCCGCCGGGCGGTGGCGGCTCCTCACGGACGCAGGGTGGGACCTGGACCGCGACGGGCTGTCCGGTGCACCGCGGATCCAGTGTTTTGTCGGCCGGGAGCGGCACGACACCATCGATCTCGGCCTGCGGTATCTCGGGCTGGGGGGACCCCGGGTGGTGGAAGCGGATGGCCAGGGACGCTTGATTCCGGCGGCACTGGATGCCGCGCTGCAGGAAGGTTCGGGGCCGGCCCTGGTGTGCCTGCAGGCCGGCAACCTGCACTCCGGCGCCTTCGATCCGTTCTCCGAAGCGATAGCCGTCGCCCGGAACCACGGTGCGTGGGTCCACATCGACGGCGCCTTCGGCCTGTGGGCCGCCGCGGCGCCGGAGCTGCGCCACCTGACAAGGGGCTGCGGAGACGCGGACTCATGGGCCACCGACGCCCACAAAACGTTGAACGTGCCCTACGACTGCGGCATCGCCATTGTCCGTGACGCCTCTGCGCTCCGCTCGGCGATGGGCTTGCACACGAGCTATTTAGTGCACGATGCGGAAGGGCCGGGGGACCCGTTCGAAAAAGTACCGGAACTGTCAAGGCGCGCACGCGGCGTGCCGGTGTGGGCCGCGCTCAAGAACCTTGGCCGTGATGGGGTGGCAGCGCAAGTCAGCGGACTCGCCGCGGCTGCCTCGGACATCGCCGCGGGACTCGCCGGGCTGGACGGCGTGGAGGTGCTGAACGACGTCGACTACACCCAGGTGTGCGTGGCTTTCGGTGACGATGCCACCACCCGTGCTGTAACAGCCCGCATCATCGAGGACGGCAGGGTCTGGATGTCCGGATCGCGCTGGCGGGACCGGGACATCCTGCGCGTGTCGGTCAGCAACTGGCATACGGCCGAAAAGGATGTGGGCATGGCCGTGGACGCCGTCCGGTCCGCCCTGGCTGCCGTGCGCGGCAGCTGAACTTAACCGTTGCCGGTGCCGGTGCGCTAGCGGGGCGCCTGGCCCGGCTCGGGCAGGGCGTGAGCAGGCGGCAGCCCTTCAAGCGTCCGTCCGGCCAGGGTGCTGGCCACCCAGAGTGAGCGTGCCATATCGCCCTGGTGGTCCGGCTTTCCGGCGTACCACAGCGCATTGGCAACTTCCCGGGCGACACCCCACTGTCGGGCGGTTTCAGAATCAAGGCCGGCCGCTGCGCTGAACTCGGCGCACCGCCGCCGCAGGCCTTCCCCAGGCTGGTTGGCCGGCAGGTCCCTGATCCGGTTCCACAGCAGCGGCGCCACCGCGAACTCCGGTTCGCCGATCATCGGCTGGGGGTCGATCGCGGCGTATCCTGCCGCCGTCGGCCGTCCATCCGTCACGGCCGCGCCGGGCCGGGCCAAGACATTGAGGAAATGCAGGTCTGTGTGGACCAGCACATCGCGGCCAGAGCGTCGGCCCACCGCCCCGCGGGTTTGGCAAACCTCGAGTGCCGCTTCGAGCAGCCAGCGGGGGAACGGCCGCCCCAGCTGTTCCCAATCGGCCGGAAGGTCATCGCTCCACTGTTCGGCGCGCGCCGCAATGTGCTCGAACTCCTGCCACTGGGGCCGCTGATCCGGGCTTAGGCTCAGCTGCCGGACCAGCCCGCCCCACACGTCCACCGCGTCCCGCAACGGCACCCCGTTGAGCGACTGTGTTGCCTCCAGCCGCTCCAGGAGCATGGCGCAGGTGCCCGCGTCCGATTCGAGCAGGGCTACCGCACCGCGGCCGCGCCACAGTGCCAGGGCATGCCGTTCAACCCTTGCTTCATCGTGCGGAAAGGCGACCTTGAGGACTGCAGGGGAGCCGTCAGCCTGCAGCACCGGAATCACCACAGCGCCATGGCCGTTCCACGGCATGCTGCCATCGGCCAGGTCTGGCTTCAGGCGCCAGTGCTCAAGACGCCCCTGGATCAGGCCGGGAAGCGACGCGAGCCACGCCCGTCCTGAACTGCTTCGGCCGTACCGTGCAGTGAGGTCGGGAGGAATGGGGACTGCTGCTTGCTGGCTCATCAGCACCAGCCTAGGCGCAGGTAGGGACAGGGGTGGCAGGGTCTGCGGAATCCGGAAGGGTTTGACGCCCGTGCGTTCACCCCGGGAGGAGGGGGAGTTGGGCCTCGTCCAGCGCCAGTCCCGGAACCGGACCAGGATCGCCGCCCCAGTGCAGGGTGCGGGCGGCGGCCGATTGGAGCGCCTGCAGCGCCCAAGTGCGGGCAGGCCCCTCTGCCAGGGCCACCACGTCCCCGTATGCCGGCAGGGTTGCGGCCTCCAGCTGCGCCAGGCCGGGTGCCGGCGCGGCCAGGAAGCCGGCGTCCAGGACGTAGCCTGGCTGCTGGGGAGGGACTGTGCCGCAGTGGAGGCGGCCCCAGGCTTCAGCGTCTGCCGCGAGGTCCTGGTGCCGTGCAAGGAATTCCGACGCCGGTCCGGCCTCCGCCGGAGGCAGGCGCGTCAGTGCGGCCTGGTATCCGTAGACCGCCTCCTGTTCGGCGGTGGAAGCGGCGGCCAGGGCAGTACCGGCGCCCGGCCCGGCAGGCGGGGCGGTGGGGCAGGAGGACGGCGCAGCCGCCGGATCAGGCGCGGTGGCGGAGGGTGAAGATGCCGGTCCGGCTGCAGCAGCGGGTGCCACAGGGTCCGGAACGCCGGCGGCGGCTGCAAGATCCCGGGCTGCCAGAAGCTGCGCCGTCCCGGCACCGGCCAGCAGGCGTGCCATGCCGCCGTCGGCACTCTTCGCGTCCTCAAGCCGTGCGGAACCGCTGGCGGCCAACGCCGCAGCAAGTTCCGGCATAGTCATCTCCGGGGCAGCGGATGGCGGGGCAGCTGTGGCCGAGGGTGACACCGGCGCGGCCTCCGGCAGGAGCAGTGCGCGGGCTTGGATGGTCAGCAAAGTCACAATGCGGCCGGTGGCGGCGGCAGCACCGCCGTCGGCGGCTCCGGCTGCTAGTTCCAGCCCCGCGGCGCGGAGCCCGAGGGCGTCCTCAAAGGCTGCCGCGCGCGCCTGCTCGGAGAATGGCGGAGCGGGCGGGTCCGGCGGTTCGGCGGGCGTGAGGGCGAATCCCAGGCTAAGGACAAGGAGGGCTGCGAGCGACACAGCCGCGTACCGGAAGTAGCGCATCCGGGGCCGGTTTTCCTGCTGGTCGTCGTTCACAACAGACCATGGTGTCACGCCGGAAGGGGATCGCCGTGCACCACTGAGCCGGTAAAATAGCTACGCTAGTACACACCACATCATCTATAGGGAGGCGGCCGGCATCGTGAGCAATGCAGAAGCCACGGCTTCATCAGACCACACCGGAACGGGTCGGCCTGACTCCGCAGCGGCACACAATCCGGAAGCAGCCCGGCTCCGGGCCCTCCTTGAACCCTCGGTCCTGGCCAACCGCCTGTACCTTGAGGACGTCGCCATCAACGTAGCGGGTTCGCACCGGGTAGTCCACGTTGTGGTGGACCTTCCCCAGGAGGAAACCGGCGGCGTCAACCTGGACGTCATCGCGGACATCTCCAAGGTCCTGTCCGACGTTCTGGACAACGATCCGGGCGACGACGGCCGCCCGTACGATCTCGAAGTCTCCTCACCCGGCGTGGGACGTCCCCTGACGGAACCCCGCCACTGGCACCGGGCCAAGGGCCGGATGGTCAAAGTGAACGTCGTCCAGGGCGACAACATCACGGGCCGCATCCAGTCCGTGGATGACGGGGGAGTGACCCTCGTCCCGGAGATCGCGGTCAAGAAGGGCATGAAGCCCAAGCAGGGCGAGCCCGTAAAACTTCCTTTCGACAGGATCCGCAGCGGAAAAGTCGAGATCGAATTCAGCCACCTCAATGGGGGCGGTCTGGAACCTGAACACAATGGACCTTCTGAGGAGGCCTGATGGATATTGACATGAGCGCACTGAGACTTCTGGAGCGTGAGCGTGAAATCCCGCTGGACCTCCTGATCCCCACCATCGAGCAGGCGCTCCTGGTGGCCTACCACAAGTCCCCCGGTGCCTTTGAAAAGGCCCGGGCCGAGCTGGACCGCAAGAGCGGCCACGTGACCATCTGGGCTGTGGAGATTGACGACGACGGCGCCCCCATCGGCGAGTTCGAGCACACCCCGGAAGGGTTTGGCCGCATCGCCGCCAGCACCGCGCGCCAGATCATCCTGCAGCGGCTCCGCGATGTTGAAGACGACAACGTCCTGGGCGAGTTCAAGGGCCGCGAAGGCGAGCTGGTGTCCGGCACCATCCAGCAGGGCAACAACCCCCACATGATCCAAGTCAACCTGGGCTCCGTGGAGGCACTGCTTCCGCCGCCCGAGCAGGTACCCGGCGAGAAGTACATCCACGGCAACCGGCTCCGTGCCCTGGTCATCGACGTCCACCGCGGCTCCAAGGGCCCGTCCGTCACCCTGTCACGGTCCCACCCGGGGCTCGTCCGGAAGCTTTTCGAACTGGAAGTGCCTGAGATTGCCGACCGGTCCGTGGAAATCGTTGCCCTCGCCCGTGAAGCAGGCCACCGCACCAAGATCGCCGTCAAGGCCAACACCCCCGGCATCAACGCCAAGGGTGCCTGCATCGGTGAGATGGGGTCCCGCGTCCGCGCCGTGATGACGGAACTCAATGACGAGAAGATCGACATCGTCGACTTCAGCGAGAACCCGGCAACCTTTATCGCCAGCGCCCTCTCGCCGTCGCGCGTGAATTCGGTCACCATTACCGATGAGGCCACCCGGTCGGCGCGTGTTGTGGTTCCCGACTACCAGCTGTCACTGGCCATCGGCAAGGAGGGCCAGAACGCCCGCCTGGCCGCAAAGCTCACCGGCTGGCGGATCGACATCGTTTCCGACGCCGCCACGGCCAAGGAAAACTGACAGCCTTTCCGCCGGACCCTGCCACGCCGGAACCGCAACTGGTTTCGGGCAGAACGGCCCAAAGGGGCTAGAATAGATAGGACCGCGCCTAACGGCCGGCAGTCGTGCGCCATGGGTGAGCCCTTTCCGTGCCAATGGGAGGGTTGCCTGCGGCCAGCAGAGATGAACGTCAGGACGATGACCGTGGCAGAAGTACTTACCAGCGGGAGTCAACCCGAACGGACCTGCATCGGATGCCGGAAGAAGGGGCCGCGGTCTGAGTTACTCCGGCTCGTCGCCGAAGGCAGCGGATCATCCGCTGTCCTGGTTGATGAACGACGCCGGATGGCTGGCCGGGGTGCATGGCTGCACCCCAGCGAATCGTGCCTGGCTCTGGCGATAAAACGGCGAGCGTTCGGACGTGCCCTTCGGGGCGCAACCGGAACAGCCGCCGTCGAACACCGGATCAAGTCAGGCCCGAGCGTCGCAGGCGCCCCGGTGGCTGCGACACCAACCGTCCAACCTGAAAGCGGGTCAGAAATCTGATGGAAACCCGATGAGTTCCCAGCGATGAGTGCGTAACGATGACAACTTTGTTGCGCTCTGCAATGGGCCCTTCTGCATGTGCGGCTGGGGCCCGCAGTAAGAAGTAGACGGTTCGTGCCTGGCTCGGTGCGGACCGAGACAGGAGAAATGTGGCCAAGGTCCGCGTACACGAGCTTGCGAAAGAGCTCGGTATTACTTCCAAAGATGCAGTGACAAAACTGCAGGAACTGGGCGAATTCGTTCGCTCCGCCTCTTCCACCATTGAGGCCCCCGTTGTGCGCAAGCTGCGCAACGCCTTCCCCGACGCTGCTGCCAAGGCAACAGCACCGGCAGCCGCGCCCAAAGCGCCCGCCCCGGCGGCGGAATCACGTCCTTCAACCCCGGCTCCCGGCCCGGCTGCACCCAAGGCTCCGGCCCCCAAGGTGCAGGCACCCGCCCCCGCCGCCCCCGCCGCTCCGGCAGCCCCGGCACCGGCCGCTGCTCCGGCAGCCCCGGCACCGGCCGCTGCTCCGGCAGCACCTGCTGCCAGCACGCCTGCCGCCAGCGCACCTGCCGCTCCGGCTGCACCCGCTGCGCCGTCCACCGGCGCCAAGCCCGGCGCCCGTCCGGCTCCCAAGGCTGACACCCCGGCTGCACCCGCTGCCCGCCAGGGTGGTTCCGCATCCGGTGCATCCGCACCCCGTCCCGGCGGCCCCCGTCCGGGCAACAACCCCTTCGCCACGTCACAGGGCATGCCCCGTGGCCGTGGCGGCGACGGAGAACGTCCGCCGCGTCCGGGCAACAACCCGTTTGCCACCTCCCAGGGCATGCCCCGTCCGGGCGGCAGCCGTACCGACGGCGACCGTCCCGGTGGTCCGCGTCCCGCAGCCGGTGCCGGTGGCCCCCGTCCGGGCGGTCCCCGTCCCGCTGCCGGTGCAGGCGGACCCCGTCCCGCAGCCGGTGCCGGTGGACCCCGCCCGGGTGCACCGCGTCCCGGTGGTGCAGGCGGAAACCGTCCTACGCCCGGCATGATGCCCAACCGCACTGAGCGTCCCGCACCCGCTGGTGCAGGCCGTCCCGGTGGCGGCGGCCGTGGCCCCGGACGCCCCGGTGGCGCCCCGGGCACCGGTGGTCCCGGTGCCGGCGGCGGTGCTCCCGCAGGCGGTGGCTTCGGCAAGGGTGGCCGCGGCCGCGGTGGCACCCAGGGTGCGTTCGGCAAGGGCGGCGCCGGTCGTGGCAAGCAGCGCAAGTCGAAGCGCGCAAAGCGCCAGGAACTTGAGCAGATGAGCGCACCGTCGCTGGGTGGCGTGAGCGTGCCCCGCGGCGACGGCAACACCGTCATCCGCCTGCGCCGTGGATCATCCATCACGGACTTCGCCGACAAGATCGAGGCGAACCCCGCCGCGCTGGTGACCGTGCTGTTCCACCTCGGTGAAATGGCAACTGCCACCCAGTCGCTGGACGAGGAAACCTTCGCGCTGCTCGGCGAGGAGCTTGGCTACAAGCTCCAGGTCGTCTCGCCGGAGGACGAAGAGCGCGAGCTGCTCTCCGGCTTCGACATCGACTTCGAAGCCGAACTGGAAGCCGAAGGCGACGAAGACCTCGAGGCACGTCCTCCGGTAGTCACCGTCATGGGCCACGTGGACCACGGTAAGACCCGCCTGCTCGATGCCATCCGCAAGTCCGACGTTATGGCGGGCGAGCACGGCGGCATCACGCAGCACATCGGTGCCTACCAGGTCACGCACAACCACGAAGGCGACGACCGGAAGATCACCTTCATCGATACCCCGGGCCACGAGGCGTTTACCGCCATGCGTGCCCGTGGTGCGAAGGTCACCGACATCGCCATCCTGGTGGTCGCAGCGGACGACGGCGTTATGCCCCAGACCGTTGAAGCCCTCAACCACGCACAGGCGGCCAACGTGCCCATCGTCGTGGCTGTGAACAAGATCGACAAGGAAGGCGCCAACCCGGACAAGGTCCGCGGCCAGCTGACCGAGTACGGCCTGGTTCCGGAAGAATACGGTGGCGACACCATGTTCGTGGAGGTCTCTGCCCGCCAGAACCTCAACATCGACGAGCTGCTCGAGGCCGTCCTGCTGACCGCAGACGCCGCCCTGGACATGCGCGCCAACCCGAACAAGGACGCCCGCGGTATCGCGATCGAAGCCAACCTGGACAAGGGCCGCGGTTCCGTGGCCACCGTCCTGGTGCAGTCCGGTACGCTGCGCGTCGGCGACACCATCGTGGCAGGCACGGCCCACGGCCGCGTCCGTGCGATGTTCGACGACGACGGCAGCGCCCTGACCGAGGCCGGCCCGTCCCGCCCCGTGCAGGTGCTGGGTCTGTCCAACGTCCCGCGTGCAGGCGACACCTTCTTCGTGACCGCTGACGAGCGCACCGCCCGCCAGATCGCCGAGAAGCGTGAAGCAGCGGACCGCAACGCCGCCCTGGCCAAGCGCCGCAAGCGCATCAGCCTCGAAGACTTCGACCAGGCAGTGGCCGAAGGCAAGATCGACACCCTCAACCTCATCCTCAAGGGTGACGTGTCCGGTGCCGTGGAAGCCCTCGAAGACGCCCTGCTCAAGATCGACGTCGGCGAAGGCGTGCAGCTGCGCGTCATCCACCGCGGTGTTGGTGCCATCACGCAGAACGACGTCAACCTGGCAACAGTGGACAGCGCCGTCATCATCGGCTTCAACGTCAAGCCCGCCGAGCGGGTTGCCGAACTGGCAGACCGCGAAGGCGTGGACATGCGCTTCTACTCCGTCATCTACTCCGCAATCGATGACATCGAGATGGCGCTCAAGGGCATGCTCAAGCCGGAATACGAAGAATTCCAGCTGGGCACCGCCGAGGTCCGCGAAGTCTTCCGCTCCTCCAAGTTCGGAAACATCGCAGGCTCGATCGTCCGCTCCGGCATCATCCGCCGTAACACCAAGGCCCGCATCAGCCGCGACGGCAAGATCATCGGTGACAACCTCACCGTTGAGACGCTCAAGCGCTTCAAGGATGACGCAACCGAGGTCCGCACGGACTTCGAGTGTGGTATCGGTCTTGGCTCGTACAACGACATCTCCGAAGGCGACATCATCGAGACCTTCGAGATGCGCGAGAAGCCGCGCGTCTAGGTTGTTCCAGCCTTAAAAACGGTGCGGGGTCGTTGGATTTTTCCGGCGGCCCCGCCCCTTCGCTGGGTGGCCAACGTCTTACGACGTTGGCCACCCAGCTTCGGCAGGCCCGATGCCACTCCCAGGCCGCCGGAAAAATCCAACGCGGGTCCGTCGTCGACTCGCGCCCAGTGCGTGGCAGTAATCGAACGTGGGTACGTCAGCTGCAACACGCCGTCGTACGTTCCAAATTTTTTAGGAGTTGTTCATGGCTGATCCGGCACGTGCTGCCAAGTTGGCGCAGCGGATTAAGGTTGTTGTTGCTGAGGCCCTGAGCCGGAAGGTTAAGGATCCCCGGCTCGAGGGGATTACTGTTACCGATGCGCGGGTGACCAATGATCTTCAGCATGCCACCGTTTACTACACCGTCTTCGGGGACCAGGCTGTCCAGGCTGATGCTGCCAAGGGACTTGAGAAGGCCAAGGGGGTGCTTCGGCAGGAGGTTGGCCGGAACGTCACCGTCCGACTGACTCCCACCCTTGAATTCGTTGCGGACCAGATTCCCGTCAACGCCTCGAACCTGGAGGAACTGCTTCGGGAAGCCAAGAAGCGCGACGCCGAGGTGGCCGCCCTGGCTGCCAAGGCCAAGCACGCCGGCGAAGCCGATCCCTACAAGAGTGACGCGTCAGCCGACGTGGACATCGACGAGGACGACTTCGACGAAGAGGACCTTGACCTCACCAACGAGGATGAATTCGACGAAGACGGCAACAAGTAACCCAAAACGTCAGCAGAAGGCCCGGACCGCAGTACTGGTCCGGGCCTTCTGCTTCCCAGAAAACGTGGTGCGCTGCTACCGGGTGTCGGCCTTGATCACCCGGCCTTCGGCAGGGGGAGGCGGTGGGGCGGTCGGGTTGAATGCGTCCACGGTCGCATACAAAGTTCGGCCGTGGATCTCCACATCGGCCGGCGCGGGGACGGGCAGGAACACTGACCGGTGGCCCTTCCATGCGCTGAACTTCAGGATCTCGTTGCCGAACAGCGAGGCCACGTAAACGTCACCTGTGTTTGCCACTGCCAGGCCTGTGGGGCTGAGGATGCCATCCACCCAGAGCCTCGTATGCCCGGTCCACGGGTTGATCTTGAAGACCGCGCCGCGTGCGCCCAGGCCAGGGACTTCAGGTCCACCTGGAAGCGATGTCACGTACAGCCAGCCGTCCGGGCCGATTTCCACGTCAGTCGGAACGGGTTCGAAAGCATACTTAAAGTTTGCACAATCCGGTGCCTTTAAGGCGGCGGCGGCCTCTGCAGTGAGGACTGACGGTCGGGGAGGCAGGACTGCCACTGTGCTGACGGCGCCGGAGTGGATGTTGACCTTCAGGACAGCGTTTGCTCCGGCGTCGGCGACATAAGCCGTGTTGCCTTGGACAGCCGTGGCGTAGGCATTCGAGTCCAGGGCGCCGTTGTACCGTGCCGGCGGAGCATCCGCAATCGCTGCCGCCTGGTCGAGGCACTTAGTGCTGGCGTCCCGTCCGAACCCATACTCCTGGCCTGCATCCGGATTGTTCTTCCTCTCATGTTCGGCCAGGTCAGCTATCTGCCGGACGTCTCCGCGGGGGTTGATCGCTTTCAGAAAGCCCTTCAGCTCGGCAGGATTCGGTGAGCCGGCACCGGCAGTTTCGAGGAAGAATGTGGTGGCGCCGCGGGTTTCCACCCCCGCCACGCCAAAGCCGGCAGCAGCCTGGTAGATATTGGTAACGGTCTTGTCCCTGTTGACGCGGCTGAGCTTCCCCGCAAAATCCTGGGTCACCAGCACGGACTTATTGGTTCCTACGGCGAGGTGCAGCGGTGAAACGAGCCCGCCGGCGAGCTCCGTGGCCTCCGGCTCGTGGCGGTGGTCCCGGTCGGACGCCACGGAGGCGCTTGCCGGGGCTATGACAGCCGCGGTTGCCAAACACGCGATCAGGGTGAGCTTTCTCTTCATTGGGTACTCCGGGTTGACGCCCTGGCGGGCCGGATAAGGAGCCTCGCGAGAGGCAAAAATTCGGAAACCCCCGGGCGCCAGAATATGCCTGCCGGTCAAGAATGTCGTGGGGACTTTCCCCCTAATGCGCCCCCTAATTTCACCCCCTAACAGCCAGCCCATGGCTAGGATCTAGCTATGACCATGGCAAGAGACTTCGACGACGCCGCCCGCTACTTGAAGCAGGCCGTGGAACTGGCCACCGGAAACGTGGGGGATGGCGGCGGACCTTTCGGCGCAGTGGTGGTCACCCCGGACGGCCGCGTGTATGAGGGCGTCAACAGGGTGACCCGCGACAACGATCCAACGGCCCACGCCGAGGTGGTGGCCATCCGCACCGCCGCTGCGGCACGCGGCACGTTCGATCTCCGTGGCGCCGTTCTTTACACGAGCTGTGAGCCCTGCCCGCTGTGCCTTGCCTCCGCCCTATGGGCGCGCATCGACCGGGTCTACTTCGCCGCGGACCGCCACGGCGCCGCTGCAGCCGGTTTCGACGATGCCCTCTTCTACGAGTACTTCAGCGGATCCCGCCCGGAACTGATGCCGGTCACGCGGGGTGATGTTCCGGCGTCGGACGCTCCCTTCCAAGCGTGGGGTGAGCACAAGCACCGGAAGGAGTACTAGGAATGGAACCAACGCTCATCGCCTGCCCGGCCTGCGGAAAGACCAACAGGATTCCCGCGCAGGCGGCCGGCCAGCCGCGCTGCGGCAACTGCAAGGCAGGGCTGCCGTGGATCGTGAACGCCGGGGATGCGGACTTCGGGGCGGTGGCGGAACGGTCGCCAGTTCCGGTGCTTGTGGACTTTTGGGCTGACTGGTGCGGTCCGTGCCGCATGGTGAGCCCCGTCCTGGACAAGCTGGCGCGCGAACGGCCGGGCCGGATCAAGCTGGTCAAGGTGGACGTGGACAAGGCACCTGGCCTGTCCCGCCGCTTCGACGTGCAGGCCATCCCCACGCTGATGGTGCTGGTGGAAGGCAGGGTCGCTGCGAGGCAGGCCGGAGCCGCGCCCGCCGACGTCCTGCGGTCCTGGCTGGACGGGGCACTCTCCGGCGCCGCCCGCTGATCCGGTTTTAGTTGGGCTTCCGCACCGGCACCCGGGACAGGCCCTCCAGCAGGTCCTCTTTCCGGCCGCACAGCGCAATCCGGACCCAACCTTCACCGATGGATCCGAATGCGGTACCGGGCGCCAGCGCAACACCCGAGTCCGCCAGGAAGCGGCGCACCCAGCTCCGCACATCGCCGCCGCTGACGTGGGAGACGTCAGCCCACAGGTAGAACGCACCCTGGGCCTGCAGGTACGGAATCCCCAGGGAATCGAGGACGGCAGAGGCAGCGTCCCGGTTCTCCCTGTAGTGCCCGGAGGCGTGCTGCACATAGTCCTGGGGGCCGGTGAGGGCCGCGAGCGCGGCATACTGCGACGGCGCCGCCACGCAGGAAACGATCGACTCCATCACGTTGTCCATCTTCTGCTTCAGCCCGGGCGGGCAGACCAGCGCGCCGATCCGCAGGCCGGTGAGGCCGTAGGTCTTGGACAGCGTCAGGGAGGTGAAGACGCGCGCTGCACCCGGCGTCCCGCCGTCGAACCTTGCAGGGCTGATGTGAGGCACATCGTAGGTAAAGGCCTCGTAGCATTCATCTGAAATCACCCACAGATCGTGCCGCCGGGCCAGGTCCATCAGCTCCCGGGTCAGGTCCCCGCCCAGGACCGCGCCCAGCGGGTTGGACGGCGAGTTCAGGACCAGGACCCTGGTCCGGTCCGTGATGAGTGCCTCAAGGTCATCCGGCCTGGGCTGGAAGCCGTTGTCCGGGTACAGCGGGTAGCCCACGGGGACGGCGTTCAGGAGCCTGCCGGTCATGGCGAACGTGGGATAGCCCGGGTTGGGGATCAGGATCTCGTCGCCGGGGGAGAGCAGCAGGCTCATGGCCAGGTGCAGGCCCTGCTGCGCGCCGGCCACCACGTACACCCGGTCCGCGCCGACATCGCATCCCTGCTCCTCGCGGAACCTGGCGGCAAAGGCTTCGCGCAGGGCAGGGATGCCGGCGTTGGGGGTGTAGTTGGTCTCGTCCCTGTCCAGGCAGGCCATGCCGGCCTCCAGGACATGGCGGGGGAGCGGGAACCCCGGCTCCCCGATGCTGAGGACCAGTGCACCGGGGGTCCGCCACGCAGCCTCGGTGATCTCGCGGATCTGGTTGACGGGCACGTCGCGGACATGGGCGGCAAGCTCAGGCATGCCTGCCATCCTAACCGGCGGGTGCGCGGGCGGCCCCACCAGAGCCGATATACTGGGAGGCGTGCTTTCTGGACTGGTGATAGTGGACAAGCCGCAGGGATGGACCAGCCATGATGTGGTTGGCCGGATGCGGCGCCTCGCAGGTACCCGGAAAGTGGGGCACGCTGGGACCCTGGATCCGATGGCGACCGGAGTGCTGGTGGTCGGCATCAACAAGGCCACCCGCCTGCTCACCTACATCGTGGGTACCTCCAAGACCTACACCGCCACCATCCGCCTGGGCCAGTCCACGGTGACGGACGACGCCGAGGGTGAAGTGATTGCCACGGCCCCCACCGCCGCCGTGGGAGAGCAGGCGATCCACGACGGCGTCGCTGCCCTTACAGGCGACATCCAGCAGGTGCCCAGCAGCGTCAGCGCCATCAAGGTCAACGGCGAGCGCGCCTATGCGCGGGTCCGGTCCGGAGAGGATGTTAAGCTCGCCGCCCGTCCCGTCATCATCCACCGGTTTGAGGTGCACGGCATCCGCCGGGAGGAAGCAGCCGGGTTCGTCGACGTTGATGTCACGGTGGAATGCTCCTCCGGAACCTACATCCGTGCCCTGGCCCGGGACCTGGGCAACGCCCTGGGCGTGGGCGGCCACCTCACCGCGCTCCGCCGTACGCATGTCGGCCCGTACTCGCTGGAGCAGGCCCGCACCCTCGAACAGCTTGCCGAGGAACTCAACGTTCTGGACATGTCTCAGGCGGCCCGGGCGCTGATGCCCAACCGCGAGCTCACCCCCGAGGAAACAACGGAGATTTCCTTTGGCCGGCGCATTGCCGCCGGCGCAGCCCCGGGAAGTCCAGCGGCAGCCACCGCCGACCATCCGGCCGCCGCCTTTGCGCCCGACGGAAGCCTGGTGGCCCTCCTGGCGGACGCCGGAAGCTACGCCAAACCCGTCCTGGTCTTCGCACCCGGCAACGGCAGCCCAGCGGTCACCAACGCCGGGGAAGCTTAGATGGACGCCTATTTCTACATCATCCTGGTGGTGGGTCTGGTGTCCACCGGGATCTGCCTGGCGGCGGGCATCCTTAAGAAGGCGCCCAACGACATCACCATCCTGTCGGTGGCGGCCGTCGAAGTCGCCCTGGTGGTCTACCTTGTGGGTTCCATCATCCGCGTCATCGCCGGTGAACCCATCGCCGGTGAAGCCTGGGAATTCTGGGGCTACCTTGCCACCGCCATGCTCCTGCCCCCGGCCGCCGTCTACTGGTCCATCCTGGAACGGACGCGGTGGAGCAATTTCGTCCTGGCCGCCGTCGGCGTTACCGCCCTGGTGATGGCCGCCCGCATGAACCAGATCTGGTACTGAAGTGGAAGAAGCACACAACGTGAAAGAGCAGCACCCCCGCGCCGCTATCGGTGACGCCCCCGCCCGGAATACCCGCAACACCGGTCCCGGGCGCCTGCTGATCGCGGTGTACGCCGTCTTCGCCATCTCGGCCTCGGCACGCGCCGGCTACCAGATCCTCACCAAGTTCTCCGAGGCTCCGCTGGCATACCTGCTCTCCGCCTTCGCCGCCCTGGTCTACGTCGTGGCCACGGTGTCCCTTGCCAAGGCAGGCAGCACCTGGTTCAAGGTGTCCCTCGCCGCAGTGCTGGTGGAACTCGTGGGCGTACTGGTGGTGGGTGCCCTGAGCGTGTTCGACTCCGTGGCGTTCCCGCACGAAACCGTGTGGTCCCTCTTTGGCCGCGGCTACGGCTTCATCCCCCTGCTGCTCCCGATTCTCGGATTGGTGTGGCTCTACCGGCGCAGGCCATCGCAGGGGAAAACCGCGTTGTGAATGCAGGTAACCTTGAAGAGTTCCGCGGCCGGCATGGCTGCGGATTGTTGATGCTTGCAGGCAGTTAAAGGCGAGGGTGATGGTCTACATCTGGAACGATCCGTCCGAAGTCCCGGCGGACTTCGGCCCATCTGTTGTCACCTTTGGGAACTTCGACGGCGTTCACCGCGGGCACCAGCAGGTGCTGTCCCAGCTGATCCGCTCAGCCCGGCTCACCCATGCCAGGGCGGTTGCCGTCACCTTTGACCCGCATCCCGCGCTGGTCCACCGCCCCGAAGCCGCGCCGCAGCTGATCATGGGCCTGGACGACAAACTCGAGGCCCTGGGTGAACTCGGCCTGGACGCCGTCCTCGTGGTGAAGTATTCGCTGGACCTGGCCAGCCTGACGGCCGAGGAATTCGTGGAGCAGTACCTGGTGGACTGCCTGCACGCCAGCCATGTGGTGATCGGCCACGACGCCCGCTTCGGCCGCGGCAATTCCGGCGACCTGGACACCATGAAGATGCTCGGCCAGAAGTTCGGGTTCGAGGTGCAGGTCATCAGCGAGTTTGGCTCCGAGGGCTACCCTCTGCATGACGACGACGGCAAGGACCGCCGCTGTTCGTCAACCTGGGTCAGGGAAGCCCTGCAGGAAGGCGACGTCACCACGGCCGCGGCCGTGCTGGGCCGCCCGCACCGGATGCGCGGCGAGGTTGTCCACGGCGCCGCGCGGGGACGCGCCCTGGGGTTTCCCACGGCCAACCTCGCGTCCGATTCGAGCGGGCTGATCCCCGCCGACGGGATTTACGCCGGCTGGCTTGTTGACCAGGCCGGCAAACGCTGGCCCGCCGCCATTTCCGTGGGCTCAAACCCCACGTTCGACGGCGTCAGCCGGCAGGTGGAAGCACACGTCATCGACCGGCCCAGGGAAGCCGTTGAGGACTTCGATCTGTACGGCCAGACAGTAATTGTTGAATTTGTGGAGCGGCTCCGCGGCATGGTGGCCTACCGTGGGCCTGAGGCCCTGGTTGACCAGATGAAGCTGGACGTTGTCCAGGCGCATGATCTGCTGACCAGGCGCTGATGAGCCGCTGACCTGCCACCTGGACGGCGCCGGTTCAGACCCACGCCACCTTGGCAGGCCTGCCGGGGTGTCAGCAAGGAAAGGCAGTACGTGTCCGTCGAGAAGAACACCCGCAAGCTGGACAAGGGCATCGTCCGTGACTTCAGCTCGAGGATGAGTTACGCCTCCTACCTTCAGCTGCCCACCCTGTTGAGCGCGCAACAGCCCGTCAGCAAGCCCGAACACCATGACGAGCTCCTGTTCATCATCCAGCACCAGACCACCGAACTGTGGCTGAAGCTCGTGCTGCATGAGCTGCGGAGCGCCGCCGCCTGGCTTCGCGCGGACGATCTCGGCTCCGCGCTGAAGGGCATCGCTCGGGTCAAGCACATCCAGAAGACACTGACGGAACAGTGGTCCGTGCTGGCTACCCTGACGCCCACGGAGTATTCACAGTTCCGCGGCTTCCTGGGCAACTCGTCCGGTTTCCAGTCCAGCCAGTACCGTGCCGTGGAATTCGTGCTGGGCAACAAGAACCGCAAAATGCTGCCGGTCTTCGAATCAGATCCCGAGGCGCACGCCATGCTGGAGGAGTTGCTCGCCGCGCCCAGCATCTACGACGAAGTCCTCGCCTACCTTGCACGCCAGGGATTCGATGTCCCCGCCGCCGTCCTGGAACGCGACGTCACCAAGGCCCACGAGTTCACCCCGGAACTGGTGCCGCTCTTCAAACACATCTACGAGCACGCCGTGGACAACTGGGGCGCCTACGAAGCCTGTGAGGAGCTCGTTGACCTTGAGGACAACTTCCAGCTGTGGCGCTTCCGCCACCTGCGGACGGTCCAGCGGACCATCGGCATGAAATCCGGAACCGGCGGCTCCAGCGGCGCAGCCTTCCTGCAAAAGGCCCTGGAACTTACGTTTTTCCCGGAATTATTCGCTGTCAGGACGGAAATCGGACAATGAGCATTGAGCAGGCACATCCCTCCCCGGCAACAGGCACTGCACTGCAGCAGCGTGCCGCAAAGCTCGACCGGCAGGATCCGCTGGCCCGGTTCCGTGCCCACTTCATCGGCACGGACACGCCGCTGTCCTACCTGGACGGCAACTCCCTGGGACGTCCGCTGAAACGGACTCCCGAGGACATCGGGGCGTTTATCCGCGACGGCTGGGGCGGGCGCCTGATCCGCGGCTGGGACGAGGAGTGGCTGGAGCTGCCGCAGGCCATCGGCGACCAGCTGGGCCGGGCGGTCCTGGGGGCCGCCCCGGGGCAGACCATCATTGCCGACTCCACCACCGTGGTCCTGTACAAGATGATCCGCGCGGCACTGGCGGCGGTGGCTGACCCGGACCGCAACGAACTGGTCCTGGACACCGAGAACTTTCCCACGGACCGCTACCTTGTCGAAGGCATAGCCCTGGAGGAGGGCCTGACGCTCCGCTGGATCGAAACAGATCCCGCCGCAGGGGTGACCGTTGACCAGGTGCGCGACGCAACGGGGCCGCGCACCGCCGTCGTACTCCTGAGCCAGATCGCCTACCGCTCCGGCCACCTGGCGGACCTTCCGGGTATCACTGCCGCCGTGCATGACGCCGGCGCGCTGGTGGTGTGGGACCTTTGCCATTCCGCGGGGTCCGTGGAGATCGACCTGGACGGCGCGGGCGTGGACTTTGCTGCCGGCTGCACGTACAAGTACCTCAACGGCGGTCCGGGCTCGCCCGCGTTCGCCTACGTCAACCGGCGGCACCTGACCTCGCTCAACCAGCCCATCTGGGGCTGGATGGGCCGGAAGGATGCCTTCGAGATGGCGGCCGGGTATGAGCCTGCGGCGGGCATCAGGGGATTCCTGAGCGGCACTCCCGCAATCTTCGGGATGCTGGCCATGCGCGGCACCCTGGACCTCATCGAGGAAGCGTCCATGGCGGCCATCCGGAAGAAGTCGGTTCAACTGACGGGGTTCGCCGTCGAGGTGTTCGATGAATGGCTGGCACCCCTGGGGGCTGAACTGGCGACGCCCCGTGATCCGGGGGAGCGGGGCAGCCACATCACCGTGGACCACCCCGGGTTCACGAAGGCAACGGTTGCAGCGCTGTGGGACGACGACGTCATCCCCGATTTCCGGTCTCCGCGCGGCATCCGAATTGGCCTGTCGCCCCTCAGCACCAGTTTCCAGGAAGTGCTGCACGGGATGGCCGCCATCCGGGACCGGCTCCAGGGCTGACCGGGGCACCGTCTTCCCGCAGCGGCTCTCCGGCGGCGCCCTGTTTCGACAACATTAGGCCGCGGCCGGTAAACTGGACGATGGATCCGGCTGCAGTCCGTGGCGGCTGGTTCCTGTTGCGTACGGCATCCCTGTTCTCCCGGGGTTATGCCGCGGCGGCAGACCCGGCAGTGATTTTCTGACCTGGGCCCTCACGGCACATTTACTAGGAGTTATTGTGGCACTTGACGCCGCTGTAAAGCAGTCCATCATCAAGGAATACGCAACCGGCGAAGGCGACACGGGTTCACCCGAGGTCCAGGTTGCTGTCCTGACCCAGCGGATCAAGGATCTGACTGAGCACATGAAGGAGCACAAGCACGACTACCACACCCAGCGCGGTCTGCTGGCCATGGTTGGTCGCCGCAAGCGCATGCTGAGCTACCTCAAGAAGACCGACATCGCCCGCTACCGTTCGCTCATCGAGCGCCTCGGCCTGCGCCGCTAGTCGCACTTCGGGGGCGGCCCTTTCCGGCATGGAACGGGCCGCCTTCTTCAAATAAAAACTAAACAGGAGGATCAACCGCATCACGCATTCGCGGTCCTCGGTAGTGATCCCCGGGAAGGCTTCGTTGACTGAAGCCCCGGCCCGTGGGTCTCGATCGATGACCGGGTGCAGGGCCAGTAGACAGATGCTGGCTGGGTTGATGCGGCTGGGCTCCGTAAGAAAGAAACGGAGGTGACTCTCTTGGAGGGTCCCGAAATCCAGTTCTCAGAAGCAGTCATTGACAATGGCCGCTTTGGCAAGCGTGTAATCCGCTTCGAAACCGGCCGCCTCGCCAAGCAGGCAGCCGGCGCAGCCATGGTGTACATCGACGAAGACACCGCACTGCTGTCCGCCACCACCGCCGGCAAGCACCCGCGTGAAGGCTTCGACTTCTTCCCGCTGACGGTCGACGTCGAAGAGCGCATGTACGCTGCCGGCCGCATCCCGGGCTCGTTCTTCCGCCGTGAAGGACGTCCGTCCACCGAAGCCATCCTGGCCTGCCGCCTCATGGACCGCCCCCTGCGCCCTGCCTTCATCAAGGGCCTGCGCAACGAGGTCCAGATCGTGGTCACCGTCCTGGCGATCAACCCGGACGAGCTGTACGACGTGGTGGCCATCAACGCCTCCTCGATGTCCACCCAGCTGTCCGGCCTGCCGTTCTCCGGCCCCATCGGCGGCGTCCGCGTTGCCCTGGTCGCTGACGAAAACGGCTCCCAGTGGGTTGCTTTCCCCAAGCACTCCCAGCTGGAAAACTCCGTCTTCAACATGGTTGTGGCCGGCCGCATCGCCGGTGACGACGTCGCCATCATGATGGTCGAAGCTGAAGCGACGGACAACTCCTGGAACCTGATCAAGGAACAGGGCGCCACCGCCCCCACCGAAGAGGTTGTCTCCGAGGGCCTCGAGGCTGCCAAGCCGTTCATCAAGGCTCTGTGCGAGGCGCAGGCCGACCTGGCCGCCCGTGCAGCCAAGCCCACCGTTGAGTTCCCCGTCTTCCTCGACTACGAGGACGACGTCTACGCCGCTGTTGAGTCAGCTGCCGCTGAAAAGCTGGCTGCTGTCTTCCAGATCGCGGACAAGCAGGAGCGCAATGACGCTTCAGACGCGCTGAAGGACGAGGTTTCCGCCGCCCTGGCCGAGCAGTTCGAAGGCCGTGACAAGGAAGTGTCCGCAGCATTCCGCTCGGTCACCAAGCACGTAGTGCGCCAGCGCATCCTCAAGGACCAGGTCCGCATCGACGGCCGCGGCCTGACGGACATCCGCCAGCTCACCGCCGAGGTTGAGGTCCTGCCCCGCGTCCACGGCTCCGCCATCTTCGAGCGCGGCGAAACCCAGATCATGGGTGTCACCACGCTGAACATGCTGAAGATGGAACAGCAGATTGACTCGCTGTCGCCGGTCAAGACCAAGCGCTACATGCACAACTACAACTTCCCGCCGTACTCCACCGGTGAGACCGGCCGCGTGGGCTCGCCCAAGCGCCGCGAAATCGGCCACGGTGCCCTGGCAGAGCGGGCCCTCGTGCCGGTCCTGCCGTCCCGCGAGGAGTTCCCGTACGCCATCCGCCAGGTATCCGAGGCGCTCAGCTCCAACGGTTCGACGTCGATGGGTTCTGTCTGCGCCTCCACCCTGTCCATGCTGAACGCCGGTGTGCCCCTGAAGGCCGCCGTCGCCGGTATTGCCATGGGCCTGGTCTCCGACCAGGTGGACGGCCAGACCCGCTACGCAGCACTGACTGACATCCTTGGCGCCGAAGACGCCTTCGGCGACATGGACTTCAAGGTTGCCGGCACCTCCGAGTTCGTCACGGCCATCCAGCTGGACACCAAGCTCGACGGCATCCCCGCTTCGGTGCTGGCAGCAGCCCTGAAGCAGGCCCGCGAAGCACGCCTGCACATCCTCGAGGTCATGGACTCGGCCATCGACACCCCGGATGAGCTCTCCGAGTTCGCACCGCGCGTCATCGCCGTGAAGATCCCCGTGGACAAGATCGGCGAGGTCATTGGCCCCAAGGGCAAGATGATCAACCAGATCCAGGAAGACACCGGCGCCGACATCTCCATCGAGGACGACGGCACGGTCTACATTGGCGCCACCGACGGCCCGTCTGCAGACGCAGCACGCTCCGCCATCAACGCCATCGCGAACCCGCAGGTCCCGGAAATCGGCGAGCGCTACCTGGGTACGGTCGTCAAGACCACCACCTTCGGTGCCTTCGTGTCGCTGACCCCGGGCAAGGACGGCCTCCTGCACATCTCCGAACTGCGCAAGCTGGCCAACGGCAAGCGCGTGGACAACGTGGACGACGTGGTCTCCGTCGGCCAGAAGGTCCAGGTGGAAATCACCAAGATCGACGACCGCGGAAAGCTCTCGCTCGCCCCGGTGGTAGCCGAGGAAGAAGGCGCGGCTGAGACCGAGCGCGCCCACACCACGGAACCTGCTGAAGGCGCTGACGTCTAACAGCCCGGTTTTCCGGCACAAGCATGAATCGGCGGGGGCGGGGGGTGAGTCACC
>NZ_QRGQ01000045.1:0-2669 GCF_003367205.1 Arthrobacter sp. RT-1
GTGGGTGGCGCCCTGTTCCTCAAGCCGGTCTGCCAGGAAGAACGGAATGACCTTGTCCTTGCCTGCGGCGACCTCCTCGTCGTTGGTGAAGGCGGCCACCCTCCGGCCCTCGACGAGGCGAAGCCCGTTCTCCAGTTCCACGTTCAGCAGTCCGGCCGGTCCGTGGCACACCGCACCCACCAAACCGCCGTTGTTGTAAACCCTGGCCACCAGGCTCTGCAGGCCTTCACTGTCCGGGAAGTCCCACATGGTGCCGTGGCCGCCCACGAGGTAGACGGCGTCGTACTGGTCCGGATCAACAACGTCGACGCGGGCGGTGTTGTAGAGGCCGGCGCGCGTGGTCTCATCCTCCGTGAAGGCAACCTGGATGGGATCTTTCGAGTCCACCTCGTCGCGCGGGGGCTGGCCGCCCTGAATGGAGGCAAAGTCGACGAAATGCCCGGAATCCTTCAAATACGATCGAGAAGCGGGCAGCAGCAGCCGCCACCTGTCTCGAGAACTGGAGCGGGAATACAATGAGCCATGCCCGTGACCGGCCGAGCCGTTTCTGCTGCAGTGCTTCTCGTCGTTGGGGCAGGCCTGGCGGTGTTGGCCGTGATGGTCCACTACGAATTCATGAGAATTTACGGCGATGTGAGCGGTACCCCGTTGGAGGGTCTCACGTGGGGGCTCACGGCCGGACCCTCCGGATTGGGGCTCGGTCTGGTCGCGGTGGTTGCCATGATCGGCTTCATGATCTCGACACGCCCGTGGATGCGGCTGACGGCCGTGGCCATCCCGGTCCTCATGCTGATCGGGATGTTCGCCGTCACCCCCGCGGCGTTGGGCCAGAAGATGGAAAACCAATTCGTTTCCGCTCCGCAATGCGTGACCGAGGGCACCGATGAACCCATGGCCAGCGCAGATCGTGAAGCCCAGCAGACGTTCGATTCCATCAGCCACATCGGCCATTTCAGTGGCGGCGGCATGAGTGGCGTCGGCGGCTGTACCCGCTGGTTCAAGCTCTCGGAAGGCGCCGACGTGTTGCAGCACTATCGGGGAGCGCTGCCAGCGGCGGGCTGGGAAGTGGTTGAGGATGACGGAAGCCATCTGCGGGCGCAGCTTGATGGCCGCGCGTTCGACGTGATGCCCTGCCCCGGAGGCGGTGTCATCTGGGCGGGAAGCGACGACGAACCCTCATTCGGGCAGGGAAGGCCTGGGCTGGCGGGCACCGAAATTTGCCCGCACGACCTCTGAACACTAGATTCCGGGACGACGGCGGGAAGGCGAGTCCCGCCGTCGTCATGCCTTGGCCGTGCCTCAGGACGCGCGGCGGAATTCCCCCGGCCGGACCTGGAGATGGAACGGCAGCGGCAGCTGGATTGGCTTGTCGCCGATGGGCTTGTCGAGCAGCTCGTTGATGGAGCTTTGCCCTTCCAGCTCGCCGTTTCGTTTGGTGCCCATAAATCGACCTTACGGGCGTCACGGCCGGACCGACTCCCCTGACACGGGTAATGGCATAGTCCGAGAACCGAACGTGGGCGCCATCGTTGAACGCTGCCGGAGCCGCAACCTGTCCTTGAAGGTGAACGAGCGCAACGCCTCTTTGACCTTCAATAGCACTGCCGCGACTGCGGGGAGTGACCGAGGAAGCCTGGCCGCGTTCCCATGCCCTCCCCAGCGTGACGGGTCAACGGGCCGGGCGACGGGTAAAGACCAGGTGCACCACGCCTTGGGGAGAAGGGGTCGCTTCAATCTCAAAACGTGCTTCGAGTCCTTCGAGCCCGTCCCAGAGCCGTTCGCCACGGCCCAGGAGGATCGGCACGAGGACCACATGCATGTGGTCGATCAGGTCGGCCTCGAGGAACTGCCGCACCGTGCTGGCGCCGCCGCCGATCCTGACGTCCAGTCCCCCGGCGAAAGCGCGGGCCTTCTCAAGCGCGGAGACCGGGTCCGCGTCAACAAAATGGAAGGTTGTTCCGCCTTCCATCTCGAGGACCGGCCGGGGATGGTGTGTCAGGACAACCACAGGGGTGTGGAACACAGGGTTCTCGCCCCACCACCCCTTCCAGTCCTCGTTCTCCCAGGGACCGCGCTGAGGGCCGAACTTGTTGCGCCCCAGGATTTCGACGCCGACCCCGGGTCCCCACTGGCTGGCGAACGCCTCGTCGATGCCGAAGGATCCTTCCGATTCCCCATGGATGCCCATCGCGCGGAAGGTCCGCGTCTCGAAGGCCCACTCCAGCAGCCGCGTGCCTGCGTGACCGAACGGAGCGTCCAGTTGCTGGCCCTCACCGGTGCCGAAGCCGTCGAGGGAGACCGAGAAGTTATGCACGCGGACAAGGGACATGTCGTCTCTCCTGAAGTGTCGTTGGCAGTCACTGTATGGCGATCGGTCCCCACGGCTCAAGGGCTAAATGCTGGCGTCCTTGCAGCGTGTCCGCCAGCCTCAGTGAGCGTTGTGTTACTGCTCCCCTTCGGCAGCAGCAGCCGCCTTAATCGCGTCCTTCTGGGCGCGCAAGGCCTCCGCCTCATGCTGCTCCTCGGCCTTTTCCTGGTGGATGACCGCTGCGAAGAGCTTCTCCATCTCCTTGGCCACACCGGCAGCTGACGCCGGGTTCTGGCCGGTCACCAGCCGGTCGTCAACCACGACCCTTTCCTCGAAAACACCGGAGGAGACGTGGGTGGCG
>NZ_QRGQ01000046.1:0-368 GCF_003367205.1 Arthrobacter sp. RT-1
TGCCAAACACTACCCGCCAGCAACGACCCAGCCGCTTTCCAGGACACTCACATTCCCGAAGGAAAGAAAGAGCGTCCGTACTCACAAGCCGGTCCGTGCCACCAGGCACCTATTTGTTGATATTCCACCCATGAGCACCCGCCGCAGAACCTGTGTCTGCGCAACGGGCTGTACTCCTGACAAACCCCCACCACCACATACGCGGCAGACAGTGATTCGTAGGTGCTCCTTAGAAAGGAGGTGATCCAGCCGCACCTTCCGGTACGGCTACCTTGTTACGACTTAGTCCCAATCGCCAGTCCCACCTTCGACAGCTCCCTCCCACAAGGGGTTAGGCCACCGGCTTCGGGTGTTACCAACTTTCGTGA
>NZ_QRGQ01000046.1:378-812 GCF_003367205.1 Arthrobacter sp. RT-1
ATGATCGGTGCAGCCAGGAAACCAGAAACACACAAGTACCAGAACCCTCCCTCACAGAAGAGAACCGGTCCTGTTGTCTCAGGACCCAACAGTGTGCCAAACACTACCCGCCAGCAACGACCCAGCCGCTTTCCAGGACACTCACATTCCCGAAGGAAAGAAAGAGCGTCCGTACTCACAAGCCGGTCCGTGCCACCAGGCACCTATTTGTTGATATTCCACCCATGAGCACCCGCCGCAGAACAATCGTCTGCGCAACGGGCTGTACTCCTGACAAACCCCCGCCACCACATACGCGGCAGACAGTGATTTGTAGGTGCTCCTTAGAAAGGAGGTGATCCAGCCGCACCTTCCGGTACGGCTACCTTGTTACGACTTAGTCCCAATCGCCAGTCCCACCTTCGACAGCTCCCTCCCACAAGGGGTTAGGCCAC
>NZ_QRGQ01000047.1:0-517 GCF_003367205.1 Arthrobacter sp. RT-1
CGGGATGGCCTGGTTCTCCGCGTACCTGCCCGCCGACTCGGCGTCAGCGATCTGGAACAGCACCACCGCCATGGCACGCGGCCTCCAGGGACCCCACGAAACCCGCACCCTGCCCCAACGACGCGCCGACGTCCTGGCCCACCGCCTCCTGACCCGCACCACCTTGGCTGGCGCGGACACAGCAGGCAGCGGCCAACCCCACACCCGCAGCCAGGACCAGGCTGGCATTGATGAACAGCTCCCCGAGGCCTTCATCGGGCTCGCCACGCTCGTCAGTTCGGACGAAGCAACCGCGGACCTGGGCATCCCAGACACCGGCCACTACCCAACCAACGGGCACATCTTCGCGAGCGGCAATCCAAACACCACAGCACCCGCTGGCCCCCTCGCCGGAAAAGTACCGGCCCCTCGGACGGACGTGCTGATCACCGTCCCGGTGTTCGCCCTACTTGGCCTCACCGATGAACCGGCCATGCTCGATGGCCACGGGCCCATCCCGGCCTCGATGGCACGGGAA
>NZ_QRGQ01000048.1:0-433 GCF_003367205.1 Arthrobacter sp. RT-1
CGCCTCGCGGGCGTTGTCCAGCTGCAGCCGCTTCCCGCCCGGCAGGAACAACTCCCCCGCAGCCGCATCAAGAACCACCGGCTGGTCCCCCACCACCGTGATCTGCAGGTCGCCCGCGCCCTTCAACTCGCCCCACGTCTCGGACTCCGAAGACGTGACCTCACCGTTGGCATCAACACCGGTCACCGTCACCACCCCCGACTCCGGATCCGCCGAGTAAATCCGGTCATCCTCCCCCACAGCAGACACGGTGCCCTCCGAGCCCACCAGCACCGGCTCGGTAGCCTCCTCATCAAAACCATTCACCGTGGACGGCGACACCGCCCACACCTTGCCCGAAGCCGCATCCGTCACCGAGATCACCTCGGAGCCGAAACTCACATCAGCAGCCCCCGGCAACTGCTTATCCCCACCCAGGCGCATGTTCGCCGGC
>NZ_QRGQ01000049.1:0-433 GCF_003367205.1 Arthrobacter sp. RT-1
GCCGGCGAACATGCGCCTGGGTGGGGATAAGCAGTTGCCGGGGGCTGCTGATGTGAGTTTCGGCTCCGAGGTGATCTCGGTGACGGATGCGGCTTCGGGCAAGGTGTGGGCGGTGTCGCCGTCCACGGTGAATGGTTTTGATGAGGAGGCCACCGAGCCGGTGCTGGTGGGCTCCGAGGGCACCGTGTCTGCTGTGGGGGAGGATGACCGGATTTACTCGGCGGATCCGGAGTCGGGGGTGGTGACGGTGACCGGTGTTGATGCCAACGGTGAGGTCACGTCCTCGGAGTCCGAGACGTGGGGCGAGTTGAAGGGCGCGGGCGACCTGCAGATCACGGTGGTGGGGGACCAGCCGGTGGTTCTTGATGCGGCTGCGGGGGAGTTGTTCCTGCCGGGCGGGAAGCGGCTGCAGCTGGACAACGCCCGCGAGGCG
>NZ_QRGQ01000050.1:0-11698 GCF_003367205.1 Arthrobacter sp. RT-1
AGAGTCTCGGGAAGTGGCCTGGCAGTAACCATGGCACCAAGTGTGCACCCCCAAAGGAATACCTTCTGGAGTTATCCACAGGTATAGGCGCACCCACCCAACCCGGGGTCAGATCCGGCCCGAAGAGACCCGGTTTTTGGGCCAGATCTGACCCCGCGTTGCAGTTAGAGCCCCAGCCGGGCCACGGCTTCCTCCCGCATCTCCACCTTGCGGACCTTCCCGGACACCGTCAGGGGGAAGCTGTCCCGGACCTCCACATAGCGGGGGATCTTGTAATGCGCCAGGTGCCCGCGGCAGAACCCGGCAACGGCATCGGAGTCCAAGGGCGCTGCCCCGGGTTTGAGGATGATGCAGGCCATCAGCTCCTCGCCGTACTTTTCGTCCGGGACACCGATCACCTGCACGTCCCGTATGGCCGGGTGCGTGTAGAGGAACTCCTCGATTTCCCGCGGGTAGATGTTTTCACCGCCGCGGATCACCATGTCCTTGATCCGGCCCTCGATGATCACAAATCCTTCATCGTCCATCCGGGCCAGGTCTCCGGTGTGCATCCAGCCGTCCGCGTCGATCGCTTCGGCGGTCTTCTCCGGCTGGTTCCAGTACCCGGCCATGACCGCATAACCGCGGGTGAGCAGTTCACCGATCTGCCCGCGTTCCAGGACCTCACCGGAGGCAGGATCCACGATCTTGTTCTCCAGGTGCGGCATGGTCCGGCCCACCGTCTCCGTCCGGTGCTGCAGCGTGTCCCCCTGCCGCGTCATCGTGGAAACCGGCGACGTTTCGGTCATGCCGTAGCAGATGGCCACATCCTTCATGTTCATGTCGGAAATGACCCGGTTCATCACTTCGATGGGGCACAGCGAGCCCGCCATGACGCCGGTGCGGAGGGTGGACAGGTCGTATGAGGCGAAGTCCGGGAGGGCGAGCTCGGCGATGAACATGGTGGGCACCCCGTACAGCGAGGTGCCGCCGAAATCCTGCACGGCCTCGAGGGTGGCCGCCGGCGAGAAACCGCGGCCCGGGATAATGGTGGCCGCACCGTGGCTCAGCGCGTTCAGATTCCCGATCACCATGCCGAAGCAGTGGTAGAACGGCACCGGGATCACCACCCGGTCATGCTCGGTGTAGCCCAGCAGTTCCCCGATGGCGTAGCCGTTGTTCAGGATGTTGTGGTGGGTCAGGGTGGCACCCTTCGGGAAGCCTGTGGTGCCGGAGGTGTACTGCAGGTTGATGGGGTCGTTCGGGCTCAGTTCCGCCATCCGGGCCTTAAGTAGGGAATGCCCGACGCCGTCCGCCCTCTTCAGCAGTTCGGCGTACGTCAGTTCCGCGTCAGTGAGTGGTGTCGCGCCGTCGTCGCGCACGTCGCCTCCGGGCGCCGGGAGAAACACGAGTTCGCGCAGCCCGGGGCACTCGGCAAGCGCATGGCGGGCCATGCCCACGTAGTCGCTGTTCCGGTCAGACGGCGCCGTCACCAGCATCCGCATGCCGTTCTGCTTCACCACGAACTCGAGTTCGTGGCTGCGGTAGGCGGGGTTGACGTTGACCAGGATGGCGCCGGCCTTCGCGGTGGCATACTGCAGCAGCGTCCACTCGGCGCAGTTGGGGCTCCAGATTCCCACCCGGTCCCCTTTGGCGATGCCCACGGCGAGGAGCGCACGGGCCAGCCGGTCGACGTCGTCGTTCATCTTGGTGTAGCTCCAGCGCCGGGCGTCCGCACCCGGCACCGGCCCCGCCTCGATGAGGGCGTCGTGGTACGGAAACCGTGCCACAACCCGCTCAAAGTTCGCTCCGATGGTCTCTTCGAGCAGTGGAACGTCAGTGTCTCCGGCTGTATAAGCACGCATGGTGGCACGCTACCAACACGTCCCCGGCAAAAGAAGCATTCAGGCTGGCCCGGCGCAACAGAACCTGGGCAGGGGCAGGAGGCCGGTATTGTGAAATCCATGAGTGCACCCATCGACCTGCAGGCAACGTTCATCCCCAACGACGGCGAGTTTTTCCGCGTGAAGCTCGCCCTGGAAATCGCCATCGACGAGGTGGTGAACGAGCCGGGCTGCATCCGCTACGAACTGACGGAAGCCACCGAGGAGAAGCTGGTCCTGACCGAGCAGTGGGCCTCCGAAGAGGATCTGGACAAGCACTCCAAGGGCATCGCCGTGCAGGACCTGAACGAATCGTTGAGCGCACTGCTCGCCGAGCCGGTCAAGGTGGAACGAATCTAGCCCGGTTTAAACAAATGCGGGACCTCCCCTGTGGGAGGTCCCGCATTTGTTTGTGTCAGGAGAGATCAGGCGTCGGGGATCTGGGAGCCGTCCTGCGGCCCGGCCGGCTTGCTGGCGGCTGCGGCTTCCTCCCGCTGGCGTGCCACGTGGGCGTGGACTTCTTCCATGTCCAGAGCCTTCACGGCGTCCACCACCTGTTCGAGCTGCTGGGCGTTCAGTGCGCCGGGCTGCGAGAACACCAGCACCTTTTCGCGGAATGCCATCAGCGTGGGGATGGACGAGATGCCGGCCTCGGCGGCGAGCTGCTGCTCAGCCTCCGTGTCCACCTTGGTGAAGAGGACATCCGGGTGCTTCTCAGAGACAGCCGAGTAGGTGGGGCCAAACTGCTTGCAGGGACCGCACCATTCAGCCCAAAAATCGACCAGGACAATGTCATTGCCTTCGATGGTTGATGCGAACTGTTCACCGGTGATGTCAAGGGTAGCCATGAGTCAACGGTACGCGGGACGCCCCGTGATTGTCGCGGCTGTTCGCTGCCCGCGTCATCGGGAATAACCGGCGCCTGCTCGTATACAGCGGGTCGCTGGGGGCCTAGTCCGGGGGGTCATCAGCGTTGCCTGCCGCATCCAGGAGGGCCTATGGCCACCGTAATTTCGGCCCGGTCCTTGACCAAGAGTTTCGGCCGCCGGGAAGTGCTGCATGGCGTTGACTTCACGGTACCGGCCGGTTCCGTCTTCGGAATGATCGGTCCCAACGGTGCCGGCAAGACCACCACAATGCGCTGCCTGCTGGACATCATTCGTCCCTCAGCTGGCGAAATCAGGGTTCTGGGCAGTGATCCCCGTGCCGGCGGCCCGGAGCTGCGGCGCAGGATCGGTTACCTGCCAGGAGAGCTGTTCCTGGAGGGACGGGTGACGGGCCGCAAGCTGCTGGCCCATTACCAGGCGATCAGCGGCCCTGTCCCGCGTGGCCGGGTGGAGGAACTGGCGGAACGGCTAACGCTGGACCTGGACCGGCACACCCGCAAGCTGTCCAAGGGCAACAAGCAAAAGCTCGGCCTTGTGCAGGCCTTCATGCACCAGCCCGAACTGCTTGTGCTGGATGAGCCAACCAGCGGCCTGGACCCGCTGGTGCAGCAGGAATTCCATGCGATGGTGCGCGAGGCCCGGCACCGCGGGCAAACCATCTTCCTCAGCTCCCATGTCCTCAGCGAGGTCCAGCAGACTGCGGACACAGTTGCCATCCTCCGGGACGGACGCATCATTGCCGTCGAATCGGTCAGCGGACTGCGCGAAGGGGCCGTGCGCCGCGTCCGCCTCACGGCCACCGGCATCGGAAAGCACGACGCCGTTGCGCTGCTCAGTGGGGTTCCCGGCGTCGGGCAGGTGGAGATGCTTGAGTCCGACGGCGCTGTCACGCTGTCGGCCACATTGGAGGGTGCCATCCAGCCGCTGGTCCGGGTGCTTGCTTCGCTTGAGCTGACGGACCTTGTCCTCGACGAGCCTGACCTGGAGGAAGCGGTACTGAAGATGTACGCCGGGCCCCGGGGGGATGCCCGGTGACAACCACCCTGCCCTTGTTCCGCCGGTCCTTCTTCGACACCTGGCGCTCCACCCTCGGCTGGGCGGCCGGACTGGCAGCTGCCGCCTTCCTCTACCTGCCGCTGTACCCCTCCATCGGCGGCAGCGCTCAGATGCAGGACATGATCGATGCCCTTCCGTCCGAGATGACCAAGGCCCTCAACTACGACCAGATCGCCACCGGCCCCGGCTACACGCAGGCCACACTGTTCGGGCTGCTCGGCTTCCTGCTGATGACCATCTCGTCCGTGGCCTGGGGCGCGGCTGCCGTGGGCGGGGACGAGGAGTCCGGCCAGCTCGAGCTGACCTTGGCCCACAGTGTGAAGCGGGTCCAAGTGGTCCTTGAGCGGGCCCTCGCCCTGCTGCTGCGGGTGGCGCTCCTGGCAGGCCTGGTCTTTGTCCTGGTGCTCCTGCTCAACGGGCCGTCCCAGCTGGGCATAGAGCCAGGAAACCTGTTGGGCGCCACGGTCCTCTTCGCCGGCCTGGCCCTGCTCAGCGGCACCGCCGCCCTTTGCGCGGGCGCCGTGACCGGCCGAAGGACCTATGGACTGGCCGCCGGGGCTGCCGTCGGTGTGCTGGGATATGTCTTCAATGCCGTCGGGCGGCAGAGTAAGGACGTGGAGTGGCTGCTGAATCTCAGCCCGTACCACTGGGCCTACGGGAACTCACCGGTGGCAAACGGTGCCGACTGGGCGGCAGCCGGGTGGCTTTGGAGCCTTTCTGCCGCGCTCGTGGCGCTGGCCGCCGTCGGGCTTGAACGGCGAGACGTGGGGGCCTAGCAAACCCTCAGGGGTTGCTCCCCCAGGCGTGCGGCGCCGGAGTCCGGCTGCCCGGCAAAGCACTCGCAGCCCGCCACTCGTGGATCCATTCCGGCAGCACCAGATCCAGAGGGGGCTCGCCGAACTCCTGAAGGATGTCCTCCTGGCTGACCGGCCCTGCCTTGGTGACCAGGCGGGTGGCGATGTAGGCACGCGCGTAAATTTCGCCGTCGGACACCATCCGCTGTTCGAAGTAGATGGCTTTGGCGTCCAACCCGATGATGCGGGTCTCAATGGTGTACTGCTGCCACAGCTGCAGTGACTTACGGAAGGCGATGGTTTCAGCGGACACCACCGGTCCCCAGCCGCGCCGGCGCATCCGCTTCCACACCCCGCTGCGCACCATGAGGTCGAAACGGCCCAGGTCCATCAGCGACAGGTACATGCCGTTGTTGACGTGCAGGGCGATGTCGATGTCCGTGGGCAGGACGCGCAGGGGAAGCGATGAGTTGTCCCAGACAGTCAGCGGCTGCCGCCGGGCCGAACGGAACAGCATCAGAAGGGTTCTCAGGAGCAGGTGCATCCCCCAATGCTACCCGCCGGTAACATTGCCCGGCAGGCGGCAGGTCCGCCCGCGTAGGATTTCCTGCATGACGCAACAACGCTACCGGGACCTGGCGGACTGGCCGCTCACGGTCACTGCGCTCGTCTTCCTGGGTGCCTATGCGTGGCAGGTGATCGGCCGCGTCGAAGGCAGCGCGGCACTGTGGCTTGAGGGCGTGATGTGGGTGACGTGGGGCATCTTTGCTGTGGACTACGCAGCCAACCTTTGGCTCTCCACCGACCGGTGGGACTGGTTCGTCCGCAACCTGCACGAGCTGCTCATCGTGGCCCTGCCGCTGCTCCGCCCGCTGCGGCTCCTGCGGCTGGTGACGCTGCTGTCCGTGCTGCACCGGACACTGGGCGATACGCTCCGGGGCCGCGTGGTCACCTATGTGGCCGGTTCCGCGGCGATGCTGGTGTTCGTGGGGGCACTCGCCGTCCTGGACGTGGAGCAGTCAGCGCCGGACGCGAAGATCGTGACTTTCGGTGATGCGCTGTGGTGGGCCATGACCACCATCACCACTGTTGGCTACGGCGATATGTACCCGGTGACACCCATCGGCCGGATGGTCGCCGCCGCGCTCATGATGAGCGGCATCGCCGTCCTGGGTGTGGTCACGGCATCCATCGCGTCCTGGCTGGTCCAAAGGGTGGAGGACACCGCCGAAACCACCGCCGACGCCATGGAGGAACCGATCCGGGAGGAAGTGGCAGATCTCGTGGCCGAAATTACCTCGCTTCGCCGGGAAATTGCAGAGCTTAAGGAACAGCGCGCACTGTAGGCCGCTTCCTTGCCGGACCGGCTCCGGGGGGCAGGTATGTGCGCCCTGCTTGCGTGAGTAGCAGCTGCGGCGCCACCAAGTACCGGCCTAAAAAATTCGGGTAATTCCTACTGGTGCCGTGCCCCATGCCCGCTTCCTAGACTCGGGACTCCTAGGACCGAACACGCACTGGCGGGTCCCCCGGGTTGGCTTCCGGAGGTTCCGCTTCCTCGCGGAGCCTCCGTATTTCTGGGTATGCGGATGCCTCCATCCCGCGCTGCCTGCGCGGCCCCGGCATGTGCCTGGGCTGCCGGCACGCTGCATCTCGCTCCGTCCTGCCGGCCCGCTTCCGCGCCCGGCCGGACCGACCCCGGATGGGCCACCCATGAACGAGCCTTACCTCACTACACCTGAAGGCGAGAGCAGAAGCTTCGCCACTGACGAACCCCGCACCGACCTGACCACGGGCCGGCCGGCCATCAGCAACAGGCTGTGGGCCGGAATGGCCACCGCTGCTGTCGTAGCAGCGGTAGGCGTGGGAGCCTTGGCAGCGCCGCCGGCTTCCCTGAACCAGGGCTCCGTCAGCCAGGGCGCGACGGCGGCTGGCCAGGTTGCCGGCGCCGCGGCACCTGCCGGCGACGGCACCGCCGTCGAGGCCGGCGTCGGTGCGGTTCCCGGGCAGGAACCTGCCGCCGTCCCGGCAGCAGAAGCTCCGGCGGCAGTTGCCCCTGCGGCATCGGAACCGGCACCCGTGGAACCCGCACCGGCTCCGCCGGCCCCCGCCCCTGAACCGGCACCGGCCGGCGACCCGAACCTTTACACCGTGGTTCCCGGCGACACTGTGGGGGCCATCGCGGGCAGGCACGGCGTGGACATGAACGCCATGCTCGCCGCCAACGGCCTCAGTCCCTACAGCGTGATCGTGCCTGGCCAGACCCTTGTGCTGACCGGACCGGCAGTGGCAGCGCCCGCCCCGGCAGCTGCACCGGTGTCCGCGCCGGCCCAGGCCGCGGCTCCGGCACCCGCCCCGGCCCCCGCCTTTGTTCCGGCTGCTCCCGCCGTGCGGACCATTTATGTTGCGGGCGCCGGCGGGCAGGAAATGGTGGACGCCTGCATCGGCCCGATCCACTACACCCCGGGCGACGGATATTCGCTGTTCATCACCGAGCATGATTTCTGCGGCGGCTGGGCACGGTTCTCCGGGATCGGGGTAGGGGAAACGGTAAGCATCCCCGGCTACGGAACCTACACGGCAACGGCCCGCGGACAGGTTCCCAACCCGGGCACCACCAACGACGTACTCAACGTATTCGGAGGGTTCCCCCGCGCCATTCTGCAGACCTGCATTCCGGGCACCAGCCAGATGCTCCTGATTGCGCTGAATTGATTCCCCGCCTGCTTGCGGGGTGTTAAAGCTTGTCCGCGGGTCCGAACCTGGTAGGACGGGATCCGCGGACAAGGCCACGTGCTTGCGCTGCCGTAGTGGCGCTACACCCGATGGCGTTCTGAAATATGCTCCACCAGTTCGCCCACACGCTGCTCCGAGTAGTTGCGTGCGATGTCACCCTGGCTGATGATGCCCACCAGCTTGTGGTCGGCGATCACGGGAAGCCGCCGGACCTGGTGCTTTTCCATCATCTCGATGGCAGCGTCCACGTTGGCGTCGGCATCAATCCAGTGGGGGCGCCCGGCGGCAAGGTCCCGGGCCATCATCTGGCCGGGATCGCGGCCGGCGGCAACGCACTTGAGAACGATGTCGCGGTCGGTGATCATGCCCTTCAACTTGCCGTCATCACCACAGATCGGCAGTGATCCGCAGTCCAGGTCCATCATCATCCGGGCTGCATCCACCAGGGACTGGTTTTCCTTAATACATCGTGCATCCGTGGTCATGAATTCACGTACAGCACTCATTGAATCCTCCTTTATCGATGGATGTATCGACGCAGGGCATCGGGGCGCGTGCGCCGATAACTGCCAGACTACGCCCGGGCCGGTATGGTGTCGACGGCGATTTTGGCGCCCATGTCCCCCCGAGAATTCTCCCCGTCTGATGGACTACTCCCCCTGAAACGCCGCGGGGAATAGACCATCAGGCGGGGAGAACTGACTGCTGGCGGGGCCGTGAAGCCGGGGATAGCCAATGAAGCGGGGCGGCCCGGCCGGCATCAATGCCGGGACACGAAAAAGCCTCCGGAACCATCAGGTTCCGGAGGCTTTCCTTGGGTGGCAGATGAGGGATTCGAACCCCCGTAGGCGTTGCCAGCTGATTTACAGTCAGCCCCCTTTGGCCGCTCGGGTAATCTGCCGAACTTCACAAGAAGCTACCCTCGGCTGCAGTCTTTGGAACGTCCGTTTCCGGGCCGTTCCGCTTCCAGTAACCGCGGGCAAGACAACTTTACAGAACTTCCGCCGAAGAATCGAATCGAGTCCCGGGCGGGAGCAAAATCCCCGGAATCACGCGGAAATGTAGCCCGTCAGGCCTCGCCCAGGATCCTCCCGGCCAGCTTCGCCTCGAACCTCAGGGCCTGCTCCTCGGTGACCTGGTTCAACTGGACGGCCCGGAGCAGGTCTGCGTGCACACCTTCCAGGCGGGAGGACGCGTCCGCCACGGGACTGAAAATGATGGAGGCAGCAACTGCGGCTGCGGCCACCGATGTTGCCGCCGTTGCCACCGCCCCGGCCGCAGCGGTGGTGGTTTTCGAGACATAACTGACGGCTTTGCGGTGCATGGCGTTCCCTTCGAGCAACAATCCAACACGTACAACTCTCCCCAGCACTCCTTCGTTCCCTCCGTGCGTCCGCTGAGAGGGAACTGTGAATTCCTCCACTCCACCGGGCGGGGCATCCGTATTAGGCTTGAACGCAGTGATCCATGCCCTGTCCGCGCACAGGGCTCCCACCAGCGAAGGAGAGTCATGGCAGGCGAGTCAACGTTCGACGTCGTAAGCAAGGTAGACAAGCAGGAAGTGGCCAACGCACTGAACCAGGCGCAGAAGGAACTGGCGCAGCGCTACGACTTCAAGGGTGTAGGCGCCGAGGTGGACTTCAGCGGCGAAAAGATCCTGATGAAGGCCAACTCCGAGGAACGCGTCCTGGCCGTCCTGGACGTCCTGCAGTCCAAGCTGATCCGCCGGGGCATCTCGCTGAAGTCCCTGGACACCGGGGAGCCCTACGCCTCCGGCAAGGAATTCCGGCTGGAAGCCTCCATCAAGGAGGGCATCGCCCAGGACCTGGCCAAAAAGATCAACAAGCTCATCCGCGACGAGGCCCCCAAGTCCGTGAAGTCCCAGATCCAGGGCGACGAGCTGCGGGTGACGTCCAAGTCCCGCGATGACCTGCAGGCCACCATGGCGCTGCTGAAGGACTTCGAGGAAGCCGACCTGCAGTTCGTGAACTTCCGCAGCTAACGGCACGGCGCCGTCGTCCTTCGACGCGCAAAAAACCTGCCGCTGCACAAAGAGGCTGGCGCACCCGGAATATCGGTGGCGCCGGCCTCTTTGCGTGTCGAATAAGAGTCTCCGCACCAGGCGGGGCCTCCCTGGCGCTTAAGGCACGACGGCGGCACGCGGCTACCGCAGCGGCCCGCCGGCCATGCGCTCCAGGCGGGCGATCCTGTCCCGCATGGGCGGATGCGTGGCAAACAGCTTGTTCATCGCGCCGCCGCGGAACGGGTTGGCAATCATCAGGTGGGACGCGTTGACCAGCCGCTGGTCCTGCGGCAGCGGCGCGATACCCACGCCGCGCTCGATCTGGGCCAGGGCTGAGGCAAGCGCCAGCGGATCGCCGGTCAGCTGCGAGCCCTCCTCGTCGGCGTCGTATTCCCTGGTGCGCGAAATCGCCATCTGGATCAGGGACGCCGCGAAGGGTGCCAGCAGGGCCATGGCCAGCATGGCGAGCGGATTGGAGTTGCGCCGGTCACCGCCGAAGAACAGGAGCATCTGCCCCACCGAGGTGATGACGCCGGCGACGGCGGCCGCCACCGACGACGTGAGGATGTCCCGGTTGTAGACGTGCATGAGTTCGTGGCCCAGGACGCCGCGGAGCTCGCGCGTGTTCAGGAGCTGCACAATACCTTCCGTGCAGCAGACGGCGGCATTGCGGGGGTTGCGGCCCGTGGCGAAGGCATTCGGGCTCATGGTGGGCGACAGATAGATGCGCGGCATGGGCTGGTTGGCGCGGGCCGAAAGCTCCCGGACTATCTGGTACAGCTGCGGCGCCTGGGCCTCCATGACCGGATAGGCCTGCATGGACCGGATGGCGATCTTGTCGCTGTTCCAGTAGCCGTAGGCGGTGGTGGCCACGCCGACCAGCGCCATGATCCAGATGGGCGCGGAGCTGCGCGTGCCTGCACCTATCAATGCGCCCAGGCCCAGCAGGACCGCCCACAAGACGCCAAACAGCGCCGCTGTCTTCAGTCCGTTGTAGTGCTTGTGCACGTCTCCTCCTTGCTCACTATGGGAACGGCTTTCCGTGCAACACGGTTCCATGACGGCGTTTACTGGCGGGAAGTCCCGAGGTTAGCCAACCCTTATTGTGAGATATTCATAATAAGTGTTTCAATGGAGCCATGACGGAGCACACAGGCGGCCACGAGGACTGGGCTGGTGCCCTGCGCGCTCACGGCCGCCGGGTGACCAAGCAACGGCTCGCCGTGCTGGCCGCCGTGGAACGCCACCCCCACTCCCCCGCGGAAAGCATCCTTGCTGCGGCGCGCGCCGAGCTGCCCGAGCTGACGGCCCAGTCCGTGTACGTGGTGCTGGGCGACCTGACGGACCTGCACATGCTGCGCAGGTTCGAGCCGCCGCACTCCCCGGCCCTGTACGAAACCCGGGTGGGCGACAACCACCACCACGCCATCTGCATCAGCTGCGGCCGGGTGGAGGATGTGGACTGTGCTGTGGGCCATGCCCCCTGCCTCACGCCCCACTGGGATGAGAACGCCAAGCCGATGACCATCCAGATCGCCGATGTCATGTACCAGGGCATCTGCCAGGACTGCCAGCAGTCCCAACAACTTCCTTCCAATCGTCCCTCGCAAGAAATAGAGAAATAGGAGAACAATGACTGCCATTTCGACAACCCAGTCAGGTGCCCCCGTCACGTCCGACGCCCACTCGAAGTCAGTTGGTGCCGACGGTGCCATCATCCTGACCGACCACTACCTGGTGGAAAAGCTCGCCCAGTTCAACCGCGAGCGGGTTCCGGAGCGCGTAGTGCATGCCAAGGGCGGCGGCGCATTCGGCACGTTCAAGACCACCGAGGACATCTCGGCCTACACCAAGGCAGCCTTCCTGCAGCCCGGCGTCGAGACCGAGATGCTCATCCGCTTCTCCTCCGTCGCCGGCGAGAACGGCTCCCCGGACACCTGGCGCGATCCCCGCGGTTTCGCCGTGAAGTTCTACACCTCCGAGGGCAACTACGACCTCGTGGGCAACAACACCCCGGTGTTCTTCATCCGTGACGGCATCAAGTTCCCGGACTTCATCCACTCCCAGAAGCGGCTCCCGGGCACGCACCTGCGCGACGCCGACATGCAGTGGGACTTTTGGACCCTGTCCCCCGAGTCCGCACACCAGGTCACCTGGCTGATGGGTGACCGCGGCCTGCCCGCCTCCTGGCGTGAAATGCAGGGCTACGGCTCACACACCTACCAGTGGATCAACGCCGCAGGCGAACGCTTCTGGGTCAAGTACCACTTCAAGTCCAACCAGGGCGTGAACTCCATGACCGGCGAGCAGGCCGAAGCCCTGGCCGGCTCGGACGCGGACTTC